>JAUQPG010000007.1:32804-61849 GCA_030550495.1 Candidatus Bipolaricaulota bacterium | reverse complement strand
AAAGCGTTATTAGCGAAATATCTCATGGAGTTTCGCACTCACTCGTGCGCAGCCATGCTGAAGAAGCTCCACAAGAAGCTCCCCGTTGATAAGAAGCTGTTCACGCTGGCACGAAAGTTGGACGTACACTACAGCGACGCACGCTATCCCAATAGTGTTGGCGGCTCGCCTCACGAATTCTATGATGAAGCTATCGCTCAAGAACTGCTCGACGCAGCCAAGGAGTTGATCGCCTATGCTGAAAAAGGACTATCAGAGGGCGATTGAGCGTTTTATCCGCCGGCTCCGCCGCGAAATTCGTCTGCAAGGGGTCATTCTGTTTGGGTCGTGGGCGAGGGACGAAGCCTATCCCAGCAGCGATCTCGATTTGGCCGTGATCTCTGAAGATTTTCAAGGGCAGCATCGCATAGCGCGACGGCTCTTCCTCGCCGAACGCTGGACGAGCGATGCCCCAGCGGACATCCTCGGCTTAACACCACAAGAGCTCGATACGGCGCAGTCGCTGCTAGTGCGCGAGATTCTGCAGTATGGCCACGTGCTCTTTGACACCGGTTGTGTAGCCAAGGCGCGGGCGCACCTCAAGGCTTCAGGAGGCAGACGATGAGCATCATTCGCGATCCGTCTTTAGCAGCCCAAGGGCAGAAGAAGATCGAGTGGGTCCAGCGACGCATGAGCTTGTTGAACAAAATTAAGTCTGAATTCGAGCGCGAGCAGCCGTTCAAGAATCTCAGATTAGCTCTGAGCATTCATCTAGAAGCGAAGACTGCGTATCTAGCTCAAGTTCTCAAATCTGGCGGCGCTCAAGTCGCTGTGACAGGCTGCAACCCCTTGAGCACCCAAGACGACGTCGCAGCAGCTTTAGCTGCGTCGGGAGAGATCTTCGTCGCTGCCTGGCGTGGCGCAACATCCCACGAATACGAATCCCACTTGAAAGCCGTCTTGCAGACCAAGCCCCATATTATCTTAGATGACGGCGGGGATCTTACAAAACTCCTCCACGGCGAACTCTCTCACTTAGCAAAAGATATTCTCGGCGGCACTGAAGAGACCACGACGGGGGTACGGCGTCTGCGAGCGCTTGTCGCCCAAAATAAGCTCTTGTTCCCGATGTTCGCCGTCAACGATGCCCAGATGAAATTCTTATTTGACAATCGCTACGGCACGGGGCAGTCCACGTGGGATGGGATTATGAGAACGACCAATCTCTCGATTGCCGGCAAAACTGTGGTTGTCGCAGGCTACGGGTGGTGCGGGCGGGGAATCGCCCTGCGCGCCAAGGGGCTGGGGGCCAACGTCATCGTGACGGAAGTCAATCCCGTGCGTGCGATAGAAGCCGTCATGGACGGCTTTCGCGTCATGAAGATGGTCGAAGCCGCGCCTTTGGGTGACATATTCGTCACCGCGACGGGATGCAAAGATATCATTACAGAAGAGTCTCTGAAAGTCATGAAAGATGGCGCGATCTTGGCAAACGCAGGGCACTTTGACGTCGAGATCAGCAAGCCCGCTCTAGAAAAGCTCTCCGTCGCGCGGCGCTCGATTCGAGTGAATATCGAGGAGTTCGAGCTCAAGGACGGGCGTCGGCTCTATCTTCTTGCTGAGGGGCGCTTAGTCAATCTAGCCGCCGGAGATGGCCATCCCGTCGAAATTATGGATCTGTCGTTTGCGCTCCAAGCGCTCACGCTCGCGTACATTGCCAAGCATCATACGGAGCTGAAGCCCGGCTTATACCCTGTCCCGCCGGAGATAGATCAGCGCGTGGCGCGGCTCAAGTTAGAGACGATGGGCATCACTATAGACGAGCTGACCCCAGAGCAGCGGGCCTATCTTGAAAGGGCACTCTAAACTGAGTATACTAATCTGAATTTCTCATGGACCAGGAGGTCTGATCTCTCAGCATGGAGAGCACCCAGACGCAAACCTCGCAAAAGACGCGCTTGCCCAAGATTTTGCCTGATGGGAAGATTCACGCCATTGGGCGCCGTAAAGAATCGGTCGCGCGGGTTTTCCTCAAGCCCAACGGCGACGGCAAGGTGATCGTCAACGGCCTTCCCGCGGAGCAGTATTTCGCTGCCGATGGGTATATTAAAGATCGCTTGACGCAGGTGATCCTTAAGCCGTTCGTCGTGACGGGCACGATGAACCGTTACGACGTGATCGCCACGTGTCGTGGCGGGGGTTTTACCGGGCAGATGGAAGCGATTCGCCTTGGGATCGCGCGAGCCCTGCTCGCCGTTAATCCCGACTATAGGCCGATCCTGCGCAAGGAGGGGCTGCTGACGCGCGATCCGCGCATGGTCGAGCGCAAGAAGTACGGCTATCATAAGGCGCGGCGCGGGCAACAGTTCAGCAAGCGCTAAGCAGACTTCCCAGACTTCGTCGGGACTATTCGCCGTGCCGCCGGAGGCGGCACGGGAGAGAGAAATTAAAGGAGGTTCTATGAAACCAGGGATCCATCCTGAACTGAAGCGTGTGGTCATTCGCTGCGCCTGCGGGGCAGAGTTTGAGACGCTCTCTACCGTAGAGAATCTGCACGTCGATATCTGCTCGAAGTGCCACCCGTTCTTCACCGGCGAAGAGAAGCTCGTCGATACGGAAGGGCGCGTGCAGCAGTTTGAGCGCCGCTATGGCCTGAAGAAGAGATGAGATATGCGCTTTGAGACCAAGGCTGTCCGCGCGGGCTATCAGATTGACCCAGTCACTGGCGCTATTGTCCCGCCGGTGCACCAAGGGGCGACGTTTGCTCAAGAAGCACCAGGGGTGCATAAGGGCTACCCCTATGGGCGCACAGCTAATCCCACCCGTGCCCTCTTAGAGAGAGCTATTGCTGAGCTTGAGGGCGGAAGATATGGACTGGCATTTGCGTCGGGGCTGGCCGCCGAAGACGCGATCCTGCACTTGCTCAAACCCGGCGATCACGTGCTCTGCTGCGACGACGTCTACGGCGGAACGTATAGACTGTTTGAGCAAGTGCGCCGTCACTACGGCTTAGAATTCAGCTATTTCGAGACGACCGCGACCAAGATAGAGCTGCAGAAGAACACGAAGCTCATCTGGCTCGAGTCTCCCACGAACCCGCTGTTAAAGATTGCTGATATTGAAGCGATTGCGCGCCAAAAGCGAGATGCCCTGCTCGTCGTCGATAATACGTTTGCCACGCCGTATCTGCAGCGCCCCCTCGAACTTGGCGCGGATATTATCGTGCACAGCTCGACAAAGTATCTCAGCGGCCACGGTGACGTCATCGGCGGCTTGATCGTCACGTCCAACGCTGAAGTCTACGAAAGACTCAAATTTTTGCAGAACGCTATTGGGGCCGTGCCGGGGCCGATGGACTGCTGGCTCGTCCTGCGAGGGTTGAAGACCCTCGCGCTGCGCATGAGGGCGCACTCAGAGAACGCCCAAGCTCTTGCTGAATTTTTGAGCACACACAAGAAGGTCGCGCGCGTCTACTATCCGGGGCTGCCCAGCCACCCCGGACACGCTATAGCGAAAAGACAGATGAACGGGCTTTTCAGTGGGATGCTCAGCTTCGAGCTGAACGGCGATGTCAAAAGGTTCGTGCAGGCAACAAAGCTCTTCACGCTTGCCGAAAACCTTGGGACAGTAGACTCTTTGACGACACACCCGGCGACGATGACTCACGCCTCGATTCCTCCGGAGGAGCGTGCCCGCAGGGGCATCAAAGAGAATTTAGTCAGGCTCTCTGTGGGCATCGAGCACGCCCAAGACTTGATCGAAGATCTCCAGCAAGCGCTGGAATACGCTTAACGTTATGCGCGTCGCAGAGAATCTTTTAGAGCTGATTGGCCAAACGCCGATGGTCGCGCTCAAGCGCATCAACCCCATCACGAGCGTGCGGCTGCTTGCGAAGTTAGAGTACTTTAACCCTGGCGGCTCTGTGAAGGACCGCATTGGGATCGCAATGCTCGAGGCCGCTGAGCGTGCGGGCAAGCTCAAGCCTGGCGATTGGATCGTCGAGCCAACGAGCGGGAATACCGGGGTTGGACTCTGCATTGCGGCGATCGTGAAGGGCTATCGCGTCGTCCTCACCATGCCTGACAAGGTCAGCCAAGAGAAGATCAATCTCTTGAAGGCGTACGGGGCTGAGGTCGTCATCTGTCCTACGGCCGTCGCTCCTGACGACCCGCGCAGCTATTATTCGGTTGCGCGGCAGATTGCCAAGGAGCGCCCGGCACTCTTGCTCAATCAATACGAGAATCTTGCCAATCCCGAGGCGCACTACCGCACGACCGGCCCAGAAATTTGGGAGCAAACCCAGGGAAAACTCGACGCATTCGTGGCCGGCATCGGCACCGGAGGTACGATCAGCGGCGTGGGAAAGTTCCTCAAAGAGCGTAACGCGGCGGTCAAGATCGTTGGCGCTGACCCCGAAGGCTCGATGATCTACTCTGAGTTCTATAAGCTCCCTCACCACGTGCACACCTACTTCATCGAGGGCATTGGCGAGGACATCATCCCCAAGGCGCTCGATTTTTCTGTGATAGACGAGATCATCCGGGTGACGGACCGAGAAGCCTATCAGATGGCGCGAGAGCTGGCCAAGAAAGAAGCGATTCTGACGGGCAGTTCCGGGGGTGCAGCCCTCGTGGCGGCGCTCCAGTACGCCGAGAAGCTCAAGGAAGGGACAATCGTTGTGCTCATCCCCGACACGGGACGCCAGTATCTCAGCAAAGTCTATTCTGAAGAATGGCTGCACAAGCACGGCTTGCTCTAATATGTGTGCTTAGCGGGGTACTAGCTGGCTGCGCTCTGCTTACTTCTCCGGCGGTCGCGGTACGTCAGGGCTTTGAAGGGCTGGCGCCAGTATCAATTCTCTATCTCCGTCTCTGTAACTGAAGGGGAGCTCTGGGTCGCGCTGGGGATCAGCGTCGCCTGGGAGACGCTGTTTTCGGGTCGAAGTTCGGTAGTCTGTATACTAGCTCTTTGGTATAATCTTTCAGATATTGCGATAATCTCCAAGGAGGGCTTATGCGCAAGTTTTGGCTAACAGCCATCGCTCTGGCTTTCATTGTGGGGTGGGTCGCGCCTCTGGTGCTCGCCAAGACCATCGAGGTCCCCAAAGATTACCAAACTATCCAAGCCGCGATCAATGCCGCCCAAGCCGGCGATGTAATTCTGATCGCACCCGGTACGTACAAAGAGAATCTTACGATCCGCAAGAGCATCGAACTGCGTGGCGCTGACGCTGGGGTCATCGTGGACGGCTCGCGCTTCCGCAGCGCGCCCACGATTTTGATCCAGCGCACTCGCGATGTCATCATCCAAAACTTAGAGATCACCGGTGGGCGCCGCGGTATCCAAGTCGAGCGCAGCCGGAACGTCACCATTAAAAACAATCTCATTCAGAAAAATCGCCGCCAGGGGATTCTCATCACGGATGGCTCTCAAGACATAGAGATCACCGAGAACAAAATTCTCGATACAGCTCCCGACGAGGGCAACGTCTTGGGCAACGGGATCATTCTCAACGGGGCCAAGAACGCTCGCGTTATCAAGAACTTTATCGCGCGCAGTGCGTGGAGTGGGCTTCGGCTCCTGAGCGCTGTCGCTCATATTGAAGCCAATGCTTTTGAAGAGAATCGCCATTATGGGATTGAGATCTGGCCCAACTGGGTCGACTCTCCCGATGTGCCCTCCCAAGCAGCTGTGCTCAACAATATTCTGAAAAACAACGTGCGCGCGGGGATTTTTATCACCGAAGAGTCGATCGCTGAGATCCGCAACAACACGATCGTCGATACCCAAGCCAATAGCGATAAACAGTACGGGCATGGCATCTGGGTCACCGACGGCGCGCAGGTCTCTCTGTCTGAGAATACAATCACGGGTAGCCAGGGGCACGGCCTCTTCTTCGAGTCTGGACGCATCGTTTTGGAAGCAAATACGGTGACCGCGAGTACAGGATGTGGCATATACATTGAGGACGGGGTATGGCTAACGCCCACGCGATCGGCATCGCTTGAGCTCTTCGACAACCAAGGGGGCGCAGCCTGTGGCATGCCGCGCTTCCTGCATGGGGGGGCGGCGAGCACCCTCACGTCTGTAACTGTTGAGCCTGCTGAAGCCACACCGACGCTCCTTGTCAGACCAGGAGAGAAGATCAGCGTGCCCTTCAGTGTGACCTATCCTGGCCTACTCAAGGTTCGTGCTATCACACTCACCCAAGACGCTTCGCTCGCGGTGTCGCTCTTTGGGCCGGGGCAAGAGACCCCAATCGCTCAGGCACGCAGCCCTCTCCCGCTCGCGCTGAACGTTGAAGTCTCAGACGAGACAATCGCTCTGGGGACGCGCTGGCAGGTCGTCATCGAGAACCGCGGCGAAGTCGGCACGCTCGTCACTGCCCAAATCTCGGCACCGGTGCGGCTTGGCAGCTGCAAAGATATCACTGACGAGTTCGGCATTTTGCTCGATAATGCTGACGACGCGCCGCCGTTTAGCGAGGCCCAGTGCGCCGTGCTCTACTCGTCGCTACGCGCTATGCCCACGGAGATCCGAAGAACGGTCACATCTATCACGAACAACCCCCCGGACGAGCAGGTCGCTGGGACATACACAGGGCTGGGACGGATCAATCTCTTTGGCCCGATGCTCCGGCGGACTTTGTCGTTCGTCTTCATTCACGAGATGGGCCACGCCGTCCAAGATCGCTTCGTGACGAGCAGCCAGAACGCGCGCTGGCGCGAGCTCTTCCGCCGTTCTGGGAAAGATTTAGATAACTTCGTGAGCGACTACGCGCGCACCAATGATCACGAAGATTTCGCTGAGACGTTCGCGACGTATGTGGACGATGCCCTTGAGCTCTTAAAAATCGCACGGGAGCGCGCTGCCAGGGGCAAATCCATTCTCTTAGAAAAAGTCAAGTTCATGGCCGAGCTGTTTAAGCAGCTTGGTTCAGATAACTCGATCTTGACGCTGGTCTACCAAGTGCGCCTCAAGACCGACGACGAGCGCACGCGGCTATTGATACGTCGTGTTTCGGTCTCATTTGACAACGAGGGCCTACCCGTGCTGCCTGCGCTGATCGAGTGGGAGGAGTTTTAGTATAATAGCTTCGGTGATGCCAATGCCTAAGGCAACGATCAAGTTCACCTACGAGGACTACAAGAACCTCCCAGAGTCAGAGACTAAACGCTATGAGCTCATCGAGGGAGAACTCATTATGGTCCCATCGCCCACGTTTGAGCACCAAGATATTTCAGGGAATTTAGCATTCGCGCTGGCGAAATTCGTCTGAGAGCACAAACTTGGGAAGGTCCTCAACGCACCCTTGGATGTCGTCTTAGACGACGAGAACGTCGTGCAGCCCGATATTATCTTCATTTCTCAAACGCGCTCGCATATTATTCACAAAGAAGCGATCAAGGGAGCCCCAGATTTGGTCATCGAGATTCTGTCGCCCTCTACGGGTGAGCGCGAGCGCACCGTGAAGAAGAAGCTCTACGCCCGCGCTGGTGTGACTGAATATTGGCTCGTTGATCCAGAGAGCAAGACTATCGAAGTGCTGAAGCTTGGCGAGGCGGGCTTTGAGCGCGTTGCTCTCCACAAAGAAGACGAGATTCTGACGTCACTCGTGCTGTCAGGCTTGCACATCCCCTTGAGCGAGATCTTCTCACGCTAAGCGCCCTCTAACGTGTTGTACGACCTCTTCAATCGTCAGTAATCGTTCCTCTCCGCTGCGCATATCGCGTAGCTTCACCTTGCCTTGAGCGACTTCATCTGGACCGACGATCACCACAAACGGAATATCATACGCATTCGCGTACTTCAGCCCGTCGCTGATGCCCTTGGCCGAAAAATCCATATCTGTTTTGATCCCCGCGCGGCGAAGCTGCTGGCAAACACGGCGCCCTTCGCTAAGCAGATTCTTAAACGGGATGACATAGACTTGGGTGACCGTCTTGCGCAGGGGCAGATCGCGGCGCTCCTTGAGCACTTCCAAAATCGGCTCCAAGCCGAAAGAGATCCCCACAGCGGGGATCTTCTCGGCGCCTTCTAAAAACTGCCCAATCATGTTATCATAACGCCCGCCCGCCGCTAACGACCCCGTCACCGAGGAATCTCTCGCATAGACTTCGTAAATCGTCCCCGTGTAGTACGAGAGCCCTCTCGCAAGCGATGGCGTCCAGACGACGCGTGTGTCTTGGAGATAGCTCAAGACCGGCTCCAGCTCGCGATAGCCCTCACTGTTTTTGAGCGCTTCTCGGTCCTGGGCACCAGAGAGAAAGCGCTCGGCACTGGCGCGAGAGATGCCGCGCTCGACCATCTCACGGATTACTTCATCCGGTCCGATCTTTTCAAGCTTGTCGAGAGAGAGAATAGCGGCGTCTGTCAGGTCTTGGGGCACGCTCGCCAGGCACGCCATCTCCGAGAGAATCTTTCTGTTGTTGATCTTCACGATCACGTCGATCCCAAGGCGCTCAAAGACATCGAGCGCCAACTGCACACACTCGGCATCAGCCAAGGGGGAACTCGAGCCAACGATATCAGCGTCGCACTGATAGAACTCTCTTGTTCTCCCCTTCTTGATGGGGCCGTCGCGATAGACCGTACCAATCTGATAGCGCTTGAAGGGTCTCTTGATCGTCGGGTTCATCCCGACAAAGCGAGCCAGCGGGACAGTCAAATCGTAGCGCAGGCCCAAGTCCCGGCCCCCTTGATCTTTGAGCTTAAATGTCTCTTTTAAGATCTCTTCGCCGCCGGAGTATTTTGCTGAGAGAATCTCCCAACGCTCGACAACAGGGGTCTCCAGCGGGCTGAAGCCGTACAGCTCAAAGAGCTCTTTGAGCGTGGCGATCACCTTGTCCCGAAGGATCTTCTCTTCGGGCGGGAAGTCGCGCATCCCGCGGGGAAGCTGAAGTTCCATGCCGAAGCCCCATCGAAGAAGAGATGGGGCAGATCTCATGCCGCCTTGGCTTGCTGCGCCTCGACCTTCTGTTTGATATATTCAATAGCTTGCCCAACAGTTTGAAGCTTCTCCGCGTCTTCGTCTGGAATCTCGATGCCGAACTCATCCTCGATCTCCATGATCATCTCCACCGTGTCCAACGAGTCCGCCCCTAGATCCTCAATGAACGAAGCGTCGTCGGTCACCTCATCGAGTTCCACCATCAGCTGTTCAGCGATGATCCTTCTCACCTGCTCAGCGATGTCCGCCATATCATTCCTCCTCCTTGTATGAGCTTGATCATTACTCTGACGGAAAAACCGTCGTTTGTCAAGTCGGCCTAGAGCATAACTAAGCCGCCGTCGGCGTTGACCACGTGCCCTGTTATATACGATGCGCGGTCCGAAAGCAAGAAGCAGACGACTTCCGCCACTTCTTCAGGGCGGCCAAACCGCCCCAGTGGGATCGAGTCCAGATATCTTGTGCGCAGCTCTTTAGGTAATTGCTCGGTCATCGCCGTCTCGATAAACCCCGGCGCGACGGCGTTCACTCTAATTCCTCGTGAGGCCAGCTCGCGCGCGACACTCTTGGTAAACCCAATCAGCCCGGCTTTCGCTGCCGAATAATTCGCTTGCCCCGCGTTGCCAATCTGGCCCGCAACAGACGTAATATTCACAATCGCTCCAGCACGCTGCTTGAGCATCCAGCGCGCCACAGATTTTGTGCAATAGTACGCGCCCTTCAAGTTCGTCGTCAAGACCGCATCCCAGTCGTCGTCTTTCATCCTGAGCAAGAGATTATCTTTCGTCATGCCCGCGTTATTCACTAAGAAATCTATATGTCCTTCGCTCTTGAAGATCTTCTCGATCAGTTCATCTATGTGCGCGCCGTCGGTAACATCAGCTGGCACGAAGACACAAGGCGCGCCAAGCTCTCGCTCGAGGGCTTGTCCGGCTTGCTCATCTCGCGCGAAGACATAGACTTTGGCACCGCGGGCGACGAGCATCTTCACAATCGCTCTTCCAATGCCGCGCGTCCCGCCCGTGACGATCCCTACTTTCCCAGCAAACTCTTGGAGCTCGCTCATCCCATCACCTGAGTGAAGCTCAACGCTTCGATCTCTTTGTCTATTCGCTTGTTGAGCTTGGTGAGCACATCTCCCGGACCAATTTCGACCAAGCGCGTCACCCCTAAAGACTTGAGTCTCAGCACGTAGTCTGCCCACCGCACCTGGGCCGTGATCTGTCGTGTCAGGAGCTCTTGAATCTTCTGAGGGTCGCTCTCTGGCTCGCCGCTCACCGTCGAGATAATGGGAAATCGCGGTGCTGAAAATTTAACTCGCTCGATCTCCGGCTTTAAACGCTCTTCGGCAGGCTTCATCAAAGAGCTATGAAACGGCGCCGACACGGCCAGCTCAATCCCCTTGCCTCGCATAGCTTCAGCCAATCCTTTTGCCCTAAGCACTGCTTCTCTTGGCCCGGAGATCACGATCTGCTCCGGGGAGTTATAGTTGGCGATCTCCGCGCCAGTCTGAGCGCAGATCTCTCGCACTTTTTCATAGTCTAATTTCATGATAGCCACCATACCCCCTTGCCCCACGGGAACGGCCTCCTGCATCAACTTCCCCCGCAGGTGCACCAGCCGAAGCCCGTCTTCTAAGCTGAAAACCCCAGCGCACACGAGCGCCGAATACTCCCCTAAGCTGTGTCCGGCAGCGTAGTCGGGCTTCTGCCCCACTAGCTCGAACTTAATGACGCTGTCTAACAAGATCGCCGGCTGAGCAAACTCTGTCAGCTTGAGTCGCTCCTCTGGTCCAGAGAAGATCAGCTCCTGAAGATCAAAGCCCAATACTTCACGAGCGCGCCGATAAAACCGCTCGACACGCGTACGATATCTTTCGTAGAGCTCCCTTCCCATGCCCACATATTGCGAGCCTTGGCCAGGAAAGACAAACGCTGTCTTGGCTATCGTAGGAGACATTGCTCTCTACGGCGTCCCTCTCAGCGCTGGCACCAAGCCCAGGTGCACTAAGCTCTCGTGCACCCCACGCTCAATCTTCTCGACGACTTTATGCTCGACGGATTCTTTCGCAACCCTGATGGCGTTCTTGATCGCTTCAGCATTGGAGTTTCCATGTGCGATGATGACGACGCCACGCACGCCTAACAGCGGCGCCCCACCATACTGCACCGCACTGATCTCGCGCTTTAATCTGTTGAGCGATGGCCAGAGGAACGGCAGCCCTAGCTTGGCCAGAAAACTCTTCTCGATCTCGCGCTTTAAGTAGCGCACCGTCACTGTAGCTGCTCCCTCATAGGCCTTAAGGCAGACGTTCCCCGTAAACCCATCAGTGACGACCACGTCGAAGCCACCTTCAACGAGTCTATTGGGCTCGACGTTGCCAGCGAAGTTGGGCAACTCTTGCTGGAGATACGCAAAGGCTTTCAGGGCCTGAGAGTCACCCTTCTGAGGCTCCTCACCAATGTTGAGGAGCCCCACACGCGGGTTCTTCACCCCCACAATCTCGCGCATGTAGATAGTGCCCATGATCCCAAATTCCAAGAGATGTTCTGGATCGCACTCAGCATTAGCCCCAACGTCGATCAAGAGCGTGCGCCGCCCATCCAGAGTGGGGACCAACACGCCGATCCCAGGACGATCGATCTCCGGAAGTCTTCCTAAATTAAAGAGCGCCGCGGCCATGACCGCGCCCGTGTTAGCTGGGCTCACAAAGGCGTCGGCTTCGCCGTGGCGCACCGCGCGAATCCCCTGAACGAGAGAGCTGTTCCTCTTCTTGCGCACCGCTTCTATGGGTGCTTCGCTCATGGTGATCTCTTCTGGAGCGTGCAAGATCGAATATGGTAAATTCTGGTGTTTACGGAGTGCGCGCTCGATGCGCGGCCCGTCCCCAGCGAAGACGACCTCAACCCCGTACTCTTGAATCGCCGCGACACCGCCAGCGATTAACTCTTCAGGGGGCCTATCACCACCAAGGGTATCTAGAACGATCTTCACAGCACTTCCCTCCTGGATGGTTTTTACCCTAGCAGACAGCTTACGAGCTGTCAAGTCACTTGCGTGGGAGATAGAAGTTCACGCTGATATGCATCGTAATGCCAAAGCTCGTCGATGCGACGGTCTCCGGCTTGGGCAGAGGGACGGGCTCCTCCGGAGGTGGTTCTCCTGGCGGGGGAAAGGTCGTGGTCATCACTTGAGCGTAGAGAAAGCCGAACTCAAAATTTGTCACAAGCTGGGCGGACCAACTGTGCTCGATCCCCGCGGTCACGGCAAAGGCGAGCGTCGCCGTGCGGCTCTCGTAGGGCCAGGGATACGGGGGCACGATTTTGTCTTGCTGAGCCTCCGAAGGCAGCTCGCCCTCACGATAGATACAGCAGTAATTTCTATAAATACTCTGGGCGCTGATCGCTCGACCAGCAAGATAGAGATCGTCTTGCGCGTTATCAGAGAGCTTAAGCAGCAGTCCTGCAGAGAGACTCGTGAAACTACGAGGGTTCCACGAGTCACTGAAGCTCGACATCCAGCCACCACCCTCGAGCGCTACCAGATCGCTGATCCAATATTGCCCAACAAGCGCTGCTCCTAGGGAAGGATCAACATCGCTGGGGCCAATGGGCATGAGCACGCTGGGCAGAAAACGCGCCCCAACCCCTACAAAGCGCCCCGCAGAGAGATTCTCCTCCTGGGCCCAACAGACTACACCTATCCCAACAAACATCAGGATCAAACCGCCAACAGCGAATGTACATCTCATGAGTCCTCCTTATAAGCTATAGTCAACCTCGTGCGCAGTCTCCAAGAACGCTGCCAAAAGATCAATTGCTGCTTGGATGTCGTCTTTATGCGCGGCTTCGACAACGGAGTGCAGATAGCGCGTTGGAATGGAGAGCGTGATCGCGGCGACGCCCTCGCGCGTCAGCTGGATCGCTCCGGCGTCGGTGCCGCCGCGGGGCAGAATCTCCATCTGATATTTGATCTTCTTGTTCTCAGCAAGCTCGCGCATCGCACGCACGAGCTTGGGATTGGAGATCGAGAGCGAGTCTTTGATTTTTATAGCGACGCCGGCACCAAGCTTGGTGACGTGTTCGTGCTCCCCCACGCCAGGAACGTCACTAGCAACTGTAACGTCGAGCGCGACCCCGATATCCGGCGCAATGTTAAAACTCGAGACCCGCGCACCGCGCACCCCCACTTCTTCTTGGGTCGTGGCCACCGCGTAGATGTCGCAGACGTGATTCTTCGCTCTCTTCACAGCTTCGAGCATCACGTAGACCCCCACCCGATCATCGAGCGCCTTGCACGAGACGAGATTCCCGACTTCCGTGAAGTCCTGCTGGAGCGTGACGAAGTCCCCAATATGAACACGCTTCTTCACTTCGTCTGCTGGCAGTCCCAGATCGATAAAGAGATCTTTGAGTTCGATGGGCTTCTTGCGCTCTTCTTCAGTGAGAACGTGCGGGGGCTTGGACCCGATGATCCCTATGAGGTCTTCGCCATCGGTGTGCACAACGACGCGCTGGGCCATCAGGACCCTGGGATCGAATCCCCCCACAGGGTCAATGCGCAGAAAGCCGGTCTTCTCGTCGACGTGCGAGACCAAAAAGCCGATCTCGTCCATGTGCGCGGCCAGCATGACCTTGGGGCCGCGCCCGCTGCCCCTCTTCAGCGCGATGACGTTCCCGAGCGCGTCCGTGCGTATCTCATCGCACAGCTTGTCGAGCTCCGAGACGACCAATGCCCGTACAGCCTCTTCGCGCCCCGGCACGCCGTGGGCTTCACAAAGCTTTTTAAGCAACTCCATAGCCGATCACCCTTGCCGTCATAGATCTTTCACAGTAGCGCAGAGCAGGCCAGAAGTCAAATTGACAAGCTGAGTGAGATTCTCTAATAATACAATTAGGTGAAGAAGAAGATCGCTCTGGTGCTCAGCAGTGGTGGCCCGCGCGGGGCAGCATATATTGGCGTCCTCAAGGTGCTGGAAGAGCACGGTGTCCCGATCTCGCTAGTGGTGGGCAGCTCCATCGGCGCGGTAATTGGCGGGATTTATGCTGCGGGGATCAGCGTCGCCCGGCTCGAGCAGGAGTGGCGCCAGATAGACTTCTGGCGCATCGCTAAGAGCTTGCAGCCCACCTTGCCCATTCACGGATGGTCGAGCGGCTCAGCCGTCGAACGCTTTCTCAGGGAGATCTTGGGCGGCGACCGCCAGATCGAAGAGCTGCCTATCCCGTTCGTCGCCGTCGCTACAGACTTGGATACGGGCGAGCGCGTCTTGCTCACCGAAGGCTCTCTGATCGAAGCCATTCGTGCGAGCTTTTCGATCCCTGGGCTCTTTGTACCCGTGGAGCGCGCCGGAAAGCACTTAGCTGACGGAGGCTTAGTCAGCCCCCTGCCCGTGGACGTCGCGCGTCAGATGGGCGCCGACGCGGTCATCGCTGTGGACGTCAACCTTGGGTCGAAGCGCTATCGCATGAGACATCGGCCTAAGAGCGCCCCGGGGCTCTTTGAGTCTCTAGATCTCTCTATCTCGATCTTCGTGTGGCGTCTGACGGAGCTAACACTTATGCTCACTCCCCCTGATGTGCTCATTACCCCTGATATGCCCGACGACTCTCTTGTAGGGAATCTCAGCTATCATCGCGCGGAGGAGCGGATCGCCCTGGGGGAGGCCGCCGCGCGGGAGAAGCTACCTGAGATCCAAAAGCTGCTCACTTGACAATACCCTCTTGTTATGCTATACTTTCACTAGACTGACATGTCAGTCTAGCTATGGCCCGAACGGTCTTAGATAAAGAGATACGACGACAACAGCTGCTTGATGCAGCGACGAAGGTCTTCTCCCGTAAAGGGTACTTAGAGACGTCTATCGACGATATTATTGAGGAGGCGGGGGTTGCCCGCGGCACATTCTATCTCTACTTCCCCGGAAAGAAAGAGATATTTCTCGCGATCATTGATCACTATTTTGAACTTGTGTCAGAGCTAGTGACTCGCTTCATGGCCGAGGAGTGGCCAGCATATCTCAATCGTGCGCGCTTCCGGGAGCACGTGCTCACCTGGCTGCGCTTCTTCGCGCAGCACCAGGATTTAACGAAAGTGATCTATCGCGAGGCCACTTCGATTGACCCACAGTTTGAGGCTCGGTGGAACCGTCTAGGAGAGACAATGAAAGACTTTCTCAGTGAGAGAATACGTGTCCTCCAAGAGGACGGCCAAGTGAGGAAGACGCTCGATCCCCAGGCGTGGGCGCTCTTTATGGAAGGCATCTTCCATGCTGCGATCTGCAACTATATCTTGCCCGCGGAGCACCCTGATTTGGAGTGGCTTGCTGATCAATGGGTCGACTTCGTGCTGTGGGGGATCACGCCACGAGAGGGAGATGCATAATGCTCAAGCGCCTAGGGCTGTGTGCTCTTGTCGCACTAGGATTGGTAGCAAGTGAGGGCCACGCACAGTCACCCAAGATTGATCTGCTCTTAGTGGACGAGACCCAGACATTCCAAGCTTCTCTCATGGTGCAGATCTACGCGAGAGCTCTGCAAGAGACCGGGCTGTTTAACTTCGAGGCCAAGATCGTCTCCGTGCAATCGAGCTACGACGACCCGCTAGGCGTCAACACGACCGGGAAAAAATACGAACTGATCGTGATCGTCCCCCGGGGGATCGAAGACGGCTCCGTGCTCTCTATCTGGCTGATCACCAAGCCCATCGGGCCGCAGACGCGCCCAGAATTATTGAAGGCGCTCCAGCTCATCCGCGAGCGCGTCACCCAGGGCTCCGGAGGGCTGTTCAGGGCATTGACCCCTATGGACGACGGCGCTTTGGGAATCTTTGCGACCGTCTTTGAGCATCACGGGTGGCTAAAATGAGAAGAGCCTTGGCACAAAAGATCGTCGATCACCCGTGGTGGGTGATCGGGGGTGTTTTAATCGTCACGGTGTTCTTCGCCAGCGCCATTCCCAGGATTCGCTTCGAGCAAGATTTTGAAGCATTTCTCCCCCAAGACGACCCCGCGACAATCGCGCTCCATCGAGCTGAAGAGCGCTACGGCGACCAGAAGCTCTTCATGGTCGCCGTCGAAACGGACGACACGATCTTCAAGCCCGAAACCCTAAAGAAGCTCAAAGAGATGGAAGAGCTGTTCGAGCAGATCCCCGAAGTCGACGAGGTCCGCGGGCCGACAAACTCTCAAGTAATCTATGGCAGTGAGACAGCGATCACTGTCGCGACGGCGCTGCCCGAAATCCCTGAGACTCCTGAAGAGCTTCAAGCGTATAAAGAGCGCGTCTTGGGGGATCGGCTCTTGCGCGGCTTTGTCGTCTCCGAGGACGGCAAGGCCGCAGGGATTCTCATTCGCCTGAAGACCGGCGAAGAGGAGACCGTAGGTGTCGTCAATAGCGTCTTAGAGATCGCCGAGCGCTATCAGGGGCCAGAACGCATCTACGTCGGCGGCATGCCCAGGCTTAATCAGTTCATCGCCGAGAGCATGAGAAAAGATCTCAGCGTGCTCTTCCCTGTGATGATCTTGGTTATTATTATCGTGCTCTACCTGAGCTTTAACAGCCTGCACGGGGTAGCGCTGCCCCTGGTGACGGTCGTGCTGAGCGCGATCTGGGAGATGGGCACGATGGGCTGGCTCGGTGCGCCGTTTACACCCTTCTCGTTCATCGCCCCCGTTGTGTTGATGGCCGTCGGCACAGCCTATGGGATTCACGTTCTCAACAAATACTATGAAGAAGCACACCAAGGTGGGCGCTCGCGCACGGAGATCGTTGTCGCAACCGTCACAGCGATGCTCTCCCCAACAGCGATGGCAGCTCTAACGACCGTCGCGGGATTCTTTGCGCTGCTCAGCTCGACGCTCTGGCCCCAGCGAGATTTCGGGATCTACACAGGGATCGGCGTGCTCTACGCCGGATTTTTAGCGCTCACGCTCATCCCAGCGATCCTAGCGCTTATGCCTCTGCCCCGGCGTGAGCATCAGAGCCTGCTCGCGCGGTGGCTCCGTGCGGGACTAGCGAGCTTAGCGCACCTCATCGAGCGCACAGCCGTTATTATTCTGATTGGGGCAGGAGCGGTAGCCGTCGTGTGGGCGGTGGGCATCCCTCGATTGAAGATCGAGACTTCCGCTAAAGACTTCTTAGGCAAGGGCCATCCCGTCGTCGAAGCTCTTGACGTCTTGGAGCGCCATTTTGGTGGAAGCCTTCAGACGGGCATCGAGATTGACGTAGGGGTGCGCGACGGCCTCAAAGAACCCGAAGTCCTCAACAAGATCCTCGCCCTCCAGGAATTCCTGGAGACGCTCCCCGCCGTGCGCCGCACCACGTCCATCACTAACTTGGTGCGCGAGCTTAATCAGAAATTCCACGCCGATGACCCGAATTACTACGTGATTCCCGACGACCGCAAGCTCATCTCACAATTGCTGTTGCTCTTCACGTTTCAGGGGGGGAGCCTCGGCCAGATGGCCCTAACAGATTTTTCTGCCGGAGAAGTGATCGTCTCCCTGGAGTGGGTTAGCAGCACTGAGATGGCCAAGCTCGTCGCAGAGATCCAGAGATATCTCGATGAGCACTTCGCCCCAACGGCAACAGCTTCAGTAGCCTTGACCAGCGATGGCTCGCTCCTCCAGATCAAGGCCGAGCAAGTGGGAACGATGCCCATCTATGTGCGGTTGATGGACCAGATCCGCACCAGCCAGATCTGGAGCTTGCTCACGAGCGTCGGGTCCAGCTGGGTGATCGTCTCGCTCCTGATGGGCTCTGTGATCGCGGGAGCGCTCTGCATTGTGCCCTTGGTGCTGACGATCTTGACGGAGTTTGGCCTGATGGCCTATCTGGGATTGCCCCTCGATATGAGCACAATGATGATCGGTTCGATTGCTATCGGGATCGGGATTGACTACGCGATTCACTTTGTCGAGCGCTACCGTCTGGAGTTTGCTCTCGGCAGAGATGCGCGGCGCGCCCTGGAGCATACGCTCACCCATACAGGGGTAGGGATTAGTTATAACGCCCTCGCGCTCACGTTAGGATTCGGCGTACTCTGGATCTCGACATTCAAAGGGCTGAACACGTTCGGGTCGCTCGTCGCCCTGACGATGGTCGTGAGCGCCACCAGCGCGTTCACGATCATCCCAGCGATCTTGTTGCTTTGGAAACCGAAATTCCTTACGAAACGCGCACAAGCATAATAAAGGGAGGTTGCTATGAAAGCTGTCACAAAGTTTGTCTTGGCCGTCCTCGGATTGGCGCTCCTTGTGGGAGCAGGGTCTCTGCACGCACAACAGCCGCTCACCGGGCCGCAGATCTTGCAGAAGGTCGAAGAGAAGGGCGGAATGGGTGGCACCCAAGGGGAGCTCATTAGCGATGTGAAGTTCGATATCATCGGCAAGGACAAGAAGACCGCGACGAATGAATTTCGCTTTATCTCCAAACGCAAGCACGGGGAGCCCGATAAACTCCTCGTGGCATTCGTCAAGCCCGATGACGTGCGCGGCACGCTCTTTTTGAGCATCAAGCCCCAGGGTAAGGACGCTGATCTCTGGCTCTATCTGCCCGCATTAGGGGCCGTCAAACAGCTTGTCAACACCCAAGAGCGCAAGGGGAGCTTTGCTGGAAGCAATCTCTCGTTTGAAGATCTAGGGAGCGGCTTCAAATATAGCGAGAGCTACACCGCCGACGAGAAAGTCACCGAAGAGAAGATCAAGATCGGGGACAAAGAGTACACGACGTATGTGTTGACTCTACGAGTCAAGAAAGAAAAAGAGAAGACCGAAGACTATCCCGTGCGCAAGATGTGGGTAGAGAAGACGGAATTTGTCGTGCTCAAAGGGGAAGGCTATAATAAGACAAACAAGCTTGAGACCGTCTTTGAAGCCTTAGCGCTGGGGAAGTTTGAGGACGACACTGTGCCTGATAAAGTTCTGATAAAGAATGTGCTGGATGGTAGCCAAACAACGATCACTTTTATGACGCGCAAGCGCCCAGCTCAACCGTTGCCGGAGAATCTCTTCGATCCAAATAATCTGAAGAACTTAAAGATTGATGACCTCCTCAAGCTCTAGCCCAGCGGGAACGCCATCCCTGCCCGTGGCGTTCCCAAGTGAGGAGCCCTCAGGGGGCGGGCCCCCTCCCCCGCCCCCTCCCCTCCCTTCACGAGAGCCCCTGGCGCAGTAAGAGAGAGAATGCCAAAAGAAAACCAAACGCGATCAGCAAGATCCAGCCAAAACCCAAAGAGACCGTAAAGCTGAGTGCTACTGTGCCTAAAGCCCCAGAGAGCAGCGCAATCGCGCCAAGGCGCTTCAGATGTGCCCACACTATTGCGTTCGGGGGATCTAAGAATGGCTCCAAGCGTCGCGCAAAGAGCTCTGTATCCCAGGCGATCAGCCCGCTGAGCACGCTGCCAAACGCGGCCCAGCTGTTCCATAACGTTGCGACCCCACTGAGGGCTAGAAGCACAAGAAAACTCAGAGAGACTCCCCAAGCCCTGCGCCCATAACTATTGGCTATCGCAAGAACCCCAAAGATCGCAGCGAGCGCTGCCCAAGGCCACTCCCCTCGCATACCCCATAGAAGCACTAAGATCCCATGACTAGTGCTCCATGCCGTCCGCGCCACCCTCCAGAGTATTCTCTGTGCTGGCATGCTCACAGTACCCCGCGACGGACGAGCGCCGCGCGCCAGGCTGTTCGCCCTAGCTCGCCACGCACAACACTCGCTAACGGTTTGGTGACGTCCCAATCGACAATGCGGATCCCTGCACGCCGCAACTGTGTGAGGAATCCCTGACGCCGGAGGTGCTCCAAGCGCAACGCGAGCTCTACCTCTGGCGTGCGCGCTAGCGACGCGCTCTCAAACAGAATGGGATTGGGCACGATACAGAGCACTTCATAGCGCAGTCGCAAATCGATGATCGTCTTGACGTCAGAGTCTAAGATCGGCCCGACGAAGACAAGCTGCGAGCCCGCAGGCAGCAGTCGTGTCGGCAAGTTCTCTAAATCTTCAAAGACGGCTTTGTCTCCCTTCTCTGCTGAAGCGATGGCTCGCAAGAGCTTCTCGCGCTGCCAGCGTCCGAAGCCTGGCCAGGTCCAATCTAAGTATCTCCCGTAGATAAGCAGCCCGACTCTGTTGCCCTGAGCCGTAAAATAATGGGCTAACGAGAGCGCCGCGCGTACGCTGTGCTCAAAGAGCGAAACCCCTTCTATCGCGACGTCGCTGCGCTCGCGCGCATCTAAGAGAATAATGACATCGGCGACGCGCTCCTGCTCGAACTCGTTGACGATCAGACGATCTTTTCTTGCTGTCGCTTTCCAATTGATATAGCGGCGCTCATCGCCGGGATAGTATTCTCTTACGCCGAAGAACTCTATGCCTGTCCCTCCAAGGCGCGCTTTCACTTGCCCAGAGAAGATGCGCGTCCGCCGCGGCCGCATGAGAATCTCATCGAGGCGCTCAAACGTCGGGACAATCAATACTTCGCCCTCGCACGGGAGTTCCATTCTCTTGACAAACAGCCCCAAGGTGTCCGTGACCGTGACCGAGAGATCCTTCCAGCGTGCCAGGCCGCGCATACCCGCCACTGCGTATTCGAGGGATATCTTCCCACCAGCGGGAATAGTGTCGATCTTCGTGGAATGCTGATGGCGCACTTTAAGAAGCGAGGGAACGCTGTCAGCGAGCTCGACCACTTCAAGCTTCGCTCCCATATTTTCGAGCTCGACGCGCACGGTAACGGGCTCTTCACTCAAAACACGCTGCTCGCTCAAGCTTCGCTGGGCCTTCAGCTCAATCCGATCAGGGAGAGCGAAGTAAAAACCCACAGCGAGATAGCAAACTAACGGTAGAGCTAATACTAAGAGCTCTCCCTGGCGCAGGATCTCGCCGATCAGGATCAAGAGAAATGCAGCACTACCAAGAAAAGCCCAGCGGCGCGGACCAAGCATTATTCCCCTGAAGTGCCCCCTATAGGCAGAGGGCGAATGCGCACACGAGTCTCTTCTAATACCACGATGCTTCCTTGTTCCAGAGGTTTGATGACGTTTGGTAAGTTCGCTTGCAACAAGGCCACTTGCGCCTCAGGACGACGTTGCGAGACCCGGCGAAAGAGAATAACCGAGGGCTTACGCTCCTTGCGCAAAGCCAATAAAGTGCCAAAGTCGGTATCAGCAGAGCAGCACACGGTCTTCATGCGCAGCTAAGTCGAATATGACCTCATCAGGTGCACTTTGGAGTTGGTAGTCCCGCACATGGACCGCATCATGCCCAACTTGACGCAATCCCTCAGCTACGAGCGGCGAGAGGGCGTTGTCCACAAGAAACCTCATGGGGCTGGAACGAGCGGCAGTTCCCGCTCCTGCACGGCCTCAGCGGCATACCGCAAGGCTTCGCGAATGTCTTCCGGTTCTAAGTCGGGATAGGCACGCAAGATCTCAGCCTCACTCATCCCATCAGCTACCATTGCTACGATTGTTGCTACAGGGATACGCAAGCCCCGCACGCACGGAACCCCTCCCATCTGGTGTGGATCTACAGTGATCCGCCGAAATTTCATAGCGTCTTCACCCTGGATTCATTATAGTCTCCGTGCTGGGGACCGACAATTATTCCACCTTCGGCACAGGAACGCGCTCTAAGATCTCCGAGACAATATCGCGCTCAGAGAGCTTCTTCATCCAGAGTTCGGGCTGCAAGATGAGCCTGTGCGCGAGCGCCGCATGAGCGACAGATTTGACGTCATCAGGGATGACGTAGTCACGCCCCTCCAGCGCTGCCCGCGCCCGCGAAAGTTTCAGTAACGCCAACGAGCCACGTGGGCTCGCACCAACTAAGACCCTTCCATCGGCGCGCGTCGCCTGCACGAGCTCAACGATATATCTCTCGATATCCGGGTGCACAAAGACCGTTTCTAAAGCTTGGCGCATCGCTAATAATTCGTGAGCGTCTACGATCTTCTGGAGCTTGGGGTCGTCATGGCCGCGCTCGCACCGTCGTCGCAAGATCTCTTGCTCTTGTTCAGAAGACGGATACCCAAGAGAGAGTCGCACCATGAATCGATCGAGCTGCGCTTCCGGTAAGGGAAACGTCCCTTCAAACTCGATGGGGTTTTGCGTGGCCATGACGATGAACGGCTGCGGCAACGGCAGCGTCTGGCCTTCGAGAGTCACTTGAAATTCTTGCATCGCTTCCAGCAGTGCTGCTTGCGTCTTAGGCGAAGCACGATTGATCTCGTCAGCTAAGATGAGATTGGCGAAGATCGGCCCGGGGCGCAGCTCGAATCGCCCGCTATGACGCTCATAGATATACGTCCCCGTGATGTCCCCAGGCAGGAGATCTGGCGTGAATTGTATTCTCTTGAATTCTAGTCCCAGCACGGTCGCGAAGCTCTTCGCCGTCAACGTTTTGGCCAATCCCGGTAGGTCCTCAAAGAGAATGTGCCCGCCCGCAAGCACGGTGATCAAGACTTGCTCTAAGACGGCGCGTTTCCCGATGACGGCTTTCTCGACTTCGTCTAGGATCTTTTGGGCGTTCTCAGCGATGGTGTCGAGTGCTTTCATAGGCCTCCCCAGCAAAGCGCTCTAAGATATCTGTCAGCTGCGAGATCTCTTCCAGACGACGCTTCCTCTGGGTAGGGTTGGCCGGCAGATGCCCGCTTAGCCAGAGCCAGCCGCGCCGTGTTGCCGACCGCGGGAACTCTAAGTCAAGCGCATCACGGAGATCTGATAAGACCGTGCCAGACTGGAAGCGTCTGCGCGCCTCGCCCTCATCGATCTCCTCATGCAGCGCAACCCATTGGATCGCGATGTCACTGAGAAGACGATGGACATTCCAGCGCCCAAGCTCCCCTCGACATGCCAGCTCGATCTTATGCGCCAAAGCCTGTACCGGACCTGCTTTGACGACTCTCTCTTGAGGAGCTGGGCGCGCGCGCCCTTGGAGCACAAGATCGAGGATCGTCATGTAGACGCCCAGGCTCCCTACGATCAGAAAGAGCATCCAAACGAGACCAAAGGGCAGGCCTGCCAACCGCAATCCCCACAGCCACAACTCATAGAGCACATGGCGCAGCAGCTGCTCGCGCAGCGCCTCTCCAAATAGAAGCGTGAGAGCTCCGGCGAGGGCGACAATCCCAAGCCCAAGGTACACCCAGCGTCGTTGTCTCATGCGGGACGGAGCACCTCGGGGGCGCGCTGACCACGCCCATAGATACGAGTAATCTCTTCAAGGAGCTGAAGTGCCTCGCGCTCTTGCTCTGGGGTGGGCCGAGCTGGGCTATACCGCGCCCACTCGAAGAGCCGCGACAGCTTCACAATATGCTCTTCGAGCACCCCTATCTGGGCTAATCTCGTCTCAAACTCCCGTGCGGTCATGGCCTGCGAAATTTCCAGATGAAATCGTTCACTCAACAGCTGACACATCTCCTGATAGCATCGCAAAATCGTCTCTTGTATAGGGGCTCCATAGCGGAGCTGTTGCGCGTAGCGCCTCGTGAGATCTGCAAGCTCTTCTATAGAGATAGGCCGAGCACGCGCGCGCCACAGGCGCCAGGCGACAAAGATCACAACACTCAGAGTTAATAGAGCAAGCAGCACAAAGAGAAACGTGCCCCACCACGGGACATAGACTTGTTCTATCGAGGGAAAGGGTTGAATGGGCTCCTCCGGCACAACCCCCATCCCTGGGGGAACGCCTTCACGCTCCCTTAAGAACGAGCGATCACGCCAACGCAAGAGAATTAGCAAGATCGCAACGAACCACAGAGCTGCGGGAAGAGCACGCCGGATTGCATCCCACAAGATCCTTGGGCGAAGTATTATCATGACTATGCCGAAGAGCATCAAGGCTCCAAGGGTAATGAGTATAATCTGCTCGAGGGCTGGGGCGAGATCGCCTTCATCTTGCTGGGGAGCATTCGGAGTGCTCGACAGCTCTTCTGTAGGTTCTGATGGCGGGCCATAGCGCGTCCCCACGAACGACATATGCGACACTCCCGCAGCAAGCAGCACCAACGAGAGCAAGACCACAACGGGGATCGCAAAGCGCCACTTAGTGAACATAGCTAGTTCACTTTAATCCCCAGCTCGCGCAGTTGCTTCTCGCTCACCTCCACCGGCGCGCCAGTCAGCGGACAGTAGGCCGTGTTCGTCTTGGGGAAGGTGATGACATCGCGAATCGAATTGGCTCCCGCCATGAGCATGATTAGTCTATCTAAGCCCAGGGCAATGCCCCCATGCGGCGGAGCCCCATACTCTAATGCTCGTAAGAAGAACCCGAACTTCGCCTCCGTCTCTTCTCTAGTCAATCCCAGCAGATCGAAGATCTTCTGCTGCAAGTCGCGATTATGAATGCGGATGCTCCCCCCACCCAGCTCGATGCCGTTGAGCACAAGATCATAGGCGTTGGCCCGCACCTTGAGCGGCTCCTTCTCCAGAAGCTCCAAGTCCGAAGCCTTCGGCGATGTGAACGGATGGTGCTCGCTCACAAGCCTCTGCTCTTGTTCATCCCACTGGAAGAGTGGGAAGTCAAGCACCCAACAGAACTTCCATTGGTCTTTGGGGATGAGCCCCTCCCGACGAGCAAGCTCTAGACGGAGCGCTCCCAAAACAGTGTTTGTCGTCTTGCGCTCCCCAGCGATCATGAGCACAAGATCGCCTGGGCGCGCCTGGGTCGCTTGCTGCAGATCTTTCACTATTTGTACATTGAGAAACTTCGCGATGGGCGATTCCATCCCTGACTCGGTGAATTTCGCCCACAGCAGCCCCTTGGCTCCAAGAGCTTGAGCTCTCTTCTCTAGTTCAGAGAGTTGGCTGCGCGAATGCTTGGCCCCACCGGGCAGGACGAGCCCTTTGACCGCTCCGCCGCTCTTGAGAGGCTCCGCAAAGATGCGAAACTCCGCGCCCGCTACAGCGTGAGAGAGATCAATCAGTTCCAACCCGAAGCGCAAGTCAGGTTTATCCGAGCCGTAGCGCTCCATGGCCTCAGCATAGCTGAGTTTGAGGAAGGGGCGCTGCAGTCTCACCCCCAAATGCTTCTCAAACAGAAAACTGATCAGTTCTTCGATCAGCTCGGTGATCGGGCGCTCGTCGAAGACGAAGCTCATCTCTAAATCTAATTGGGTGAATTCGGGTTGACGATCGGCGCGAAGATCTTCGTCGCGGAAGCACCGCGCGATCTGAAAATACTTCTCAAACCCAGCGATCATCAATAATTGCTTAAAGAGCTGGGGCGACTGAGGCAGCGCGAAGAACTTCCCCGGAAAAGTCCTGCTGGGCACGAGATAGTCGCGTGCGCCTTCGGGAGTAGATTTCGTGAGCATAGGGGTCTCGATCTCGTAGAAGCCCCGCTCGCTCAAGAAATTTCGGATATCCAAGAAGACCCGATGGCGCAACGCAAAGTTCTTCTGCAGCTCTGGGCGTCGCAAATCGAGATAGCGATACTCCAAACGCACCAGCTCTTGCGCTTCTTGAGCGGGGTCTACGACGTCAATCGCAAACGGCGGGGTCTTGGCACGATTGAGAATTTTTATCTCTTCGACCCGGACTTCGATCTCGCCTGTGGGCAGCTTAGGATTTATATTTTCGGGTGTTCGAGCAACTACCGTGCCGCGGGCGTAGATCACGTCTTCTCGATTCAGCTCGCGCGCGAGCGCGTAGGCGCTCTGCTCCGGGCTGAAGAGCAGCTGCACCAGCCCAGAACGATCCCGTAGATCTATAAAGATAAGCCCGCCCAAGTCACGGCGTCGATGCACCCACCCCATCAGTGAGACTTCTCTACCGACATCGCTCTTTGTGAGCTTTCCACATTCCGCTGTGCGTTCCATGTCTCTATCTCCTTTGCCGTGTTCTCCGTGATTCAAACTTTGCGCACTGCGACTACATATGTCACCAGCCCCAGCGTATCGTCGAGGGTGACGTCGCGAGAGAGGTTCTGCCGGCACCACTGGGCCATATCTTCAGGTGCGACTGTGAAATCTGAAGGCTCTTGGCGCCGGCCTGGAGCCAAGTGCGTGAAGACCAAGCCCTCACGCGCCACGCGAAAGAGCTCTCTTAATAAAGCGTTCATATACCCAAACGGGTCGTCGCCGATGGGATACCCTAAGACGCTCAGCAGAAAGACAATATCAAACTCGTTCTCGGCGAAGGGCTGCGCCAGCAGGTCCCGACGCTCAAAGTAGCTTCCAAATCGCTTGATCGCCCCGGTGATCATCTTCTCGCTCAAGTCTATTCCCAAATACGAGCGATAGCGCACGCCCTGAGCGTCTAAATATTTTTTGAGATACCCCAAGCCGCAGCCGACGTCCAAGATCGTTCGATCCGTGAGATCGAATTTTTCTACGGCGTGCTGAAAGATCCTCTGCTGGACGGCCTCGTCGGGGTACTCCAAGACGGCCATGTCGTCGCCCGCTAGCACAATATTGCGAGCGTCGAAGAACGCCGCGTACTCATAGTGATCCCGAAAGCGCTTGGGCTTGTACAAGGCCATGCGCCGCCGCATACGACTCCACAGATTCGAGAGCATAGGGTGATTATATCGCTACTGGCACTTTTGAGCTATCTCAGCAGCAGATGCTTCGTTGAGCGCGCCAAAGTCCGTACCGTTTTGACTTACGGTCGTCTCGCGACACTCTATAATATTTTGAGGACTCAGTGCCCACAATCCGTAATTTCGGTTGTTCTTGATCTCCACGCGGGTGAGCCAGACTTTGATATCGCTGTGGGCGATCTCCGCGCCGGTGCTGCCGTTGCCCTCTAAGAGAACGTTGCGCAGCGTCAATTCGATCTTGCCCTCGGCGTCAATGCCGTCGTCGCGGAAGTTGCGCACCGTCAGATTCTCCAAAAAGACTTTACTTTGCCCGCGCACAGTGATCCCATCGACGTCTCCCAAGCCCGTGCCATCTATTATAACTTCATCGCGGCTGGCCCCGCGAATTCTTACATTCTTATCGCGAATCGTGACAAACTCTTTGTACACCCCTGGCGCGACGAAGATCACGCCCTCTCCCACGAGCAAGCCCGGCGGGACGTTCTCGCTGACGTCACCTAAGCCGTTGATCCCCATCCCCACGTGCCACGCGTCAATAGCTGCTTGGATAGTGGGAAAATCGTCAGGGACGCGCGAGCCGCTACGATTGCCCTCGCCAGAGAGCTGCGAAGCGCTGTCGGCGCGAATGCCGTAGCCCTTGTTGCCCCCAATAGTATTTTGAGAGATCTGAACTTGAGAGGACTCGACCGCGATGCCATCGCCAGCGTTCCCCGTGATCATGGTCTCGCTGAGCGAGACCTCTCTGCTGCGAACGACAGCAATCCCAGCATTTTGGCTCCCAGAGATTGTGCTCTTACTAATCGTGATCTTGCGGCTCTCCTCGATGCGCACAGAACCATGCACCGTGAGAGCCATAATCGAGACGTTTTCAGTCTTGGTGATAGTGATCTGCCCTTCGAGCCGAGCGCCTTCAGAGCCGACAATCTGCACAGGCTTGCTGATCTGAAGGTCTTCGCGATACGTCCCGGCTTGAATGTGCAGCGTGCTGCCGCTGCGCGCAGCGTCAATCGCTTTCTGAAGCTGCGCAAACGCGCATCCCGACGGACAGATCGTCAGCGTCTGCGGCGAGACCAGCAACACCCAGATCGCCACACCCGCACCGATCACAGCCACAGTCCCAATCCCAATGAAGAGCCAACGACGATGCATACTGAGTCCTCTTACCTCCCAGCGGAGAATTTTTCGCGCCAGCCTCGACGATACAACAGCCGGATCGCTTTAGCAACCCAACGCGCGACTTTCTCATTATACGGGTACCAAAAGAGCTCACGCTTCAGCCCAAACCGATCTACGACGACCGTCTGAGGCCACGTAAATTGTCTCAAGCCCCACTCCCCATGACGACGCCCCAGCCCGCTCTGCTTGGCCCCACCATATGGGGCTTCGAGAATCGCAAAGTTCGTGATGCAGTCATTGACGCAGACGTTGCCCGCTTCAATAGAGCGGGCAAGGCGCACCCCAAGAGCCTTGTCCTTCGTAAAGACGCTTGCCGCCAAGCCGTAGATCGAGTCGTTCGCTAGCTGAAGAGCTTCTTCGGCAGAGTTCACTTTCATAATTGGGATGACCGGCCCAAACGTCTCTTCCCGCATGATCTGCATCGAGTGATCGACGTTCACTAGGACTGTTGGCTCAAAGAAGAGCCCGTCCTTGCGCCTGCCCCCAACGAGAATCTTTGCGCCCTTCTCGACGGCATCGCGAATGTGACGCTCCACAGTCTCTAACTGCTTGGGCATCGTCAACGGACCAATGTCAACTTCGCCAAAGCGCCTTTCAGCGCCCTGACGCAAAGATTTCACTTTCTCGACGACCTTTTGCACGAACTCATCATAAATTGGGGCTTCGACGTAGACGCGCTCGACCGACATGCA
The DNA here is from genome assembly GCA_030550495.1 of Candidatus Bipolaricaulota bacterium. Classification (GTDB taxonomy): domain Bacteria; phylum Bipolaricaulota; class Bipolaricaulia; order RBG-16-55-9; family DRXL01; genus JANXCC01. The sequence goes on along the minus strand of JAUQPG010000007.1, from coordinate 33,518 downwards.
CATCTGCCCCGCGTTGCTCAGCGCCCCCCAGACGCACGCGTTCGCTGCTCTCTCTAAATCAGCGTCTTTGAGGACGATCATTGGGTCTTTGCCACCCAGCTCCAGCAAGACGGGGATGAGTCGCTGCGCGGCGCGCTCGGCGACCTTCTTGCCCGTCGCGACCGAGCCCGTGAACGCAATCCCATCGCACTGATCTACTAAAGCCGCTCCCGTATCGCCGTAGCCGCAGAGCGTCTGCATGACGCCCTCGGGAAGCCCTGATTCCCGAAAGACGCGCTCAACTAAAAGTCCCGTCAGCGGCGTGTATTCCGAGGGCTTCAAAATGACAGTATTGCCGGCCATGAGCGCCGGCACGACATCCCCTAGCGTCAACGTGAACGGAAAATTCCAGGGCGAGATCACCCCGACGACGCCCAACGGCTGATAGATCACAAAGACGCGCTTCGTCTTTAACAGATGTGGGCTCCGGATCTCGTCCTTGAGATATCGCTCGGAGTTTTTCGCGTAAAACCCCAAGAGATCGCAGCAGTAGAAGACTTCGGCGACAAGGGCTTCGGTGCGGGGTTTTCCGGTCTCAGAGCAGATTGTGTCAATGACTTCGTCTTGGTGATCGACGATCCAATCGCGGGCGGCGTAGAGATAGCGCGCTCGTTGGGCGATCGAGAAGTGACGCCAGAGCTGAAACGCTTGGCGGGCGCGGCTGACGGCTTCGCC
>JAUQPG010000007.1:0-32704 GCA_030550495.1 Candidatus Bipolaricaulota bacterium | reverse complement strand
TGTCAATGACTTCGTCTTGGTGATCGACGATCCAATCGCGGGCGGCGTAGAGATAGCGCGCTCGTTGGGCGATCGAGAAGTGACGCCAGAGCTGAAACGCTTGGCGGGCGCGGCTGACGGCTTCGCCGACTTTTTCCGGCGGCGTGATTGGCACGTCCGCGATCTTCTCGCCCGTGGCAGGATTGAAGACCTCGAGATTCCGTTGCGCGCTTGTTGAGACTCCCATAAAAGACCACCTCAAAGATCGTTGCTATTCTACCCATTTACGGCGCGAAAGCCAAGAATCACGGAAGTCGGAGCAAGCCCATCTGTTAGGTGACCCTCGACTTGTGCGCTGTCGCCGCTTTCTGCTAGAATGTGCCATGCCTTCGCGTGACGGCATCTTAATGCGCTTCGTGATCCGCTGGGTCGTCTCGACAGCAGCAGTCGCTGTCACGACTTGGCTGCTCAATCCCCATATCCGCATTGAAGGGGCAGACTATCTCAGCACTGTCATTCTCGTCGGTTTGGTGCTTGGGCTGCTCAACGCGATCTTACGCCCCATTGTAATATTTCTGACACTGCCCGCGACGCTGATCACGTTTGGGCTCTTTTTGATACTCATCAACGCGGGGATGCTCTGGCTCACAGATGTGATTGTGCCCGCGTTTGCTATCGAAAGCTTCGGCTGGGCGTTGCTTGGCGCGCTGCTCATCAGCATCGTGAGCACGATCCTGTACGCGATTCTCAGAGCGTGAGCCCTACGAGAGCAAAGCCAGGGCTTTCTTCACGAGGTCTTCTGTTGTCGTTGCTCCCATAGCCTTGGCACGCGCCACCGCACGACGCGCTTCCGTCTCGGTAAAGCCCAAGGAACGCGTCAGCGCCTTAATAGCTAACTCTTCTTGCGTCGTCGCCGGTGCTAAGGACGGTTCAGCCCGCAGTGGGATTTGTGTGATCTTCTCTTTGAGCTCGACGATCAGTCGCTCAGCGGTCTTGCGCCCCACCCCCTTCAAATCTTCTAAGAGATCGCGGCGGTTCTGCAAGATCGCTTCGGCAAAATATTGGGGAGTCGTGGCTGAGAGAATCCCCATCGCGACTTTCGGGCCGACCCCAGAGACAGAGATTAATAACTCAAAGAGCTGGCGCTCTTCAGGTGTGGCAAAGCCGTAGAGGGCGAGGTCGTTGGGCGTGTAGTGCAAGTGTGTAAAAATCTTCACAGGGCCAGTCTGGCCGCGCAGAGCTTCGGCTGTTGCTTTCGAAACGATCACGCGATAGCCCACGCCCCCCACGGCCAGGACAACCGAATGCTCTGTGAGCTCAACGACCTCGCCCTCAAGAAAGTCGATCACGGCTTCTCAAACTGCTCGTCCCCAACCCCAGTGTTCACTTTGAACTCTAGCACTTCAAAGCTATCAGTGAGCTCCTTGTCTTCGAGCGTCTTGAGCGCAAACGGCACCCAGAAGTCCTCGACTTGACGGTAGTCGCTCAAGAGTTGCTCCTTGCTCTTTCCCTCGCCAAGCGACGTGATAATCTTGAGCGGCACGAAGCGCTTTAGATCGAAGTAGAAGTCCGCTGACTTGCCTTGCTCGTTCGTCACTCGCAGAACCTGGGTCTCCTGACCGTCCACCTGAGCCGTGCCCACGATGTCGAACGTGTAGTCAGCACGCGCAATATTCCACAAGAACAACAGCGAGTCAAACTCGATAGATTCGCGGATCTCAGCGAGGGCTTGCGCAGGTAGATCGCGCACGCGTCCACCGGCTTCCACCCAGCCTTGCGTCCCGTTATAGATCACCGTGCTCTGCCCGCCAGCGAACTTGATTATCTGTTTGAGTTTATTAGGCAGCTTGATCCAGAGCTCTCCTTCAAATTTGAACTCCTGGCCGCCCCGGAAGATGCTCCCACGTCCCTTTGTGTAGACATCGCGAATCTGGGCGACCCTCTCAAAGCCCCCTTGGGCCGCAAACGCCCTCTCCAACAGCGCCCTTGCTTCGGGGGTGATCTGCGCGGCCCACGTCAGTTCCGTTGGCCCTTTGGGAGCAGCGAGCGCCGCGAGAAACTCTGCATAGGGCTTGGCTCGCGCCGTGATCGGCTCCAGCCAATCGACAACGTTGACGTTCTCTAGCGGGATTCCCGGAATCAGCTCCGTCCGGCCCTCCAGAGTCTTGATGTCGCTCAACAAGACAATCGCGAGGTTGTCGGGATCGAAGCGATCTTTGATCGCTTGATTGGCTTGCTCTAAAGTTACCGAACGAACTATCTTGCGCCAGTTGCGGCTGCGCTCCATGCCAAACCCATAGAAATCGTTATTGAGCACGGTCGTCGTCAGCCCGGAGAGCGTCTCTAATCTCAGAATATAGCTCCCGGCGATGTTGTCTTGCGCCGCTTGGAGTTCTTCTTGAGTGATCCCATTCTCTTTGAACTTCTTGAACTCGTCCAAGATCATCTGCAGCGTTTCAAACGCTTGCTCGTTGCGGGTGAACGTCGAGATTCGGAAATACCCTGGGAAGCTATAGCTGGGGAAGTAGCTGAAGATCGAGTAGGTCTTTCCGTACTTAGCTCGGATGACCTGAAGCAGACGCGATGAGAACGCCCCCCCGCCCAGTACATAGTTAGCAAGCACTGTCGGAATATAATCCGGATCAGTGACGGCCAGCCCAAAGTGTCCGATCTCAATGTGGGTCTGGGTCTGGCCGGGCTTGTGCACGAAGCGCACTTTATAACCCTGGAGCTTAATTGGTTCTGGCAAGGGCGCGGGCGGAATATCTGCTTTCTGCCACGTGCCGAACGCTTGCTTTACTAAGCTAATAATCTCGTCGGCTTTGACGTCTCCGGCGACAGCGAGCACGGAATTATTAGGACGATAATATATCCCGTGGAACGTGACTAAGTCGTCACGAGTGATCGCGTTGAGGCTCTGCTCGCTCATGGCGCGTCCCAAGGGATGGATCGTCCCAAAGAGGGCAAAATCGAGATGCGCTGAAGCTAACTCTTCCGGGTCATCGCGCATCCCGCGCACGCTGGCCAAAAGCTGGTTGCGTATAATGCCTATCTCTTTTTCGGGGAAGTTCGGGTTCTGCACAATATCAGCTAAGAGATTTAACCCGACCTGGAGGTCTTTCTTTAAGACTCGAGCCGTGACGTCAGTGCGCTCGACGTCGGCGCTCGCCCCTAGGGAGCCGCCGACGAAATCGATCTCTTCAGAGATCTGCTCAGCTGTTCTGTTTGTCGTTCCCTGGCGCAGCATCGACGCTGTAAACGTCGCCAAGCCTGTGCGGTCTGAAGGCTCATGAATGGCTCCGACGCGCACGCGCACTGAGAACTGCACAATGGGCAGCGACGGCTGCTCTATGACTATGACTTTCAGCCCATTCTCTAACGTGACGGTCTTAATCGGGGGCAGCTGAATCGGCTCGACGTTGCCCTGTTGCGCCCAGACGACCACTGGGCCGATCAGCAAGAACGCAAGTAACAACTTTATAACTTGAAACTTGCTAACTTGGAACTGTCTCATTGTGTGCCTCCTTCGGGCTTGAGCGTCACGATAGTTAAGTTCTCGCGCTTAAAGTACGTCTGCGCCACGCGCTGCACGTCCGCGGCCGTGATATTGTCGTACTTCGTCTTGGCTTTCTCGAACTCTTTATAGTCACCGTAGATGACCTCAGCTTCAGCGAGCTCTAGAGCTACTCTAGAGATGGAATCGAGGCCAAAGATATATTGAGCTGTGAGCTGATTCTTCGCTTTCTGGAGCTCTTTTTCGTCTATGGGCTCAGTAGCGAGACGTTCGACTTCAGCGAGCAGCGCCTCTTTGACCTGGGTGGGATCCTTGTCCGGCGTGAAGAAGGCGAAGATGAGCATTGTGCCCACGTCCTTGAAGACCAAGGGGAAGCCCCCGGCACCGACGCTGAGTTGCTGCTCCCGCACGAGCTTTTTGTAGAGTCGCGAGCTCTGCCCTCGAGAGAGAATGAGCCCGGCCACTTCGAGGGCTGGCTGATCCGCATGCCCTGAACCCGGCACGCGATAGCCCCCGATAATGACGGGTAACTGCACAGCCATCTCGAGAGTCTCCTCGCGCATCTGGGTCTGCGGGGGCAGCGTGATCGGCATCGGTGAGGGCGTCTGAGCTTTGGGAATCCCACCGAAGTGCTTCTTCGCCAGCGCAAGCACTTCGTTAGGCCGCACATCGCCCGCGACGACTAAGACCGCGTTGTTGGGAGCATAGTACGTCTGATAGAAATTCTGAAGATCTTCGAGCGTGATATTGTCTAGGTCTTCCATGTAGCCCTCAGGGCCCTTGGCGTAGGGCGTGCCTGCAAACGCGATATCTCTGAATTTATCGAACGCTTTACTGACGGGCTGGTTCTCTAACCGCACGCGCCACTCTTCCTTGACGACCTCGCGCTCGGAGTCGAGGTGCTCTTGAGTGAGCACGAGGTTGTGCATCTGCTCGGCGAACAGATACAGAGCTAGGTCGAGCTTCTCCTTGGGCAGCTGCGCCCAGTAGCCAGTCATATCGTCGCCGGTGAAGGCATTGTCTTGGCCCCCGGCTTGGTCAATGAGCTTGGAGTGCTCTTCCGGGCCGACGTTCTTGGAGCCTTTGTATGCCATGTGCTCCATAAGATGAGCCATGCCGCGTTTCCCTTGGGGTTCGTCCTTGGAGCCCACGCGATATAAAACGTTGACCGAGACGACCGGGGCTGTCGTGTCTTGGTAGACGATAAGTCGGAGTCCGTTGTCGAGCGTATACGCCGTAATCGAGCCGACGGTAGCTGAAGGTGGCTTAGTCAGCGTCCAAACGGCAAAAACGGCTGCAACGATCGCGACGATGACCACCCCGCCGGTGATCCACAGGGTTGAGCGTCTTGTCGGTTTTTGTCCTTGTGCTTCCATGTGTGAAAGAATCCCTCCTTGATTATTTGTTATTCTACGCGATGAGTGGGGAGCGCGCCAGTAAGCTCCATACCCCCTCTCTTCGCCTCTTTAGGAGGGGTTGATTTTTGACAAACGTCTTCTTATGCACTAATCTAAACGGAAGCGGAGGTGAGCCCCTTGCGCACGTTCTTGTACGAAGAGGGTCAGGGACTTATGAACGATGTCCCCATAACCGATCTTGTGGCCAAGGCAGAGCAAGAGACGGTCACTTTTTGGATCGATTTTCCCGGATCTGACGTTGCCGAGATCCAAAAGATCGGAAAGCTCTTCAACCTCCACCCCTTGGCCATCGAAGATCTGATCACCCCCCAGTATCGCCCCAAGATCGATACCTACGACAACGGCCTCATGATCGTGCTGCGCGACGCCGATGTCGACCGCATCGAAAAGAATCTCAGCGCGCTCGAGCTCGATCTCTTCTTGGGCAAGAATTTTCTCATCACCGCACATACTGAGCCCATGGAATGCATCGAAACAGCCATCACCCGACTCTACAGCTCTGCCTCTCGCACCATTGCGCGCGGCCCTGATTACCTCGTCCATGCTATCATTGATCTGCTCGTCGACGATAACTTGCAAATCCTCAGCTGGCTCGATGAAGAGCTCAGTGAGCTTGAAGATGCGATCTTTACCAATCCCGATAAAGCCACGCTGCAGCGAGCCGCCAAGCTCCGCAAAAATATCGTGTATTTGCAGCGCATCCTCGGGCCACAACTAGAGCTCATCCGCCGCCTCTCCGTGGAAGAATCGCCGTTCATTAAAGCGAGCCTCCGCGTCTACTTCCGCGATGTCTCGGATAACTTGGCTCGCCTGAACGATCTCATATTTACATATCGTGAGCTCATCTCCACGGATATGGCGATCCACCAAGCCCTGGTCTCCAATAAACTCAATGAGATCATGAAGACGCTGACGATCATCGCCACGATCTTCCTGCCCTTGACGTTCATTGCGAGTATCTATGGAATGAATTTTGAGTTCATGCCAGAGCTGCGCTCCCCTTGGGGATATCCCGCCGTATTGGGGGTTATGGCAACTCTCGGCGCGCTGATGTTCTGGTGGTTCAAGCGCCGGGGGTGGTTTGACTAAACTTAGTCACAAGCACCCACAAGCCGTCGCCGACCCGTCCAAGCTCCACCGTGCCGAAGCGTCGGGCGATCTCGAGCCAACGTTTGAGAAGGAGATGAGGTACCCTTGCCCCTGACGTGAATGCGAGGAGCATCTGCCCTCCAGGGCGCAAGACGCGCGCCATCTCCAAAAGATGCGGCGGCCCGTTGTGGAGCGTCACGAGATCGAAGCTTTCGTCTGCAAAGGGGAGTTTTGCGGTGTCCGCGCGGATGAACTCGATCCGCGGAGAGCGTAGCCGTGCTTGGGCGAGCATCGCTTCGGAGAGATCAGTTGCGACAATGTGAGCCTGGGGGAAGAGAGCCAATAATTTTCGGGCGACGAAGCCCGTCCCAGTGTTGACGTCGAGAATCTCTCTGGGGTGCACCGAGAGTGCTTGGAGTCCGGCTTCAAGAGCTTGCGCGTAGCGGGCTCCTTCGAATTCTATGACGCTCCGGTCATAGTGCTCGGCTTGATAGCAATAGTGCCATGCGTTGAGACGCTCGTACCAACGCGGAACCCCCGCAGCAAAGAGAAGACTCATCAGTATATATGAGAGATCAATAAGTGGGCTTATGATTTTCTGTTGGAGCCAGCGGCGCATGGCACTTATGAGCTCAACACGCCCGTCTTGACCGGGCGGACTTTTCTATAGACCCGCTCCGGGGGCAGTCTCTCCCCGTCTACGGTGAGCAAGTCTTTAACAGTGATCCCAAACAATCGCTCGTTCTCTTTCAGATAGGGCAAAATGAGCGCCCAGTCAGCGTCGCTGAGTTCTTCATAGCAGCCGCCGTTGAGCTGATCGTCATCTAATTTTTTATGGGGATCGCGCACGTAGATCGCCCCTCCAGAAGCGAGAGAGAAGAGATTACTCCCAGGGTATGGCGTCTCTAACTCTCGAATCTGCCCGTCTTCATCGAGAGCGATCCCGTTCAGGATGACAAACCCGCCGCCGTTGAGGGGATCACCGGCCATGAACGATTCAGCTAAATAGTCTAACGCTGTGCCGTTGATGACCACACGCGGGCAGCCCACAGCGTTGATCAAGGGGCGTCCCGCAGCGTTGCCTAAGACATACGCTTGCCCCCCTTTAGCCCCGTAGAAGAACGTCTGCCCCACGTCCCCGTAGACGACGAGCTTTCCATCGTGATAGATCTGCCCCAGCTGATCTTGCCCGTTGTTGTGGACGTAGATCTCTGCGCCGTCGAGCCCGCTCGCTAAATAGTCTCCCGAACTGCCGTAGACGTCGAGGCGCACGCCGTGAGAGCGCGGGCCAAGCCCGCTTCCGATGAAGCGCTGCCCGCAGCAGCGATAGAGAAGAAACTTCTTCCAGCCAAGCTTATAGGCGCTCACTATCAAGAGCGAGAGCGCGTCCTCGCCTTCGGGGGGAAAGCCCGTGGCGTCTATGACGAGCGTTTGGGTCGGCGCTCGCGGCGCAGAGAGCGTAGCGCGCGTCTGCCACGTGATGCGCCCAAAGTCTGACGCTGCACCGAGCGAGGACACCGAATCCAAAATCTCATTGATAGTCGCCTCAAGGAGGGCGCGCAGCCACTTGCGCTCCATCTTCTCTGTACGATAGCGACGGTCTAATAAGAACGTCAGCAACTCTAGTATATGACGGCGCTGAGCATCACTGTGACGAGATTCTTCTAGACAGACGCGCAAGAACTCTTCAAAGACGTCATAATCCCAAGCTCTGATCTCGCTCTTGAGTTCAGCGAAAGCTTCGAGAGCCGGCTGGGCGGGATCGAGCGCACTAGCCACGGGGTTGGTGGGGAGAGAGGCCCTCACCCCAGCCTGACGGCTACCCCTCTCCCGTGGTGACCCACAGGAGAGGGGCCGGGGGTGAGGGCCAGCAGATACTTCCCTGCCGAACTTATCCGTGCAGACAAGCTTTAAATTTGGTTGGCTGTAGTCTACGGTGAAGATGAAGGCACCCCCATCGGTGTGGCTGCCGCCGCGTGCGTTCCAGTATTTATCAGCGACGGGGCAGATGCGCGGGTCTTCGTCGTGCAGGCTTTGGAGCGCAGCGTCGATCGCTTGCTTTTCTGAAGCGATCAGCCCGATCTGCACCGGCCCCTCATGCAGAGCGAAGACCTGAGGGCGGAGCATACTCGTGTCGGTGATCCCGATCAGTTGGAATTTTTTCTCATACGGCTCATGGCGCGCGATGATGAAGAACCACGGGCCGTCGGGCGAGCCGTGCAGGTGCGCGACCTGAATCTGTTTGTACAGCTCTTGCTTCTCTTTGGGGAGCATCAGAAAGTCGCGCTCGGTCGTGGGTGCGAGCGCTTCGATCACGTACTCCAACGGATAGCCATAGACACGGCTCCACAGATCAAAGAGCAGCACCGAGACCTCGGTGTCTGTGAGAAAGAGCGGGTAGATATTTCTCTGTTTCAGATACTCACAGACGCCGTGATAGTTCGCAAAATCTCCATTGTGCACGAGGGCTTCGTGCAACCCAATGAAGGGGTGTGCGCCGCCAGGGTGCCAGACGCGCCCTTTTGTCGGGTATCGCTGATGGGCGATCCAGCCATGGGCCTTGAGATTCTCTAGCTGATAATACTGCAAAGCCTGTTCAGCGTAGCCGACGATCTTAAAGACTAAGAGATTTCTCCCGTGACAGAGCACGAACGCGCGCTTTTCGCCTAATGACGCGTAGAACGTCTTGTTCAGTTTATAAGAATTTTGATAGACGAACTCGTCTTCGGCGCGGCGGGGGTCTATGCCCTTCAGTTCGTTCTTCTGAATGAACTCGGCAAGTACAGTTTCTTTGACGCGGGCGAAGTAGCGCCACACCAGCGGGGGCTGAACCTCCAAGCCGATCTCTCGATGGTCGTGTATGCTGGGCACAGCGTAGCCCTGATGAATCTCAAAGTGCGGGAGTAAGAAATCCTGTTCGACGTCTTTTCGAGCTGCTGGGTCGAGATACGCGATCTGGATGAGATAATTGTCTTCTAGTTTTTCTCTTGAGACGCCCATCTGTTCAGGGAGAAGGCCAACAGCCGCGAGCCCGCCGCCCTTGCCGTTCCCTCTGTTATGCATTTGGATGGAGCTACGATAGACATGCTTGCCGGCAATGGGCTGTGAAGCGATCATCCCCAGGACGCCGCAGCCACCTTCGGCCTCGGCATGGTGCCCCAGATTATTATATGGTTTTAGCGAATGCCGTGAGGCGATGAGCTTCTCGATTAGATTGCGCGTTCTCATTCTCAGGGAATCACCTCGACGATAGGCCTTTGTTGTGAAGCTCTTCTTGCAACCATTGGAGATACTCAGCGCTCCCCGCGACCACGGGGACAGCTACGATCTCCGGCACTTCATACGAGTGCAACGCTTTGATCGTCTCTTCTAGTTGCGAGAAGAGCGCAAGCTCCGATTTGGCAACGCACAGCCATTCCTCGGAGCGCTCGATCTTCCCGCGCCACCAGTAGAGACTCTCCATCGGCCCGACGATCTGCACGCACGCCGCTAGACGCTTCTCCAGCAATGCCTGCGCGATGCGCTCGGCCTCGGCTTTGCTCGCCGTTGCCGTGATGACCTGGATAAAGCTTGGCATAGTAGCTATTCGTCAGGTTCAGCTTCTATAAGCTGCTCTAGCGTCTCGTAAGCCGCTTCTGCTTTCAACTTGAGCAAGAACGCTGCTGCTGCCAACTCACCATGATGCCCTTCATAGCTAGAACCGGATCGCTTCAAGTTTTTGAGGCTTTTGACTTTGCTCTCAAAATTACGGGCAGCCTCGAGAACTTCGTATAAAACGACCTCTAAAGCTTCTTCTAGCTCTTGCACCAGTTGTTTGCGATAGTCTTTTCTCTTGCTCATTTAGTGATCTTTCATCTCGTCAATATACTCCAGCACATCCACCCGCCCGCGCAGCTCCAAGATACTGCGCATCCCAAGCTCTTGCAAAATCTCGATAAGCTGCGCTCGCCACGCGTGAAAGAGATTAATAATTCTCTGCGCACCCCAATCGGGCGCAATGAGCTGCGACAGCTCCGGATCTGTCGTAGCGATCCCGAACGGGCAGCCCCGCCCACGCTCGCAGTTCCCACAGCGATTGCATTCGAGCGCTACTAATTCTGCCGTCCCGATGACGCAGCCGTCAGCCCCCAGCGCAATTGCTTTCGCAATATCGTAGGCTGTGCGGATTCCGCCGCTGGCCATCAAGACTAACTCATCGCGAATCCCCTCTTGCACCAAGAACTTATGAACTTTAGGAATCGCGTACTCGATGGGCATCGCGATATTTTTCTTGGCGATATCCGGCGCAGCGCCGGTGCCACCGTAGCCCCCATCTAAGTGAATGATGTTCGCGCCGGCGTAGTAGCTGCCCACGGCAACCATGTCTACATCGTTGGGCGTCGAGACTTTGACAGAGACGAGCGCGCGGGGGTTGGTCGCCCGCACCCAGTCTACGTGCTTTTTATGGTCCTCGACGGAGTAAACACTATGAAATGGAAACGGCGAGAAGAGCGAGCTGAACTGCACCGAGCCGCGCATCTTGGCCACGTCGGCTGTGACTTTATCAGCTAATAAATGCCCGCCCAGGCCGGGCTTGGCCCCTTGCGCGTACTTGAACTCGACGATGCGCACTCTTTGTATAGTGTCTTCGCGGACGCCGAAAAGCCCCGTGGCGATCTGGGTGATGATATGATCGTCATAGGGATAGAGGGCTTCGGGGTAGCCGCCCTCGCCGGTGGAGACGAAGGTCCCAAAAGCTTTAGCAGCCCGCGCCCGCGAGAGCATCGTCTGTAGGCTCACAGAGCCGTAGGACATGCCACCACCGTACCACGGCACGGGAATCCAAATCTTTGGCCCCCACGGGCGCCGATTGAGCGGGATGGCAGTAGAGGGCTCGTGGCTGCGTGTCCCCTCACCCCTTGGCTCCCCTCTCCCTCGAAGGAGAGAGGGACTGGGGGTGGACTTGTGAACCCGCCAACTTTCAAACGTAAATTTTATTTTGTCGAATCCGCCGCCGGAGGCCCCCACCCTGTACTCAAGATGCTCTGGAGCACGACCGGTCTCAGCCATCTTGTACGTCGCGAGGAGCAGATCTGCCGTCCAGCGCGGGTCTCCTAACAGCTCATAAGTTGGCTCGCGCTCGATAGCAATGGCGTTCGTGGGGCACTTGTCCACACAATAGTGATCGGGATATTTCTCTTGACAGAGAGGGCCGATGCAGTTGGCGCTTGTGGGCGGCAAGAGCTTATTCAGCCCCTCAGGGCGCGCGTAGACGCCAAATGGGCACAGCTCAACGCACAGCCCGCAACTGATACATGCGTCGCTGATGGTGACTTTGAACTTCGCCAGCTCGTGATGGAAGTTTGGAGGGAGCGGGCGGATTTCTTCCGTGATGGGCGGGATGAGCCCGTCGGGATTTTCTAGAGCATACTGAATCTCTTCGGGACGAGCTAGGCCGATAGGCTGTGATCTGAGATATTCTTTGAACTCTCGCTCTAGATCGTCATAGAAGATGGCGCGGCCCACTTCGCCGCGCAGGCGCCGCACTTCCCTCATGCCCATCGCGCCCAAGACTTCCAAAAGCTGATCGCGCCAAGCTCCAATGAGATTGACAATTCTCTGCGCGCCCCAAGCGGGATCAAACTCAAGGCCCTCACCCCGCCCTGCGGGCACCCCTCTCCCGTCGCCACCGACGGGAGAGGGGCTGGAGGTGAGGGCCATCTCCTCCCCGCGCCAGCACTCCAGCGCGACTAAGAGCGCTCGATCGAGTGCGACCCCATCCGCCCCACAGATGATCGCTTTGGGAACGTGCTCAGCAGCAGCGATGCCTCCGCTGACGATGAGCGTGACAGCATCGCGCAGGCGAGCATCGAGCAAGCGCAGATGCACCGCGCGCAGCGCGTCCTTGATGTGCCCGAACTTTTGCGTCCGACCGTGCGAGTTAGCGACGAAGTGCAAGACGCCCACGCCCGTGCGCGCCAGCTCCTCAGCCAGCGCGTCGTCGAACTCTAAACGCACGGCGACGACAGCGTTAGGGTTTAGCTCTCGTATCTGAGCGAGAGCGTTCTCGAGAGAGCGCACATGACCGTCGCACTCAAGCTCAACAAGCAGCGCTTGGCGGATGGTTTCAGAATATCTGTCAATCTCATCAGGGCGGAGCAAGGGAGCAAGCGCCGTAGGCAAGGGCGTGGGGCATTCTTCGACTCTCCGAAGGCAGAACGTGCCCAGAGCTTGGGCTGCGCTCAGCAGAGCCTCGCGCACGCTAGGGGTGTTGAAGGGTGCGGGTAGAGCGTCGAAGAGCATGGGGATGGGGATTTCAAGCACAGGGTCGAGATCCCCCTCCCCGTGCCGGGGAGGGGGAGAGGTCAAAGCGAACGGCTTTCTCCCTAAAAAGATCGCGGTGCTGATGTATTCCCTGCCGTGGATGCCATCGCGGGTGGGCCGGACGATCTCGGACATGTCCGTCCACATCGAGTCAAAATCTTTGCCCACAAATGGGCCGCGATACCCCTGCCCGGAGACCGGAACCTTCCCAGTTTCGGCTTGTTGCACGAGACTCTGAATAATTTCGGGCGTCCAGTAGTCGTCACCGGTGTGCTTCCATTCCGGCTGGATGGGAGCGGAGAGCGCATTTTGAGGGCACTCGCGCACGCAGCGCAGGCAGCTGCGGCAGAGATTCTGATCTTGTGGCTGCTCCCCGATGATCATGCGCAAGCCTTCAGCGCGATAGTGCACGCCGTAGATGCACGCGCTCACGCAGATCCCACAATTGATGCACGCCTCAGAGCGCACGATCATCGGGCGCACTAAGGGCTTCGCCCGCGACGGCGCTCGCTGGGTGTGAATCGAATATCGGCTCTCAGCTCGCGTCGCGATGACCATACGCGACTCCCTCTAGCACTTTCACAATCGGCGGCACATATTCTGTGCCGGGCATGATCTGCATCGCTTCGACTCCGCGCACGAACTCTTCAATCTTCTGGTGATCCTTGCCGAAGCGCGCCTCAACGCGGCGCTCCAGCTCGTCCCAGACGGGAACTAAGTCCAGAGAGCTCTGGCAGACGTCGGTGCACGCGCGACAATGCATACAATAGAAGAGCGCCTGAGCGCCTGCAGCGTCGAGTTTTTCACCCTTGAGCAGCGCCAGCCCAAGTTGGAGCTTGCCCCGCGCCGTGGTGCGCTCGTCTTTCGTATAGATATAAGCAGGGCAGACGGGGACGCAGCTGCCACAGCGCGAGCAGAGTGTCTCGTTATACTCTAAGAGATCGAGCAGAGGCGAGATCGCTGTTGGGGGGCGGCCCGGCTCGCGGGCGGGATAGCGCTTAGGAGTTGGATCGAAGAACTTACGTACAAGCGGCGCGGCTAATCGCGCGATTTCCAAACCGATGCTCAAGGGCAGCCCCCGCAGCATCAGCGAGCTCCAATGCGCGGGCAGGGCGAAAAACTTTCCGGGATTGAGCAGCCCATCGGGGTCTATCTTTCTCTTGTACGCGCACAGCTCGTCGAATTTTTTGCCAAACTTTGCGCGGGCAAAGGGCGTATTCCAAATCCCGATCGCATAAGGCCGCCCGCCAAGAGCGATCCCAAGTCTCGTCAGCACTAGCGAGAGGCTCGCTACGAAAAACTCTGAGAACACATTGCGAGAGTTGAACGTGAAGGCGGGCAACAGCAGCACTTGGCCATCGCCGACGAAGTAGGCTTCGCTGGCGAGATGGACGCCGAAGCGCGCTCCCTCGCGCTCGGCTTTTTTAATAAACTCTGGGGCTTTTTCGGCGCTCAGCACAGTTTCAGAAGCAAGCATCCCTGGGCCAAGTCGCTTGGGGCGCATGGGGAAGAGCCGCTCGTGCCACAGATAATATGCGTGATAGAGTGAGCTCACCGTGATCTCGCTCTGCACGGCCCAGCGCTCACACGCTCGTGCGCTCTCCCACTCATCGAAAGCGATCAGCAGGCTCTCGCGTTCAGGGATCTGCGCTTCTGAGCTGTGGAGAAGCTCGTTGATCTCGTGGATGCGTGCCGCGCTGAGATATTTCATATGATAGGGCTGGAAGCCCTCCTGCAGGAGTTCGTGAGCGAGCGCGAACGCGCTCTCTACCGAGTCGCACTGCAGGAGTATCGGTGTTGTTTTCTGGGGCGCGCGGCGCACGCGCAGCGTCACTGCCCAGACGACGCCCATCTGCCCTTCCGTGCCGATAAAGTACTCAAACTCTGGGTCGTCGCTTGTCAGTTCTTTTAATTCTCCTTGGGGCGTGAGCACGATCAATCTGTGAATCTGATCTTTGAAGTGCCCATAGGCGAGGCTGCCCACGCCGTACCCGCCGGTGTTGACCCAACCGCCAACTGTAGAGAACCAGCTTGTCGGGTAAGTGCACAGTGCTAGTCCATAGGGCTTGAGGGCGTGAGCGACATCGGCCCAGCGCGTTCCGGCCAAGACCGTGACAGTCTGCTCATCAAGATTTATCTCTTCGATCGATCTAAGGGCTGAGAAGTCTAGAACGAGTCCGTGCTGGGTGGGCACGGCCCCGCCAAGCCCAAACGTCGCGGCGCCGCGCGGCACTACTGACAACTCTCTTGCGCGTGCCCAGCGTAGAGCGGCGCTCACGTCGTCGGGAAGCTCCGGTTGCAGGACGAGATCGGGGATGTTCTGTTTCAGCAAGACTCTCTCGACGAAGCGCGGGGGCTCTCCTTGGTCGCGGGCGTAGAGCCGCCGGCTGGAGAGATCAGCGTAGATGCGCGCTTCCGGTGAGAGCCGACCGCGGAGCTCCGAAGCCAATCTGTCACCCTTGGCCGCCATATAGACGGCATCATAGCAGAGAGAACAACTTATGTCAAGTTTTCCCGCTAAAAATAAAAAAATATAAAATTTTTAGCGGATAAATTTTTTATTTATATCAAAAATATCTATCAAAACAAACATTCGACGAAATCGTGGAGTGCCCTAGTGCTATGAAGACGCGAATTGTGTAAGAAACTGTAAGACAACAGCGATCTCGCTTTCCGTGAGGGAGTTTTCGGCGCGGGCCACGCGCAGCACGTCGTCCCACGTGACGAGCGAGTACAGCTCAATCCCGTGCTCTCTGAGGGTATCGCGCGCACGGTGCAGCCCCGCTTCTTCACAAAAATATTCAAAGACACAGAGACAGTGACGCACTGTGCCTCCAGCACTCTCAATCCCACGCTTGAAATTGAGCTTGCTCCCCCCGTCAGTGACTAGGTCTTCGACTAGGAGCACGCGCTGGCCCGGCTGGAGGACGCCCTCGACTTGCGACGCTTTCCCATAATTTTTGGGCTCCTTGCGCACGTAGATCATGGGCTTCTGAAGTCTTTCTGCCAAGAACGCCGCATAAGCAATGCCAGCGGTCTCGCCCCCAGCGATCACGTCTATGGATGCGAGGCCGATGCGCTCGCGCGCGATCTGCACGAAAGACTCGATGATCTGGGCACGCACTTCTGGAAAAGAGATGAGCCGTCTTATGTCTACATAGACCGGCGAGAGCCGCCCCGACGTCAGGGTGAATGGTTCCTTAGGGCGAATCTGCACCGAACGGGTCTGCAAGAGCCGTTGAGCCAAGATCATGGTCTGGGGGGTATCATACTGCATACTGAGCCAGACGGTCAAGGGCTCGGTTTGCCTTCCCATAGCAATTCTTGCTATAAATAGACCACTCACAACGCTTTGACGGGAGGTTGCCATGCAAAAGTTCGCTCTTGCTGTACTTGCCATCGGACTTGTTGCGGTCTTGTCACTGGGGCCGCTGGCCCAAACCGTCCAGAAGCTCGATCCCGTCGTGATCCCGGGGCTGAGCGCCCCCGTCACGGTCATCCAAGATAAGTACGGCATCCCTCACGTATTCGCCCAGAACGTCTTAGACTTATATCGCGTCGTGGGCTGGCTCCATGCGCGGGATCGGCTCTGGCAGATGGATAACTTACGGCGCACCGCCAACGGCACATTGGCAGAATTGCTCGGTCCACGTGCGCTCTCCCAAGATGTGACGCTGCGCACCTTGGGCATCCGCCGCGCCGCTGAAGAGAGCGCCAAGCTGCTCACCCTGGAGATCCGTGCCGAGCTCGAGGCCTATACAGCCGGCATCAACGCATACATTCAAAAGATCAACGAGACCGGAGACCTGCCCCCAGAGTACAAAGAGATCGAGATCTCCAAGGTCGCCCCGTGGACAGTCTTAGATACTTTGGCGATGGGCAAGCTCTTGGCGTTCGATCTGGCGTTTGACATCGACGCTTCCAACGTGCTTACGTACTTCAAGTACCGCGAAGTGGGAAGCAAGCTGGGCTTCAACGGCCATGCGCTCTTCTTCGAAGATCTCTTTCGATCGGCGCCATCTGACCCTGCGACGATCATGGGCAGCGCTGAGGGCAGGTTAGAGTCTACTGAGCCGCAGGGCTTGGAGCTGCCAACGCTCTCGCCAACGACTCTCGCACTGCTGACAGACTTTGTCGAGCGCTTGAGAGAGATCGAGTTCTTTGAGCCGATCTTCCGTCGTGCGGAACTGATGGAGACCGGCAGCAATTGGTGGCTCATCGGCCCCAAGCTCTCCGCCTCAGGGTACGCGCTGCTTGCGAACGACCCCCATCTGGGCCTGGATATGCCCGGCGTCTGGTACGCTATTCATCAGAAGACCGCCGACGGCCTCAACGTCGTCGGTACGACCTTCCCCGGCATCCCCTATGTGATCCTGGGGCACAACGAAAAGATCGCGTGGAGTGCGACGGTCAACCCCCTCGACGAGACCGACATGTACCAAGAGTCGGTCGTCGAGCGAGACGGAAAGCTCTACAGCAATTACCAAGGCAAGCTCGAACCCGTGGTTGCTATCGAGGAGTCGTACAAAGTCAACAGAGTCGGCGACGGTGTGCCCGACAATTTCGAAGACGCACCCAAGACGACGACGTATATTATCCCACGCCACGGCCCTGTCGCGAGTCTCGATCTGAAGAGCGGCCAAGCTGTCACGATTCAGTTCACGGGGTTCTACGCCACCCAAGAGATCAAGACGTTCCGGTTGTGGAACCGCGCCCAGAACTTACAGCAATTTCAAGAGGGGGTGAAGTACTTCGACTTTGGCTCACAAAACTGGGGCTACGCCGACGTCGAGGGCAACATCGCGTACTTCACGGGTGCTGAAGCCCCGCTGCGCGAAGACCTGGAGCGCGGTGCAGTCTCACTGGGGCTGCCGCCGTTCTTCGTGCGCGACGGCAGCGGCACTGCCGGGCACGAATGGGTAGCTCTCCAGGGCGAACGCGAAGAGGGACATTCGATCCCCTTTGCTATTCTCCCTATAAGCGAGATGCCCCAGACGATCAACCCCCCGTCAGGGTTCATCGTGAGCGCTAATAACGACCCCGTCGGCGTGACGGTCGACAATGACCCGCTCAACCAGAAGCGCCGCGGGAGCAATGCGATCTATTACTTGGACTGGAACTACGATATTGGCTTCCGTGCTGGAAGGATTACAGAACTCATCAAGCAGAAGATCGCGAAGGGCGAGAAGTTCTCTGTCGAGGACATGATGAAGATCCAAGCCGATACGGTCTCGCTCATCGCACGGCGGCTAAGACCCTCTATCCTCGAAGCTCTGAAGAACGCCCGAGCAAGCGATGCCGCCGATGAACTGAGAGATCTCTTGAAAGACCCCCGGATCATCGAGGCTGTCGAGCAGTATCTGGCGAAGTGGAGTCTCGCCACGCCCACGGGCATCCCCGAGGGCTTCGACGAGAACGACTCTATCAGCACGGACGGCGAGGGCTTCGTGCTCAACACCCCGTCCGAGAGCGAGATCACCGACAGCGTCGCCACGACGATCTTTAACGTCTGGCTGAGCGTCTTCATTCGCAGGGTCATTGACGACACCTTGGATCGCCTGGACAAGACGATGCCCAAGCCCGGCGGGTTCTTCGCTGTGAAGGCGATCATCAATCTCCTAGAAAAATTCCCGAAGAAGCAGGGCAAGGGCGAATCCGACGTCGATTTCTTTGACGTCCCTGCGCTCTTCTTGTCTCCTGAAGAAGAGCGAGATTGGCTGATCTTAAAGAGCCTACAAGAAGCTTTGGATCTCTTGAAGAGTGAGGCGTTCGCCAGGGCGTACAATAAGTCCGAGAAGCTCTCGGACTATCGGTGGGGCAAGCTCCATCGCATTATCTTCAGAAACGCGCTGCACCCACAGACCGATAAATTTAGCATTCCCCCAGCGATCTTCGCGCAGCCCGAATACGCCACTGGCCTACCCGTTGACGGCACTTTAGCTGCCGTAGATGTTGCCAACTACAACGTCAAGGGTACGAAAGCCGAGGATTTCGGGTTCAGTCGCGGGCCGTCGCAGCGACACATCGTCGAGCTTAATCCCAAGGGAATCCGGGCGTGGAACTCTCTGCCTACTGGCCAGAGCGGGGTCGTGAACACGCCACACTTTGGTGATCTGCTCGCGTATTGGCTTGTCAATGATTACTATCCGGTGCTCTTCACCGACGACGAGATCAGAGCGAACGCAGAGTCGGAGCAGGAGTTCAGAGGGAACTGAATATTCACAACTAGTGTGACAGGGGTCGGGCGCACACTACGCGCTCGGCCCCGTAGCTTTTCTCTTGCCGTACTCTGCTCTCTTGTCTATAATAGCCGTCCTATGGACGGCTTCTATAAGACTCGCGTCTTTCTCGTGCGTCACGGGGAAACCGATTGGAACGCGCAGCTGCGCGTCATGGGGCAATTAGATATCCCCCTCAACGAGCGCGGACGCGCGCAAGCGCGCCGCACTGCTGAACTGCTCGCTCACGAGAATTTTTCAGCGATCTATGCGAGCGATCTGGTGCGCGCCGTCGAGACAGCGCAGATCATTGCCGTGCCCCATAAGCTCGATGTGATCACCGTTCCCGAACTGCGTGAAGCCCGCTATGGGCTGTGGGAAGGGCTCACTCGCGAAGAAGTGCTGAAGAAATTTCCCCAAGAATATGAGATGCGCCGCACTAATCCAGAGAACTTTCGCCCCTCTGGCGGGGAGAGCCGCAGAGAGCTCTATGAGCGAGCGTCAAAGATCTTCTCTGAGCTTGTCGCGCGCCATCCTCAACAAAAAATTCTGATCGTGAGCCACGGCGGGACGATTCGAGCGATCTTGCGCTATGTCTTGGGATTAGGCCCTGGCAATGGGCACTTCGCTGTAGACAACTGCGGGATCACCATCATTGATAGAGAAGACGACGATACCTACGAAGTGTTTACAGTGAACTCCATCTTCCATCTGCAAGAGCTGCGCACGGAGGATTTCTTCTAATTCCCCGCACAAATGCCATCACCGGCCAGCCGCGTAGCGTCAGCCCCTCGTAGGGCGACCAGCCGCACTTGCTCTGCACGTCTTTGCGGGTTATCGTCTTCTTTCTGTCAGGATCAATAACGACAAGATCAGCGTCCCGTCCGACGGCGATCTCGCCCTTGGGCAGCCCAAAGCGCCGCGCCGGCGTCCCACAACAGACCTCGACGAAACGCCTCAACGAGAGCTTATCGGCGTTGACAGCGTCGAAGAGCAAGGGCAACAAAAACTCTACTCCCGGCACGCCCGCCGGGGCTCTCTCGTAGCCGACGCTCTTCTCCTCAATAGTGTGCGGGGCATGGTCGGTCGCGATCATATCTATCAAGCCTTCGTTCAATGCCCACCAGAGGAACTCACGGTCTTCTTCAGAAGCCAAGGGGGGATTCATCTTCAGCCACGCTCCGCGGGACTCGCGATCTTTCGCGGTGAAGTAGAGATAGTGCGGGCATGTCTCGAACGAGACGTCTATTTTTGATTTTTTCGCTTCGAGAATCGCTTCGACACCACGCTGGGTCGTCACATGCGCAATGTGTAGTTTCGTCTCATAAGCTGCTGCTAGATCGAGCACATAGCAGATATCGTCGGCTTCGTGGCGCGTGACGTCTGCAGGATCGCCGCCGCGCTGGGCGTGCACAGTGAGAATCTTCTCAGTTTGCGTGACACTCTTAAAGATCTCGCGATGAAGCTTTTTATCGCGCACGATGAGCTGCCCCGTCGTCTCGCCGAGATAGAGCTTGAAGGCAGCGACGTGTGGGGTGAGCCTGTCAAGATCTTTGTAATTTTCTGACGTGATCGCGCCATAGATCGTAGCGTTAATCTGCGAAGCCTGCGCGCGACGACGGTAGTCGCGCACGCGCTCGATAGTATCTAAGGGCGGCTCAGTGTTGGGCATGGCGAAGACTGTTGTGACGCCGCCGGCGAGAGCAGCTCTTGCCAGAGACCCCCAGTCCTCTTTGTGGGATTGCCTCAAATCGCGCGCGTGGACGTGCACGTCAATCACACCTGGCAAGACGAGCTTCCCAGAACAGTCTAGGCGTTCGTCTCCCTCAAGATCGCGCCCCAGGGCGCAGATCTTCCCATCTTCTATAGCGATATCGAGCTTCTGCAGATGGCCCTCTACGAAGACTTCAGCACCTGTGAGAACGGTCACGCCTCCCTCACCTGCCCGATGATCTCTTCTATACTCGAAAAGCCGTTCTCCGTCAGCCATCGCTGAATTCCCGTCCAGAGCTTCTCGAATACGTGTGGTCCCTCCCAGAGAAAGAGCGTCCCGATCTGCACGACCGAAGCCCCGGCAAGGAAGTGCTTAATTGCGTCTTCGGGCTTGGTAATCCCGCCTACGCCCCAGACGGCGATCCGGGCTTTGTGTTTCTGAAAGAACTTATAGAAGCGATGGACTTCGGCGAGCGCGATGGGGAGCACCGCCGGGCCGCCTAGCCCGCCAAAGCCCTCATTGGGGCGAACCACCTTCGTCCGGGTTTGTAAGTCAATATCGAGCGTCAACGGCTCGGAATTAATGGTCGCAACGTAAGCGATCTCGAAGTCGAGCAGTGTGCGCGCGATCTCCTCAAAGAGCTTCGGAACGTTATTGTATGGCGAGAGTTTCACGCCGATGGGGATCTTCACGGCGCGCGTGACAGCGTGCAGGACAGCACGCACACTCTGCGGGTCCATTGAGATGGGCACGTCTTCCAAGTTGGGGCACGAGAGATTGAGTTCGAGGGCATCGGCACCAGCTTTCTCTATCGCTAGAGCGATCTCGCGATATTGCTCGACGGGAGGGAGCTTGTGCGCGCAGGGCGCACTCGCGATGCTCGCGATCACGGGCTTTCCGAAATCCTTGAGCTTGGGGATGAACTTCGCGTACTCCTGGTAGCCGAGATTGGGCAGACCCATCGAGTTGAGCGAGCCGATCTCATTATCTAGATGCGAACGCAGTCTTGGTTCGGGGTTGCCCTGGCGAGGGCAGTGGGTCATACTCTTGGTCACTATCGCGCCGGCGGCCGACCGCGCGATGCGCTCAAGTTCTTCATAGGTAACAGAGTGAGGGCCGGAAGCATTGGTGATGGGCGGGTATACTGTGACCTTCATGACAGCGAGATTATAGATTCTTGGGGGACAGACGTCAATCGTCCTTCAGCGCGGGCTGCCAAAGTAGCCGTTCATGAACCCGATCTGATCAGGCGGCCAGACTTTCAAAAACGGCTCGCCGATAAGATCTTTCTCGCACACGAACGGGAAATCCCAAAACCGCCCATCTAAACTATTGCGGCTGTTGTCCCCTAAGACAAAATAGTGCCCTGGCGGGACCGTCAAGAGTTGATCCCCCATCTTCCCAGCGTTATAGTAGCACTGGCGCTCCGGATGGGGATGCCCCGGATGATTGAACGCGTCGTCGGTCATGGGGACGCCGTTCACATAGACATAGCAATCTTTGATCTGCACGGTCTGCCCGCCAACGGCGATGAGGCGCTTCACGTAGCGCACCCAGCGAGGGTTCTCATCGGTGCCCTCGTTGTGCCAGAAGACTATGATATCCCCGGGCTTGGGCTTGCGGAAGTAGAACGAGATCTTATCGACGAAGAACGAGCTGCCCGCTGTGATCGTGGGCTCCATAGAGCCTGTGGGCACGCGCATCCGCACGATGATGAAGTTCATCGTGATGAGCGCGAGCACGAGAGCGACAATGATAACTTGCAGCCAATCGAGAGCCCGCTCTATCCCTGGAGTGGTCTCAATCCCACGACGATTGAGGACCCGAGCGAGCCAGGGCTTGGGAAGCTCCTCCTCATAGACTATCTCAACGCGAGGAGCGACTGGCTCACCAGGGGTATCAGGGGACTTGAGATCGTCGGGCATCGCTTACTTAGCGTTGGCTTCCAGAGCCTGCCGCCGTAGATAGGTCAAGCGCGCACGGCGTGCACGGCCACGCTCGACTACTTCAATCTTGGCAATTCTTGGGGAATACAAGGGGAAGATCTTCTCCACCCCAATCCCATAGGAGACTTTTCTCACAGTGAATGTCTTGTTAACGCCGCTGCCAGCGCACTTGATAACGATCCCCTCGAAGACTTGAATGCGCTCCTTCCCTTCCTTCGCCCCTTCACCGCCTTCTAAGAGGCGCTCATGCACACGAATAGTATCGCCGGGGCGAAACTCCGGGATCTCTCTCTGCATAAGCTCTTGTTCAATCTCACGGATGAGATTACCCTTCATAAGCGCTCACTCCTTCACTGATCGTCGTCCGCGCAGCCGGTCTAAGATAATAGCAGCTGCAGCACGCACCGACAAGTGATTATAATCCGTCGGCCCCCAGATAGGGGGAAGAAAATAGTCCATACGATCCAGAACTTCGAGCGCCAAGCCCCAGCCCGTCCCCAGCAGCACATAGACGGGGCGCGCATCGGTCTCGATCAGCTCTCGCAGCTTCTCATAGCTGATGCGCGTCCCCGGCAGCTCACGGGCGTCCGTACCCACGAGCACCGGGGCGAGCCCCTCCTGTTCGAGTACCTCTTTAAAACTAGTCTCTAGCCTATCAACAACGCGAGCCAGTTGCAAGGCCGGCCGCCGATAGGCAAGATCGGGCTCAGCCCTCAGCCAAAAATCGATCAATCTCTGGGCGATCCTCTGCTGACTGGGCAAGGGCGTGACAATATAAAACCGGCTCACCCCATACGTACAAGCACTCCGGGCGATGTCTGTCACATCGATAGGGGTGATCATCGTCGTAACGATCTTGTCGTGACGATCCCGGCACGGATAGTGCACCAGAGCGATATAGAGATTGCCCATGTTCACTCACTTCTGAAGTAGATCCGGCCTGTTTTTGAGAGTCTTCTCTAAGGCTGCGCGGCGACGAAACTCCTCGATCTTCTTGTGATCCCCACTGAAGAGCACCTCTGGGACGCGCAGCCCGCGAAACTCCGGGGGCCGCGTATACTGCGGTGGCCCGAGGAGTCTTTCGTTATAGAAGGAATCGTGCTCCAGCGATTCGCGTCTGCCTACCACACCCGGGACGAGCCGCGCCACACACTCCGCTACTACTGCTGCCGCGGCCTCACCCCCACTCAAGACATAGTCCCCAATAGAGAGCTCATCGGTGCAGATATGGAGAACCCTTTCGTCCACGCCCTCATAGCGCCCGCAGAGCAAGATAATCGCGCTCTCTTGGGCGAGCTCTTTCGCGATCTCTTGGGTGAAGAGCTTACCCTGCGCCGATAGCAAAATCACGCGGGGCTGAACAGTCAATTGGCTCTTGATAAACTCGACAGCGCGGAAGAACGGCTCCGGCTTTAAGACCATCCCCGGACCACCGCCATAGGGACGATCATCAACTTGGTGGTGCTTATCCGTTGTGAAATCCCGCAGATTGTGAATATAGATCTCGATAATGCCGGCTTGACGTGCCGCGCCGATCACCCCGGCACTAAAAAACCCTTCGAGCATCTGTGGGAAGATTGTGACGATGTCAATGCGCATTGCGAGCAGGACGCATCTGAGAGCGCGCTCGACCGCGACGACGAGAACGCTTGGCCGCTGCACGCGGCGGCGGCGCTGGCCGCGCCTCGATCACGTCTATAATAACTTCCTTGCCGAGCGTCGCCCCAATTGCCCCTAGCACATCTCGGATAGCCTCAGCAGTCCGTCCGTTCCGCCCCACTAACCGCCCCATCTCGTCCTGGGGAACACTGATATTGAAAATATCGACCTTAGGCGCCTCGATCCGTTCAATGGCGATCTTCTCTGGCGCGTCCACGAGCGCACGGATCAGATACTGTAACGCTGCAAAAACTGGGTTCACGTCTTCGCTACACGCTGCTTATGAAACTCTGCCAAGACACCCTTCTTGGAGAGCAGGTGCCGCGCCGCCTCCGTCGGCTGGGCCCCCCGCCCTAGCCATAAGAGCGCCTCGGCTGTGTCGATCTCGTATTCCCCATGCAAGACATCGTACCAGCCCAAATCTGCCACGACGCGACTGTCCCGCTGTCGCGTCCCTTCTATAACCACGATCCGATAGGACGGTTGTGACCGTCGCCCAGTCCGCTTAAGCCTGATCTTCAGCATCGTATTTTCCTCCTCTATCGAAATGGCATCTGCCCCAAGGGCAACTTCTTGCCCTTGAGCTGTTTCATCATCTTCCGAGCTTCTTCAAAGCGCTTTAAGAGCTTATTCACATCGCTGACCTGGGTTCCGCTTCCTAGGGCGATGCGCTTCTTGCGCTTGCCGTTCAAAATCTCTGGATGACGCCGTTCTTCTGGCGTCATCGAATTGATGATCGCTTCGACCTTGATGAGCGCCTTCTCGTCGATCTCGACCTTCTGCATCCCTGGGATCTTTTCTAATAATTTCGTAATGGGCCCCATGCGACGCAACTGCTGAATCTGCTCGCGAAAATCTTCAAGCGTAAAGCTCTCTTTCTGAATCTTTCTCACAAATTCTTCGGCCTTCTTGGCGTCAACGCGGGCTTCAGCTTCTTCGATCAGAGAGAGAATATCGCCCATGCCCAAGATGCGCTCGGCCATCCGATCAGGGTGAAAGACTTCTAAGTCTTCAAGCTTTTCGCCAACCCCGATAAACTTTATGGGCCGCCCGGTGACCGTGACCATAGAGAGCGCCGCACCGCCGCGCGCATCCCCGTCGAGCTTGGTGAGAATAATCCCTGTCAGCTGCAATCTTTGATCGAACGTCTGCGCGATATTGACGGCCTCCTGACCGGTCATGGCATCGGCAACTAAAAGAATCTCAGCAGGCTGGAGCTTGGCTTTCATCTCGACAAGTTCAGCCATCAGTTCTTCGTTGATCTGCAAGCGCCCGGCCGTGTCGATAATGAGCACATCGAAAGAATTTTTGCGCGCCTCGATGAGCGCCCCTTCGGCAACTTCAATGGGTGTACGCCCTTCAGCATAGACGGGGTAACCGAGCCTCGCGCCAAGTTGTTTGAGCTGCTCAATCGCCGCCGGACGCTGCAAATCCGTTGCGGCCAATAAGACTCTCTTCTGGAGCTTTTCAGTAAGATACTTGGCGAGCTTCCCGGCCGTTGTGGTCTTCCCCGAGCCTTGCAAGCCAACTAATAACAGTACACTTGGCCAGCTGGTCAGCTTCAGCTCGGCACGAGCACCGCCAAGGATCTGCACGAGTTCGTCTCGAACGATCTTAACGATCTGCTGGCCCGGGGTGAGGCTCTCGAGAATCTGTGCGCCCAAGGCTTTGTGCTTGACATCGTCTATAAACTTCTTGACGACCCTGTAGTTGACGTCAGCTTCGAGCAGCGCAAGCCGGACCTGGCGCAAGCCCTCATCTAAGTCTTTCTCAGTGAGGGCGCCACGCCGCCGCAACTGCGTCAAGATACTGTTCAGCTTCTCGGTTAGCGTATTGAACATAGAGATCAGACTGGCTGCTGATTGTACTGCAAATTCACGGCCCTGTCAACGATCAGGAGCATGGTTTGCAAAGCGCACACCACAAACTTATAATCGAATGACTCCCGAAAGAGCGGGTGAGAGAGACCGTATGAGTCTACTGGCAGGCATAGTGACCCTGGCTGTGCTCACGGTGCTGTCGTTCTTCTTCTCGCTCTCGGAGATCGCGATTGCATCGGTAAGCCGGCTGCGCCTCAAGACGATGATCCGCGAGCACCCGCAGCGCGCTCGGGCCCTCCAAGCCCTCCACGACGACCCGACCTCGCTCATCACCGCTATAGCCATTCTCAATAACTTTGTCAATCTCTTCGCGAGCTCCATCGCGACCGTGCTCACGCTGCAACTGTTGCCGCAGCTGAGCAAGTCCGAGACAGCCCTCGTCGCCACGCTCTTGATCACTATCTATCTGCTGATCTTTGGGGAGATCACGCCCAAGCATCTGGGCAAGAACAACGCGGAGCGCCTCACGCCCATCGTTATTGGCCCGCTGTATTGGCTCTCGCAGGTCTTGCGCCCCTTGACCGTCGCTTTCCAAGCGATCTCTCAGGGACTGTTGCGCCTTCTGCCGACACAGTATCGGCAGCGCGAACCCGTCCACGTCAGCGAAGATCAGATTAAGTTCTTAATCGAGCTCAGCGAAGAACGGGGTATGCTCCAAGAAGAAGAGGGCGAGATGATTCGTCGTATCTTCGTCTACGACGACCTAGTCGTGCGCCAAGTCATGGTGCCGCGCACGCACGTCGTCGCCATTGAGATCAACACCCCCTTGGCCGAAGTGCGCGAGATCATTGCCCGCGAGGGGCACTCGCGCTACCCCGTCTATGAGCGCAGTCTAGATAACATTCGTGGGATCCTGCACGCGAAAGATCTCTTGCGCTTCGGCTACGCTGAGAAACAAAAGCTCGATGAATGCAAAAAGAAGCTCCAAGATGAGCTGCCGCAACGTATGAAGCAAGCCAAGACCCCCGAAGAACTCAAGAAGCTTGCTGAAGAGAAGACGTTCTATGAAGCGGAAGTGCGGCGGCTGCGGGAGTTGCTCAGCACCGCTCGCTTAGAGCATATTATCAGACCGGCGTTCTTCACCGCGCCGAATAAGCCAATTCGCAAGCTCTTGCGCGACTTCCAAAAGAATAAGAAGCACATGGCGATCGTCGTGGACGAGTACGGCGGAATGATGGGGATCGTCACTCTTGAAGACATCTTAGAAGAGATCGTCGGGGAGATCCGTGACGAGTACGACGAGCCCGAAGAGAAGCAAGCGGAGCTCCAGATTAAGCAGCTCTCGCCTACGACCTATCTCGTAGACGGTGAGACCCCGTTAGATGAACTAAACGCTCGGCTCTCTCTGGAGTTGCCGCTGTCGGAGGCCGTCACAGTTGGAGGATTGCTGTTGCATCGGCTCGCGGAAATCCCTAAAGTAGGGACGACGCTCACGGTAGACGGCGCACGCCTTACTGTCGTTGAGGCCACAGAGAAAGGGGTGCGCAAGGTGCGCGTCGAGCTCGTAGCGACATCGAAAGTCTCATAACACAGGAGGCATCGAGGCCCAATGATTAAACTCTTTCGCATCGTCTTGCTGGCCGTATGGGCAGGAGCCGGAGCTCTCACGTGGGCTCAAGAGGCTCAGCCCGATCGGTATCTCTTACAGGTCTCACTCGACCCCGAAGACCGGGTGATCTCCGGAACGGCGACTATGGACTACACCAACGACTCCCAAGCGTCAATACCCGCGCTCTACTTCTTGCTCATGCCCAACTACAGCCGCGAGCCCAATCCCCATCTCGCCCCAGCAGTGCTCGACAGCTCTTACTGGAGCGGATTCGATCCAGCATGGATGAAGATCTTCTCAGTGCGGACGCTCGACGGCACAGCGCTCGACTTTACTGTGGAGCGTGGGCCTGATTGGTTCCAGACGTACTCCCTCGACGAGACGCTCCTGCGTATAGACTTACCCCAGCCGTTAGAGCCAGGACAGCGCATCACAGTCGTCATTGAGTTCGAGACGAAATTTCCTCACATCAGTGGGGCCGATGAGGGCTTTCATAACGGGACGTTCACCTGGCGCTTTGGCTGGAGCCCCATCCCCGTGCCCGCCACAGAGCTTCGTGATGGCCAGTACATTGCTCCTAGGCCGTACTATAAGTTCTTGATGCCTGCAGTGCTCTATGAGCTTGAGCTGACCCTGCCCAAGGAATATGTCGTCGCTGCTGGAGGCGACTCTCAGTCCGAAGAGCCTCACCCTGACCTGAAAGGGCAAAAGATCGTGCGCGTCACCACTGAAATTCCCGTGCGCTCGATCCCCATCAGCATCAGCGATAAATTCAGAAAATACGAGCTTCAAGAAGAGATCCCCATTCTTGTTTACTACCGTCCAGGCCACGAAGCCAACGCCCGCGTGCTCGCCACGTACGCCCATGAGATCCTAGAGTACTACCAAGCACACTTTGGGGCGTTCAGCTATAAGCGCCTCGTGATCGTCGAGGCTGCGTCAGACGGCTATTTCGGGATGACTGCCGACGGCTTTGTGATGCTGGGCAACTCGTTCTTCTTTGAGAAAGACTTGGGAGTTGCCGGAGCACTCGATCGTCTGACAGAGTATATCTTGGCCCACGAGATCGCCCACCTGTGGTGGGGTATCGGTATCGGTGCTGACTTGAACGCAGAGAATTTCTTTTCCGAAGCATTCTCAGATTATCTCTCCATCACGTACTTTGAGGAGAAGTACGGGGAGTTTGGCCCTAATCTCATCCAGATCGAGCGTGCGGGACTCTTAGAAAAGTTCATTCAGTCACAGTTGGGGTATCTCAATCTGCGTCGGCACTTGAGCGAGCTCCCCTATGTAACAGTCCATAAGAATCGCTTCGATGAAGCGATCATCAAGCCCCAGCAGGACGTGCGCTATGCGAATTACAGCGCCGTAAGACTCTATAACAAGGGCTATCTCGTCTTGCGGGCGCTGCGCGGCCTGCTCGGCCATGAGACGATGAACAGAATTTTGCGCACCGCCTATGAGCGCTGGGCTCATAAGTTTATTACTGCTCCTGAGTTTGAAAGCTTAGTCGAAGAGATCGCTGGACAAGACTTTTCAGAGTTTTTCAACGTCTGGCTCCATCGCGACGACGATCCCGCCCTCTATCTGGACTACGCCGTCACCGGCTTTGAAGCTGAACCCCTGGAACTGCCCAAGGATGCCCCCAAGGATGCTGACAGATACTTAGTGCGGGTCTTCCTGGAGCGCAAGGGCCCCATTCATATGCCGGTGACGGTCATCGCGGTCTCGGAACTCGACGAGGAGTTCACGTACACGTACTCTAGTGAGAATCCTAAAGAAGTCTGGGAGTTTCGCAGCAAGCGCCCCATCAAAGAAGTGCGCGTCGATCCCTACGAAGTCACCCCAGACGTCAATCGCCTCAATAACTATTATCCCCAGCGCACACGTGTCATCACCAACGGGGATAACGATATGCCCCTCGATGCGTATCTGGTGCGCGTTAACCCCTTGGGACAGACCGTCGAGATTGGCTTTTTGAATGATTACCGACTGATATTCGCGAACGGCTATATAGGGGGCTGGCTGAATCTAGGGCGTGGGACAGTAGCTTCTGCGGTCATAGCTCCGACCGGCACAGATATATTTGGGGTAGTGAGTCTGAGCTGGATGACGTTCGCTCAGCCCAACATCGGCTACCGGGGGACGTGGTGGGTGCCCCATGAGAGATTTGCCCTAACAGTCGCGCGACTGCTTGATGCGCCGGAGGGACCCAGCGGGCCCTACGTCCCCGTGCTCTTTGCAGCGCTCGACTACCAGCGCAGCGAGCTCTTAAAGAATCTCTATATCTTCGGGCTCTCCCTGCGCCAAGGGCTGAACTTCACCCAGCTCTCGCTGCAGGGAATCACGCGGATTCGGCTGTGGCCCAATGTCTATCTCGACGTCGCTGGGGACTTCGGCTTGGGCTTCAACACCCAAGGGGGTTTTCGATTCGACTTGAGGGAGCTGAGCAGCTTCAAAAATATCAAGGGTTTTCCCTTTGCGGATCGGTTCCGCTGGCTCACTTATATGGAAGTGAACTTCCCGCTCCAGCGCGAGATGGGGTACAATCTGCTCAATCTCGCGCTGATCAACCAGATAGATCAAGCTGTTTATATGATTGCTGGGCGCACGGCCCCAACGTTTGAGAGCTGGCTCAGCACGGAAGGAGCCAAGGTCGAAGCGGGGATAGAGTTTCGCGTTCGCGGGACGAGCATCGGGGGGCTCTTGCCCTTCACCCTTGTGCTGCGACTTGGCTATCCCTTTGTTGGGGCAGAGCACTCCGAACAGAACGTCCTTATCTCGATTGGGGTGGCCTTCGAATAATGCGTGTTCCCTATAGATGGCTGACGGAGTTCGTTGCGGTTCCCATTGAAGAAGAGTTCGTCCAGGAGCTTGCGGAGCGGTTGACGCTTGCGGGCCTGGAGGTCGCGTCTGTTGAGCGCGTAGGAAAGCCCCAAGGGGTTGTTGTCGGGAGAATACTGACAGTAAATCCCCATCCCAACGCGGATAAGCTCAAGATCTGCGAGGTCTCTCTCGGGCGCGAGACGGTGAGATTAATCTCGGGGGCGCCCAACCTCGTAGAGAATGCGCTTGTCCCAGTTATTCGTGTCGGGGGGCAACTCCCCAACGGACAGATTATCGAAGCTGCGGTCTTCCGCGGAGAAAAGTCTGAGGGCATGATCTGCTCGCGCGCTGAGCTGGGATTAGAAGAGAAATCCCCTGGCATATGGATCTTAGAGCCAGAGCTAGGCTGTCACGTCGGGGAGGATTTCGCGCAACACTTAGAGTTTGATGATTTTATCTTAGTCTTAGAGACGAAGTCCAACAGACCCGATGCGCTCAGCGTGCTTGGGGTCGCTCGGGATATCAGTGCGCTCTACGATCTCGATCTGAGAAAACCCGAGACGACTCTCAGAGAGGGTACAGAAGAGATCGAATCTCTCGCGTCAGTGGAGATCGAAGACGTGCAGGGCTGCCCGCGCTACGCAGCGCGTATCTTTGGCGATGTGCGGTGGGGGCCGTCGCCGTTAAAGATTCAGCATAGGTTAGCCAAGGGCGGGCTCCGTCCGATCAGCAATATCGTGGACGCGACCAACTATGTACTTTTGGAGCTAGGGCATCCCACCCATGCATTCGATTATGACAGACTCGAAGGGCATAAGATCATAGTCAGGCGAGCGCGTGCTGGGGAAAAGATTACAACGCTTGACGGAGTCGAGCGCGCCCTCAGTGTGACAGATTTAGTCATCGCTGACGCGCGCAAGCCCGTCGCCGTCGCGGGGGTTATGGGCGGAGCTGAGAGCGAAGTCTCGGAGCACACCCATAGAGTCTTACTAGAGTCAGCATATTTCGACCCGATCTCCGTGCGACGCACGTCGAAGAGGTTGGGGCTGCGCACGGAAGCGAGCCATCGCTTTGAGCGCGATATGGACCCAGAAATTCTCATCACGGCGCTCGATCGGGTGGGGACGCTGCTCCAGCAATGGAGCGGGTGCTCCGTCGCGCGCGGGGTCATTGACGTCTATCCCAAGAAGTTTGCCCCACGCTTCTGCGAATTGCGCCAGAGTCGAATCAGCAAGATCTTGGGGATAGAGATCCCTGCACACCACAGCGAAAAGATCTTACGGAGATTAGAATTCTCTGTAGAACAGCAAGGGCCAGATCGGTGGCACGTGGGCATCCCCAGCTTTCGAAGAGAAGTTACACGTGAGATAGACGTCATCGAAGAGATCGGGCGCATCTACGGATACGATAAGATCCCGGCGGAGCGCCCGGCATTTCCGCTCGTCGCGGGCCGGCGCGAGCGCATGGAAGAACTCAAAGATCGCGTCAGAAGGATTCTCACGGGGCTGGGCGTGAGCGAGGCTCTCAATTTCGGGTTCGTCTCCCGCGAGGACGCGGAAGCCTTCGGCTACAGCCATAGCTTGGTCCGGGTGCGCAACCCCATGAGCGACGAGTCCTACGCGCTGCGCCCGAGTCTGTGGCCGGGGCTCCTACGCAATGTTCAATACAACGCTTACCAACAAGTCGACGGCGTCCGACTCTTCGAGATCGGCAAGGTCTTCTCTCAGGAGAATAAAGTCGTGCGTGAGCACGTCTCCGTAGGGCTGGCGCTGGCCGGGCGAGCGCTCGTGCCCTTGCGCGGCCGCGAGCAATTCTATGATTTCTATGATTTGAAGGGGATTGTCGAGTCGCTGCTCTTC
This sequence comes from Candidatus Bipolaricaulota bacterium, assembly GCA_030550495.1. Lineage (GTDB taxonomy): Bacteria > Bipolaricaulota > Bipolaricaulia > RBG-16-55-9 > DRXL01 > JANXCC01. The sequence goes on along the minus strand of JAUQPG010000007.1, from coordinate 750 downwards.
GAGCTAGGGCTGAAGAATTTCGCGTTTGAGCCCAGCTCAGAAAAGACTCTGCATCCCGTACGCCAAGCGTTTGTCAAAGCCAAAGACGACATCTTGGGAATTCTTGGAGAGCTGCACCCGGACCTGGCACGACGCTACGATTTACCGTGGAGAGTCTATCTCTTTGAGATGAAGCTCGAGGAGATCTATCAACGTTTGCAGACGATTGCGCTGCCCCCATGGACAGAACTGCAGCCGCGGGTGACTCCCAAATTCCCAGTTTCCCGAAGAGATCTGTCGCTTTTGGTGCCGGAGAGCGTTCCCGAAGCGAGCGTGCGCAAGGTGTTAGAGAGCGAGCGTCGTGTTGAGCGCGTCTTTCTCTATGACTTATATCGTGGGCCGCAAATCCCCCAGGGCATGAAGAGCTTGACGTACGAAATCACTTTCAGGGACTGGACCAAGACGCTCAGCGACGACGAAGTGAACGAGATGGTCGCGCGCATCGAAGCGCGCTTGCGAGACGAGCTTGGCGTGCAGATCCGAAAGATCTAATATGCTCATCACGCGCACGATCCCAGAGACGCGAGCTGCGATCGCTCACGCGCGTGCCTTGGGAAAGAGAATCGGCTTTGTGCCCACAATGGGGTACCTGCACGAAGGGCATCTGAAGCTCATTGACATCGCCAAGCAGCACAGTGACTTCGTCGTCGTCAGTATCTTTGTCAATCCGACGCAATTTGGTCCTCACGAAGATTTTGCTGCGTACCCTAG
>JAUQPG010000038.1 GCA_030550495.1 Candidatus Bipolaricaulota bacterium | reverse complement strand
CCCCTCTTCGCAGAGGGTTCGCCCTGAACAAAGATGACAGTGAAATATTACCACATTAAATCAGGGAAAGCAAGTGAATTCCCCAGCGCATTGGCATCTCTGCGCAGCATCTGCCATAATATGACTGGTCGTTCGCTAACAAAGATAAGGGAGGCTCTTATGGAAAGAGTCTTCAGCTACATTGACGCCCATCGCGACGAGTTTCTCGAGCGCCTCAAGACGCTGCTCAGACAACCCAGCGTCGCTGCGCAAAATTTAGGAATGGAAGCGTGTGCCAAGCTCGTCCAGCAGATGCTCGACCAAGTTGGCTTCAAAACGCAGATTTTTTCTACTGACGGCTTTCCCGTCGTCTACGGCGAGCTCGAGGGCGAGACTGATAAAATCTTGATGTTCTACGATCACTACGACGTGCAGCCTCCGGAGCCGTTAGAGCTGTGGGAGTCCGACCCGTGGGACCCGCAAATTCGTGACGGAAAACTCTACGCGCGCGGGTCCTCAGATAATAAGGGCGATCTCACAGCCCGGCTCTGCGCTCTGGAAGCCTATCAGAAGGTCATGGGCAAGCTACCCGTCACGATAAAGTTTGTGATCGAAGGCGAAGAGGAGATCGGCAGCCCGCATTTGGAACAATTCGTCAAGGAGCACAAAAATCTCTTGAAAGCCGACGGCTGCATCTGGGAGTTCGGGCACAAAGACCTGAAAGATATTCCCCAAATCTATCTGGGGCTGAAAGGGATCTGTTACGTCGAGCTGCGCGCCAAGGGCGCAGCCAGCGATCAGCACTCGTCGTGGGGGACGATCGTGCCCAACCCGGCATGGCGCTTGGTCTGGGCGTTAAATACCCTCAAAGACGAACACGAGCAGATTCTAATTAAGGGCTTCTATGACGACGTGCGCCCACCAAGCCGAGCCGAGTTGAAAGCCGTCTACGAGCTCGATTTTGACGAGCGCGGCTGGCGCAAGAAGTTTGGAATTAAAAAATATCTGTTGGGGCTTTCAGGCAGAAAGTTACAAAAAAAGCACTACTTTGAGCCGACATGCACGATCTGCGGGATCTGGAGCGGCTACACCGGTCCAGGTCCGAAAACAGTTCTGCCTGCCGAAGCCCGCGCCAAGATCGACTTTCGCTTGGTGCCTAACCAAGATCCAAAGAAGATTCTCGCTCTTTTAAAGCAACATTTGAAGAGACATGGCTTTGGGGATATCGAAGTGATCGGGATGCACGGGGTCAATCCCGCTCGCACCCCAATGGACGATCCGTTGGTCGAGGTCGTGCGGCGCACGGCAAAAGAGATCTACGGCGTCGAGCCCGTCGTGCATCCCACGTCAGCCGCCAGCGGCCCCATGTACACGCTCTGTCAAAAATTGGGGATTCCCGCGGTCTCGACGGGGATCGGGTACGCGCACTCCAACACCCATGCGCCCAACGAAAACATTCGCATTGAAGACTTCGTTCAGGGGATCAAGCACATCGCGAGCATCGTGCACGAATTTCACTCTTTCAGTGCTTGATTGGTGGCGCTGAGGCGACGCGCGAGCTCCCCCATCATCTTGAGGGCGACGTCAGGGTAAGAACTGATTATGCTACGCAGCTCCCAGCGCGTGATCATCAGACACTTGGTCTTTTGAGTAGCAACGACATCGGCGGAGCGTGGTGCGTCTAGAATCAACGCCATCTCGCCAAAGTAATCCCCGACGCTGAGCTTGGCTAAAACTTTCTGCCCCTTGCGCACCTCGACTTGGCCGTCTAAGACGAGATAGAACCCAACACCTGCGGGATCGCCCTCGCGCACAATGGTGCTGCCCGCCTCGAATTCACGAACTTTCGCAGTGCTGAAGAGCGCCTCTAGCTCTTTCTCGCTGAACTGTGAAAAGAGCGGGGTCTTCTTCAAAAACTTCACAGCTTCTGGGCTGGCCATGATCCAACTCCCCCTTTCAAAAAGTCACGAAACGCTCACACTATAGCAGAGCTCTTGTCATTTGACAAGTCGCGCTACAGTTCTATCACTTGCAGATCGGTCGCCACCGTAACTTCGTTTGGGAAATTCTTTCGCACAGCTTTAATCAGCTCTTCGGTTTGCGCAGCAGCTGAGGGATAGAGATGGGTGAGTATCAGCCACTCGACGTCGGCGTGCGCGAGTACTTCTCCTAAGAGCGTGGGTGTGGCATGGAGTGGTGCCGGTTTGCCATCGGGGAAAGAGCACTCATGGATGAGCAGTTTGCAGCCGCGCACGAAATCTACCAAAGCTGGCTCTGGCTCGCTGTCGCCGCAGATGACTAGCTTTTTGTCAAACTTATACGCGAGCGTCGGCACGTAATGGTTCATGGCGAGCGTCGAGACTTCAAAGCCCGCTATAGACAGAGTCTCTCCGGCCTTGAGCTCGTGCACGATCACTCGCACGTGATCCCGAATGTACGGGAAGAGATCCAAGAGCCTGGTGATGAACTCACGGGTCCCGACGGGGCCGTAGAGCGTGGCATCGGGGGCTCCCAGCAGCCAGCGCGCCGTCCAGATCGAGAGCAGATCGCTCATGTGATCGAGATGGAGATGGGTGAGCAAGAACGTATCGAGCTGCGTCCACTCGATAGAGAGCTGAGCAAGACGGCTGAAGACCCCGCTGCCGCAGTCGACCAGCACAAGCTGCCCATCTTTATCCAAGAGATACCCTGATTGAGCTCGCTGCGGATCAGGAAGAACCCCTGCAGTGCCTAAGATCGTTACGCGCATGCGCACATTATAGCAGAAGTGGCGGTCTCGCCAAAGAGCTCTTATAATTGCTTACCTTAAACTTCTCTGTAAGGTGATCGGACTATGCAGACTCTTGAAGCAACACCGCGCAGCAGCGCCACAGGCATCACATGGGATTTGAAAGATCTGTATCTGAGCTCAGATGATCCAGCTTTGGAGCGTGACTTGCGCAGCGCCCTAGAGCGGGCCAAAGCTTTTGAACAAAAATATCGTGGGCGACTACGCCAGGGGATCGATCCCAAATCACTGTACGAAGCTCTTGCTGAGCTTGAGAGCATTGCTGAGCAGATGGACAAGCCCGTGATCTACGCTCAGTTGCTCCACGCGTCTGACACGCAAAACCCCAAGCACGGCGCGCTGCTTCAGAGTGCTTTAGAAAGACATACTCAAATCAAGCAGCACTTGCTCTTCTTTGATCTAGAATGGATGAACTTGCCCGATGAGACCGCGCAGAAGCTCATCAACGCGCCCGAGGTCGCGCGCTACCGCCATTATTTAGAGAAGGCGCGGCTCTTCCGGCCCCATAAGCTCTCTGAGCCCGAAGAGAAGATCCTAGAACTTAAAGCGAACACAGGCACTCGCGCCTTTCAGCGGCTCTTCAGCGAGCTCGTCTCTGGCTTGACCGTCCAGATCGGGCGCGGGAAGACAGCACAAAAGCTCACGCTCGATCAAGCCCTCACCAAACTCCATGAGCCAGATCGCACCGTCCGTAAGAACGCCGCCAAAGCGATCACCCAAACGCTTCGAAGCAACGCTCGTGTGCTCACGTATATCTTCAATACGCTCGTGCTCGACCACAAGATCACCGACGAGCTACGCAAGTTCCCCACGCCCATGTCCTCGCGTCATCTCTCGAATGAGATCGAGCCGGCGACGGTAGATGCTCTCATGACTGCGTGCGAGAACGCTTATGGTATTGTCCAAGACTATTATCGCCTAAAGAGACGCTTGCTGAGGCTGCGCACGCTCTATGATTACGACCGCTATGCGCCCATTTTTGATGAGCTTCCTCGCTGCGAGTGGCCTGAAGGCCGACGCCTCGTGCTCGATGCGTATCGTGCGTTCTCGCCCACGGTAGCGCAGATCGTTCAAGAGTTTTTCGACAAGAACTGGATCGATGCCGAGATACGCTTTGGCAAGACCGGTGGAGCGTTTTCTGCAAGCACTGTGCCCAGCGTCCATCCGTATATTCTGCTCAACTACACGGATAAACTGCGCGATGTGATGACGTTGGCGCACGAGCTAGGGCATGGTGTCCATCAGTATCTCTCGCGGAAGGTCGGCTACTTGCAAGCGGACACGCCGTTGACGATGGCTGAGACCGCGAGCACCTTCGGAGAGATTCTCACGTTCAGAAAGCTCCTTGAAAGCTCATCCGACTCGAAGGTGAAACTCGCCCTGCTGTGCAGCAAGATCGAGGACTCGTTCGCGACTATATTTAGACAGATCGTGTTGACGCGCTTTGAGCAGAGGCTGCACGAGGCGCGACGCGCTCAAGGGGAGCTGACCCCGGAGCGCATCGGCGAGCTCTGGTTTGAAGCAAACCAACAGATGTTCGGCGACTCCGTGAAGCTCACCGACGACTATCGCTGGTGGTGGCTCTATATTGGGCACTTCATCTACTCGCCGTTCTATTGCTATGCGTATGCGTTTGGGGAACTCTTAGTCTTTGCGCTCTATCAGAAATATCTGCGCGAAGGGGAAGCGTTCGTGCCCAAGTATTTAGATTTGCTCTCGGCTGGTGGCTCCGACAGCCCGCAGAAGCTCTTGGCTCCCTTAGGGATTAACACGGGTGATCCAAACTTTTGGAATACGGGGCTGGAGTTTTTGCGCGCTCTCGTGAGAGAAGCCAATGAGCTTGCAGAACGTGCGCCAAGCTCAGCAGCTTAGAAGAGCGATAAGTTACACCGTTCCTAGCTTATAGCCGAAGCCGCGCACCGTGAGAATGAGCTTCGGGTTTTCTACGTCCTCTTCGAGCTTGTTGCGCAAGAGATAAATATATTTCTTGACGTCCTCCGAGGAGGCATAGGGATTGTCTCGCCAGATAGCGTCGATGATCTCGCGATGGGAGAAGACCTTCCCTGGCTTAGATGCCAAGAGCTTTAAGAGCTCATACTCTTTGGGAGAGAGATCTATGACTCTATCGCCCAGGCGGACCTCCTTTCGCTCATCGTCGATCTGCAGTGCCCCAAGCTGTATATACGGGGACTGGCTGACGCGCCGCATCACAGCTGCGATGCGCGCTTCGACCTCGCGCAGATCAAACGGTTTTGTAATATAATCGTCGGCGCCCGTGGAGAAGCCGCGCACTTTGTCGTCCGTCGAGTCCTTGGCTGTCACCATAATCACGGGGGTCTTGACGCCACTCTCACGCAGCTTCTGCAGCACGGTCCAGCCGTCAAGTTTGGGCATCATCACATCGAGCAGGAGCAAATCCGGCTTCTCTTTGGAGAACTTCTCCAGCGCTTCTTGGCCGTTCATGGCGGGGATGACAAAATGCCCTTTGGCTTCGAGAAATTTTCGGAGCAGATGCAGCGATGTCGCATCGTCCTCCGCGATGAGAATGCGCATAGGCACCTCCTCAAACAGTTCTGAGTACTAAGTTCTCAGTCCCGAGTTCTTTGTCTGGGAACTGGCAAACTCAGAACTCGGAACTGATCTTGGTTCGAGCGGCAACACGATAGAAAAAGTACTCCCGTGGCCAACTTCGCTCTCTACGAGCACGCGTCCGCCATGCATTTCTACGTACTTTTTCACGATGGCAAGCCCTAGTCCTACTCCCTGGAACTCGCGCGTATTCGAGCTGTCTAGCTGAGTGAATGGCTCGAAGATCCGGGTGCGTTCGTGTTCTGGAATCCCGATCCCGGTGTCCGCTACAGAGAAGATATACTCGGTCTCGCGAGCCATGCCGGAGAGCTTGACATGACCGGCAGGGGTATATTTGATCGCGTTGCTCAGCAAATTAATGAGAGCTTGCTTGATCTTCGTCCCATCAGCGATGATCGTACACGGCTCGACGTGAGAGTTGAGCTCAAGCCCCTTGCCGCGGGCCAGAGCGCTCACAGCTTTGATCGCTTCTTCCCCAATAGTTGCAGTCTCTACGGCTTCAAAGTACGGGCGATCTTCGCTTGCCTCGAGCTTGGAAAATCTCAAAATATTGTCGATCAGCTCTAAGAGATGGTCTCCGGACTTTAAGATATTTTCAAGGTCTTCTCGCTGGGCTGGGGTGAGCGGGCCATCTACCCCTTCTAACAAGAGTTGCGAGTATCCACGAATGGCGTGGAGCGGGGTCTTCAGCTCATGGCTCATCATGGCGAGGAAATCGGATTTGGCCCGATTGGCCTTGACGAGCTCGGCATTGATCTGTTCGAGTCGGCAATTGCGTTCCTCGATGGTGTCAGCCAGGGCGTTGAACTCATGGGCAAGCATCTCTAATTCGTCGCCCGTGGCAATGTGAGCGCGTGCCGAGGGGTCACGCTTGAAGCGCTGCAGCGCGTGGGCTAATGTCTCCGCTGGCCCTAAGATCATCTTATAGAACATAAACGCGATGATGAGGGCCAAGATGCTGTACCCTCCCACGACGAGGGCCATCATCGTCGCTTCGCGACGGACCAGTGCTTGAACGCTAGCGAGGCTAATTCCAAGGTGGAGCGCCGAGAAAGTGGGGATCTCTTGACGGATCTCGCGCTGGTGGATCTGCCCGCTGCTGTCTTCATAGAATTCGATCTTATACTGGACTTTCGTGACAGGCTCGATATACGTTAAGTGAAGAAACGCTGTGCCTCGCAGGGGAAGAACCCTCTGTACCAACACGTCGCGTTTAGCCGGGAGCCCCTGATTCATGGGGGTGGCCTCTAATTGTCTTTGGACTTCTGCACTTATCTCCGGGAGATGCTCGCTACAGATATCTTCCCCCGTGACGATGAGCTTCAGATAGAGAAGGCCTTCATCCTGAGAACCATAAAGCGTCTCTTTACACCATGCGGGATAGGCTCTCTGGAATATGAACGGGCCCACGAGCTTTGTAGTAGTTTCCCAGCGCACGCGCACCTGGCTCTCCAGCAGATCCGAAAAGCGCGTGATAGCTAAGATCCCCAAGGGCACAGCCACAAGAAGCGTGAACGCTAGCAAGGTAAAGACGAATTTATATCGCAAGCTCAGGCGCATCATGCTGCTCTCAGTCTAGCACCTGAGCTTGAGATCGTCAATGCCGATGGTCACCGAATTTTCACCAAAGTTCCATGTGATTGGCACGTGCTCGGGCGTACAATCAGACTGTACCCAAGCTGGCCCACTCTCTTCACGTATGGGGCTTGGCTTCTTGTGCAGAAGGGGAAAGCCTCCGGCGCTTTCCTCCGGATGGCAGGGTTTTGCCTCTCTGGGGGCTGCCTGACCTCCTCCCCACCGAGAGGATTTTTCCCCACCATCCGACAGCGGCACCAGAAGCCAAGCCCTTCCTTCCCTCTTGCCCTATTGACTCTGCACCACCCATCCCCTACAATGACGCCGTGATGCGCAGTGCTCGGCTTTCTCTCAGTGTCGTAGCTTTTCTGGCCGTGCTGGGTCTTGGAAGCGCATCCCAAGACTGCTCAGTGCAGTCTTGTGCTGACGCACGATGCTCTGCCGACTTTGTTCTCTCCCTCCATGTGCATGGCAACCTCGAGCATGATGAGCTGATAGCTCTAGCGACAGTGCAAAAGCCCCCGCGGATCTCTCAAGTCGTTCCCACTCCTCCGCTCTTGGTAGGCATCTCGTATCTCACTATACAGCGCTTGATGTTAGCTCCACATTCTGGAGAGTCTTTTGAGCAGCAAGCGATGTGGGATTTCGGGCGCGTCGCTCAACTCGAGGCGCGTCTGCGCAATATCGATGCGTTAGTCCGAGCTCTCCTTGCCAAGCTCGCCCAAGACCCTGCTCGAGTCAACCAAGAGATGACCCTTGTCGTAAGCGTCGACAGCCTAGGGCCCTACTTGCCTGCCGAGATTGAAACCCTCAGCAGCTTCGTGCTTGACGAACGGCTGCACCTTGCCTTGAGCCGAGCGACTATCACGTTGCGCACGGCTTGGGGGCCAGGCAGCTTCATAGGGCAGCTTGAGTTTGATCCTAAAGACTTCAAGATCAGCAAAGAGAAGATCGGGCTTGAGTTAGCTGTAGGCCCGGCTTCTTTGCTCGGCATCACAACGTTTGAGCAAGGGGTGGGGCTGACAAGCCAAGCCTATTCGCTTCGGGCTCGGGTAGGGGAGATCGAGCTCGTCGGCCAGGCCGTCTTCACCTCGACATCTCAAGAGTTTACTATTGGGGTGAGCATTGCAGGGCTAGCCCTCTCTGGGAGCTCGCTCATCACCCCCAGTGGCTTCACGCAGAGTATCTTTATTCAAATTCCCATCATTGCCGGCCCACCAAAGAAATAGTTCAGCTTAAAAGCCGGTGCACGGCTGTCCAGAAGTCTGAATCGAGCCGGATGAGTCGCGTAGGGCGCTCAGCTTTCTGAATCTGCACCGCATCCCCTGGGGCGAGCACAGCGATAGGATCACCGTCGGCCAGCAGCTGGGCAGGATATTTGGCGACAGCCCTCACGACGCTCTCACTGGAGAGCACGAGCGGGCGTGCCCCTAGGCGGTGCGAAGTCAACGGTACTACGGCGAGACATTCTAACGTCGGGGCGATGATCGGGCCTCCTGCAGAGAGCGCATATGCCGTTGAGCCCGTGGGAGTAGCAATCAGCACGCCATCACCGGGGTAAGCCCCAAGAGCCTGTTCGTCCACAAAGAGCTCGATCTCAGTGCGTCGGCTGATCTCCGTGTGCACAAGCCCGATCTCGTTGAGAGCTGTCCCTTGCACTTGTGGACGAGATGGGAGCTGTGCCGCGATACGCATACGGGGTTCTACTGAAAAATTATCGGTAGCCAGGCGCTCAAAAGCGTTGTGGAGTTGGTCTATCCCCGCGGCTGTCAGGAACCCTAAGCTGCCGAGATTGATCCCCATAATGGGTACATCGAGCTCTGTGGCTATCCGTGCCCCGCGCAGGAGGGTCCCGTCTCCTCCGAGGGTAATGACGAGCTCGAAATCGCGCTCAGCCAAGGGGCTAGTGTCGATGCCCGCCCGCACTACGACGTGAATCCCCAGCGACTCTGCGAGGTGCTGGACCCGAGCAAGGGCCAATTCCATCTGGGGCTTGCTGAAGTTTGCCACGACTAAGATCTTGTGAAGCTTCATAGCTTATACGTGCTGCCAGCGACAGATCCAGCGCTCCAGAAGATCGATCACCACGTAGAAGACCAAGCCGAGGATGCCCATCGCCAGAATTCCCGCAAACATTCGCTCATAGTTGCTGTAGCGCGACCATTGATCGTAGATATAGCGCCAGAGCCCGTAGCGCGAGGCAAACGCTTCGGTGAGGGCTAATGCCGTGATCGCCATGCCGATAGAGATTCTCAGTGCAGAGAACATCGCAGGGAGGCTCGCGGGCAGAATCACGTGCTTATAGACGTGCCATTTGCTCGCCCCAGCGCTCACAACCGACAGAATATGGCTCTTGGGAATGCTCTTCACGGCGTCCCGCGTCGACAACAAGAGCTGAAAGACCAGGACGAGTGTAATGAGCCCGATCTTTGGGGCGTCGTAAATGCCCAAGAACACGAAGAGCAACGGGAGGAAGACGACCTTGGGGATGGGGTAAGTCAGATAGATCGAGGGGCTCAGGAGTCTATCTAAGACGCGCTCGTGCCCGATGACCAACCCTAATGGCATTGCAATGACGATCGACAGGAGCAGCCCGCTTAAGACGCGATAGCCGCTTGCGAAGAAGTGCGGGACCAGATCGAGCCATTCGTCCACGAAGATCGCGAGTGCGCGCAGCGGCGGCGGCACCGCCCCTTGCAAGGGCTTAGCAGCGAACACCGAGACCGCCCAGCTCGCGAGCCACCACACCCCAAAGAAGAGCACGATCCCTAGTATATAGCCGACTAGATAGTTCTCGAGGCGCTTCATGAGAGCTCCCGTCGCAGCTCTAAGACTTTCTCATAGAACGCTGGACTCGTTCGCGATGTCCCCATACATGGGTTGTCGATGATCGTCTTGATGCGCGCCGGACGCTCGGTGAGCACGACAATCCGTGATCCCAAGAAGACAGCCTCTTGGACGTCATGGGTCACGATGATCTGCGTGAATCCCCGTTCTTTCCAGAGTTGCAGGAGCAGATCCTGAATGCGCTCGCGATTGAATGCGTCCAATGCAGCTAAGGGTTCGTCCATGAGCAAGACTTTCGGATGGGTCGCTAAGGCCCGTGCGAGTGCTACTCGCTGGCGCTCCCCTCCGGAGAGCTGATGGGGATAGCGATCGTAGAATCTGCTGTCCAGGCCAAGCTCATCGAGCAAGGGTTTGACGTTTTGGACTTGCTGAGCGATCAAGAGATTGGCTTCGCGAATCTGACGAGGCATGGTGAACAGATCGTACATAAGTCGGCTGATCAACTCTGCGGTGAGCAAGAGCACTACACAAAAGAGAAGCACTTGAGGCCACCCCCCACCCCACAGCCACGTGCTCCACGGGGCACCTGGTTTGAGGTCGATCATCTTTCGGACCTCGCTCCAGTAGAAGCCCCCAGCGATGAGATCCAGCCCCAACGTGACAAGATAGACCGCAGCAGAAAAGGGCCGATCGAGATAGAAGCGTTGTCCGGCGGCCCATGCCCCTGTCACGACTAACCAAAAGTATGCCCAGAAGAGCGACTTCTTGCGGCGCTGCCATTCTTTTTGGAAAGCGGGGTCATCAGCGCTAGAGAGTTTGGGGAAAGATGCCCGTGAGCCAGTGAGTTCCAAGGAGAGGCTCGCGTTCTTCCAGACGGTCTTCCACGGCAAGAGCCCCAGGTCTTGAAAGATGAGCGCGACGTCGCGCCGCGGACGCTCCACGGCTTGGCCGTCCACATAGATCGTCCCAGCCGTAGGCTTTACTAACCCACAGATCGCATAGAGCAAGCTGGTCTTGCCGCAGCCGCTGGGCCCTAAGATCGCTACGCTCTCACCTTCACGAATCTCCAGCGACAGGTTGTCAATGACCGGAATAGTCTGGCGCCCATCGCGATATTCTAGGCAGAGCCTGTCGATCTTAATCATCGGGCTAGCCGAGAAACCGGAAATCCGTGGCTGCAGTAAACGCGATCTTCTCTCGGATGTACCGCTTCCCTAAAGCCCAATTGACGAGCGCGTCGAACTCATCTTGTCGGAGCGCGCGTGGCAGCGGGAAGTACGGCACGCGGAGGCGCTCCCGCCACCCTTCGGGGAACTTGAGCTCTTGGCCACGGAGCTCGGGGAAGCAGACGTTGACCCCAACCCGAATAAGCGTATCGATGATAAAATCGCGCGAGCTCGAATTGAGCATGGCTATGGATTCTCGCAGCGCGTGGAAGAACTTGCGCACGGTCTCGCCGCGCTCTTGCAGCACCTGACGGCTGAAGAACAGAACGCTGGGGGGCACGGCGATCCCCTTGTAGTCTGTCAGAGTGAAGATCTCGATCCCGTTGGCTTGGGCGACGACTTCCGTCAGCGTGGCGTGAGGTTCTGGTAAGACCGCGACTTGGACGCTCACCGTGCCCGCGCCGAGCATCTGTGCGATGAGCTGAATCTTGTCGAAGTCTTCCACGCCTGTGTAGTACTGATCGACGTCGCGCGCCTTGACGCCCTTACCCTGTAAGAGCGTATCTGTGAGATACTCCATATCAGAGGGCTGCACCAGGGTGATCTGGCGCTTAGGGCCGCTCTTGATGACGTCGTCGAGCGAGCGATAGCTGCTGAACTTGTGGGTGAGCATAGCGACGGTACGCACGGTGTTATTATTATTGCGGGGATCGGGCACGGGCTCAAAGACTGTGCCGGCGATAGCCCCTTGAGCTTGCCGGCCCAGTAAGAGCACGGCGCTGGTCAGATCGACGGCTAGGGCGTCGAGCCGGCCACTCAGAAATGCTGTGTTGCGCTCCAGAGCATTGCCCCCGCAGACAAGCTCGATATTCACCCCGTGCTTTGAGAAGATCCCCTGCTCAAAAGCAAACGCTACCGGGACGACGTCTTGGGCAGGCATCATGCTCAATCGTATAGGCTTAGGCTGCTGAGCGGGTGTCAGTACGCGACCAATAAGCACACCAGCGAGAGCCATTCCGCTCGAAATAAGAAAAGCTCTGCGGGTCATCGAACTGTTCATGGTCTATCACCGTTAGGGTTCATGGTTCTTAGGCTCATAGTTTAAGCCGTGAGCAGAAGGCTGTCAAACGGGTCTCATCGCCCTTTAAACTCGGGCTTCTTCTTGCTCAAGAACGCGTTGACCCCTTCTGTCATGTCTTCTGTCGTGAAAAGCAGCGCGAACGCTTCGCGCTCGAGAAGGAGCGCTGCGTCGAGAGAGCAGTCTGCCCCAGCGTTGATGATCTCTTTGGTGAAGCGCACAGCGATGGGCGCCCGAGACGCTAATTTCTCGGCGAACGCCTTGACTTCTTGCTCGAACTTCTCGTTCTCGTAGACGTGATCGACCAGGCCCCACTGGGCGGCTTGCTCGGCACTGATGCGCTCGCCCAGCATACAGAGTTCTTTCGCGCGCGATGGGCCTATAAGGCGAAGCAGTCTCTGCGTGCCACCCCCACCGGGGATGAGCCCTAAGTGAATTTCGGGTTGTCCCAGCTCGCTCCGTTTGCTCGCTAGGCGAAAATCACACGCGAGCGCGAGCTCCAACCCGCCCCCAAGCGCAAACCCGTCAATCGCTGCAATGACGGGCTTTGGGCAGAGCTCTGGAGCCCGGAAGAACTCCCCCAGCTCGACAAACTGATAGGGCTTGCCTTGGGTAAACTCTGTAATATCAGCGCCAGCGCTGAACGCCTTGCCCCCTGCACCCTTGAGCACGATCACTCGCACGTCGGGATCTTTTCCTAGCTCGTCCAACGCCTTGGGCAGCTCTTGACGCATCTCCGCATTGATCGCGTTGAGCTTTTGTGGGCGATTCAACGTCACGTAAGCGACGTGCGTCTTTCTGTCGATTTCGAGCTTAAGCGTCTGGTACTCGGTGTGCTGGGTCTTATACTGATAGAACCCCTCGCCTGCAGCCTCGCCGGTCTTGCCGGCCTGGACCATCTGGCGCAGGAGCGCTGTCGCTTGGTATCGCTCTGCTTTGTGCTTAGCGTAGAGCTGGTCAAGCGTGGCGAGGATCTTATCTAGTCCAATTCTGTCGGCGCGGCGCAAGATCCCCTCAGGGAAGTTTAAGCCCAACTGACACGCTAAGTCTATCTGATCAGCTGTGGAGACCCCCTGCTCGATCAGCCACGCGGCTTGGTTGGTCATGAGCGCATAAAACGGCATGGGATCGAATCGTTGGCCGGCCTCGCGGGAGTAGTTAGCCCCGCCGTCTTTATAGTTATAAAAGCCGCGGCCGGTCTTGCGCCCCAGACGCCCTTCTTTGACGGCTTGCTCAATAATCGGCGGAATATCAAAGCCTGCTTCTTTCATAATATTGTAGCCGACATCGATGCCCGTCAGGTCTTGGAGCTCAAACGGCCCCATGGGGAAGTTTTCGTAATATCTCATTCTGCTATCGATCTCTTCGATGGTCGCTTCGCCGCGCGAGACCATCCACGCTGCTTCAAAGAGATAGGGCCCAATTAAGATTCTGTTGACAATGAAGCCCCGCACGTCTTTTTCTACACGAATGGGGGTCTTGCCCAGCTTCTTAGTCAGCTCGACGATGAGCTGCATCGTCTCTTCCGAAGTCTTTTCGCCCTTGATGACCTCGACTAGGGCCATGCGCACGACAGGATTAAAGAAATGCATCCCTACGACTTTATCCGGACGCTGGGTGGCTCTCCCCAGCTCGGAGATGCTGAGCGAGCTTGTATTGCTGGCCAAAATAGCGTGGGGAGGGGAGAGCGTGTCGACTTCGCGGAAGAGTGCGAGCTTTAAGCTCATGATCTCTGGGGCCGCTTCGATGACGACATCAGCATCAGCGACGGCTTCTTTGAGATCGACCAAGGGGGTGATGAGCTTCAAAGTAGAGTCGACTTTCTCTGGGGAGATCGTGCCCTTCTCGGCAAGCTTCTTTAAGCTCCACGCAATTTGATCGTAGCCCTTCTTTACAAGCTCTTCACTGATATCGCGCATCTTGACTTTATATCCAGCAAGAGCAGCGATTTCGGCGATGCCGTGGCCCATCGTGCCCGCGCCCAGCACGGTGATCGTTTTTATATCTTCGAGCTTCATGACGAAGGATCACCTCGGAGATTTTCGCTTGAGACTATCATAGCGTAAATCATGGGCGGGGTGCAAAACGTGGCCATGTTGAGGCTTGACACCTAGCTGCATCATATGCTAGCCTAAGGGGTGGAGGAGTAGAGGGGGGGGGTAGATATGAAAATGAGATTGTACTACCGGGCAGATAAAGGGGCTCAGCTCGGCGAGCTTCGCGGTATGTTGGAAGAGCTCGCCGCGCGAGGAGTCCGGCTTGAGATGGTGGAGACCAGCGCTTTATCCGATGAAGCCCTCATGAAGGCTTACATAGAGGCTGTGATGCCGTCTGTTGTGCGCAAGTATAGAGTCCGGCAAGTCTTCGGCAGTAAACGTCATCCAGGGCGCTTCTTTGGCAAAGAAGTGCCTGCCTTGGTCATCTACGACGAAAAAGGACACCCCATAGATATCTATCCCCATGAAGAGAACGGCCAGGTGATCCCTATCAAGGCGTTTTTAGAAGGTTTCTTGCGACGTTTTGCTGAGCCGTCGGAAGCGTTGCGCGCTGCCGCTCGTATGGATGAGCGGCGAGCTCGCATAGGTCCTATTGGCATAAAGGCTTCAGAGCTTATCCGAGAAGGACGCCGCCGATGAGCCCAAAAGCCAAGCGCGCTGGGAAGACCAAGGTCGTGATAGATGCTTCGGTAGCGCTTAAGTGGCAATTGGACGACGAAGAATGTGTTTCTCAAGCCGTAGCTCTACGGGATGATTGTCTGAAAAAATCTGTAGAGATGTGCGCCCCGACGCTATGGCTCTACGAAACTGTCAACGGCTTCATTGTGGCTTCGCGGAGGGGACGGTTCCCATCGGCAGAGGTCTCTCAGGCGATTGCGGATCTCTTCGCTATCGGGGTCAAGCTGAGGACGCCTGATCCTCAACGAGTTGCGGCCTTGGCTCTCGCTCATGAGATCACAGC
>JAUQPG010000037.1 GCA_030550495.1 Candidatus Bipolaricaulota bacterium | reverse complement strand
TGCTCGTTCTTGAACTCGTAGACTTTGAGCACGATCTTATCTGAAAGCGCTGTGACTTCTTTGAGAAGCTCGTGAGTGATCTGACACGGCTCGCATTCGAACTCCTGCGTGAAGTAGTGAATCGTGACGGTGTTCTCGAGCTTACGCAGATGCTCTTGGACATGGCGTCTGTTCTGCTCTGAAAGCAATGGCATAGCTCCTCCTCTCTTTTTATATTCTATGGGCTGTATGTGTGCCATCGCTAGCCCCCGTGTGGAGGTGCACCTCAACAGGGATGCCCTGGCGCACACTGGCCGTCACGATGCAGTAGTCCTCGAAGATCGAGCGGCAGCGCTCCAGCGCGCTCTGCTCAGCTAGCGGCGGCAGCTGAAGGTCCACAGTGAGTTGCGCGATGCGCCACCGCCCCCGCTCATTGCGTCGTATGACCGCTTCGACGCTCGTCTCGACGCCGGAGGCTATTGGCATCGGCTCTTCTGAAGGCAAAAGAGCAAGCTTGCTGATAGACAGTGCCCGACGGCAAAAGCCAACATTCGGGCAGCATTGGGGCCCGCTCCCGCGCTCAGCGGTGGAGGCTCGTCCATGATAGATACCCAGCTGCCCTGCTCCGTGTCCGTAGTCACTTCAAACCGAAAACCCTCAAGCTGCCTCAAGGAGACGCGGGTTCGCATCTCCTCGCTAGGCCCTTCGTGTTCTGTCGCTATAGATACCTCCCTTATCACCAACCATGTCGATTAGCGGAGTGCGCCGAACCTACACGCCTATTACGCATAGCGCGTGAGGATGCGCACCATCGCTAAGAGCTTGGCTTTAGATGTGGGTTCAGCCATCTTGCCCTCAAGGCAATTGCGCTCGATAGTGCGGGCTATCAGCTCGGAAAAGGCCTTGCTCAACGCCTCACGGGCCGCAGCCAGTTGCTGCGCGACCAGCTCGCAGCTCTCTTCGCGCTCGATCATCTCCCAGATTGCGCGGATCTGGCCCTCGATGCGCGCTAGCCGTGCCGCGAGCTCCCGCTTATCCTCGGGACTGACAAGGCGCAGCTCTTCGGTCTTCGTGTTCATCGCGAAGCTCCTTTCTGCTCAAGCCGCCCTAGCCCTACGATCACTCCTACTAAGAGCGCCGCAACGATCAACGCCGTCGGCAGAGCCGGACTCCCAAACACTGAAGGGATCGTCACCTTGCCGAGATCGGCCGGCTCAATTAACACAGGCTTCAGCACAGGGTACGCGAAGATGAACACGAGCGCTCCAGCTAGCCCTCCGAGAACCGCTGAGACGCCT
This sequence comes from Candidatus Bipolaricaulota bacterium, assembly GCA_030550495.1. Classification (GTDB taxonomy): domain Bacteria; phylum Bipolaricaulota; class Bipolaricaulia; order RBG-16-55-9; family DRXL01; genus JANXCC01. Next base: position 13,662 of record JAUQPG010000037.1, on the reverse strand, counting down.
TCCCCAACCCCGGAGCCCAAGCCAACCAGCGCTGTGCCGGGACAATACCCTCCCAGGGCGATCCCAATCCCGAAGATCAGCCCGCCGACGATTACGCCCCATAGATAGAGCGACTTCACTTTGAAGTGCACCAGGTCGGGAGCGAATGTCCCAATCAGATGCGCTCCCACCAAGCCTACGACAATAGCCGTGAGCATCACCTTCAGCATAGTGAAATCTTTGAGCCATAACCCGCGATGGACGATATTACAGCGCGAGAACCCCGCGCGCTGCAGCGCAAACCCAAAGCCGATTCCTGTCACCAAGCCCAAGAGCAATCTCATGTCCATAGCCCTCACTCCTTTGTGGGCTCACGAAAGAAGAGCTTTGCGATAAGCATCCCCGAGCCGAAGGCCGCCACAGCGAAGACCAAGCCGCTGAGGGCCATCTGGGTGAGCCCACTCAAAATATGCCCTGTAGTACAGCCTCCAGCAAGACGTGCCCCGAAGATAAAGAGAAACCCGCCGAGGAACGCGCGCGCATAGCGCCTGAGCTTGCCGTCAGTAAACCCCTTCACGGCTACCGGCGCAACCGAGATCTGCAGTCCCAAAGAGCGATTACGCCACCGGCTTAACGCTGCGGCCAACATCGCTCCAAGAAAGAGCCCAAAGACGAGCATAACCTCCCAGCCGATCTGCGCGCCGATCTCGCGCAGATAGGACTGGTCTTGAGCGAAGCCGGGAAAGATCCTATCGAGCACAAATCCGACAAATTGGGGATACGCTGTAGAGACCCCCAGCGGCCCAACGGTCACCATCGCGAAGATTTGGACAAGCCCGATCATCGCTCCCCACCTGAGCCAACCAGGGAGCTGACTCCACAAGCCTATCTCGGTGCGCGATCTGATCAGTTCACGCATCGCCATAGCGGGTCCTCCTATAAGTGGACGAATTGACCAATCAAGAGCGCCAGCACCATCCCGACTACTCCTACAAGTGCCGCTCCCGCAAGCCCAACTACAAAGGGCTTTAAGCCTACACCCTTGAAGACCGAGAAGCTCGTGCCTAGCCCAACCCCGGCCATTGCCGTGCCGAGTAGATACTTCGAGCCCCACAGATCCCCAAGCTGGGTCGTCAACGACTTCCACGTCGCGCTATCGAAGATCCCCAAGGCCGCGCCACCCTGAAGTGTTAAATCGCCCAGCGAGCGCACGAGAGCCATCGCCACGAAGCCCAGTACAAAGACCGGCAATAAACTGCGCACGCTGACACGCGCGCTCGTCCCGCCTTGACGTCTTAAATAAAGAAGCGCCAGCAACGGCACGACCACGGCTAAGAAGAGATTGCGCGTGAGCTTCGTCACCGTAGCCGCTTTGAGCACCGTATCGTCTCCGAAGACTTCTTTGTACGTGAGCGCTGCACCCACAACTTGGGAAGTCTCATGCACGGCTGTTCCTAAGAAAAGTCCGATCTGCTCCGACGTCTGTAAAATCATGGGCGCGATATACGGATAAAGAAACATCCCCAGCAGCCCAAAGAGCGTAATGTTCGCAACGGCATAGGCGACTTCACGCTCTTCCGCTTTGATCGCTGGAGCAGTCGAAACGATTGCTGTGACACCACAAATCCCGGTGCCCGCGGCGATCAGCGTCCCCAAACGATCAGGCAGCTTCAACAGCTTATTGAACCAACTGACGAAGATCAGCCCGCTGAAGATCGCCACAGCGACGATGGGAATCCCCCACGCGCCGAGCTTAAGCACGTCCAGAAGACTGAGCTTGATCCCCACTAAGATAATGCCCAAGCGCAGGAGCTTGGTGACGCTAAAGCGAATGCCGTCCTTAAACAAGTCAGGGAGCCGCACGAGATTGCTTATGAGCATCCCCAGCACGATCGCGACCAAGACCCCAGAGAGCGGGCTCGCCTTGCCCGCCGGATCAATCCCTTGCCATCTGAGAATCCACGCCCCGATGAGATCCGCCAGGGGAAGCGCCACGAGCATCACGGCTACTGAAAGCACTACCCCCGGCACAAGCTTGGCGATCTCGCGAGGAGCTTCGATGCCCAAAAGCCCCTTCATCACCCGATGGCCCAACGCGTTTGCACTCATACTCTCCTCCTTCAGATGAAGAGCGTCGCCTTGGACTTGAGCGCGTCGCCCAAGAAGCTCGCGACCCCGCCAAACTCTAGACCACCGATCAGCTCGTCGTCTTTGATGCCCATGACGTCGCGCGACATCTCGCACGCGACTATGCGCACACCTAGATCACGCGCCATCTGCATCAAGTCTTCAAGCGACGAGACGTTCTTGTCGCGCATCATCGCGCGCAGCATCTTCGCGCCAATTCCGAAGAAATTCATCTTCGAGACGGGCAGGCTCTGCGAGCTCGACGGCGCCATGAGCGCCATGAGCTTTTCGCCAAATTTCTTGCCCGAGAGCACCTTCTTCTTCCTCAGGGCGTTCAGTCCCCAGAACGTGAAGAAGATCGAGACGTGCTGTCCGAGGGCGGCGGCGCCCGTGGCGATCACGAACGCCGCCAGCACCCGATCTAATTCCCCAGAGAAGACGACCAACGAGACACGATCGTCGGGGAGTCTCTCTTCTATGGTCGCGAGCTTAGCCTCCAGCGCCGCGATACGCTCTTCCAGGCCGCGCCCGTTCGCTTTCAGCTCTGAATGTAATTGCTTCTCCATAGCTCCTCCTAGCTTACGCGCTTGACGTAGTGCACGTAGATCTCTTTGTCGTTCTCTTTCTCAGTCTCTTGAGCAAGCAACTGAATATTTTTCGCCGTCTGGGCCCAGCCCTGAAAGTCCTTCACCGAGCCGCGATCCGTGCTCAAGACCTTGAGCACCTGACCGACTTGGAGCTGATTGATCTCTTGGCGTGCCTTGACGATGGGCATGGGGCACGCCAAGCCGCGCACGTCGAGAACTCTGTCAAACTGCATCCTAGATCACCCTTTTAGTCGCGATACGCCTGCGCCAGCGCGCAGATGTTCTTGCCCAATTCTAGCTCCGACGCTTTCTCTTCATCAGGGTTGAGCAGTCCTGCGTTCACGCGCTTGATGTCCACATACTGCGGCGGGAAGGTCGGCAGGCTGCTCAGCATGTAGTCGACGAAAGCCTTCTCACCCCTCTGCACCATCTGGAGCCCTTCGTTCTGGGCTTTGAGTTCGCCCAGCGTGGCCATGAAGAGCCCCTGAGCGTTGGCTTCTTTGGGCTGGCTGAAGTGCCCCGGCAGAATGACCGTGCTATCGGAGAGCTTCAGCAAGCGTTCCAACGAACGATAATGCAGAGGGGCCCATGTCTCCCCGCGCCCGCCCAAGTCCGGCCGAGCTACGGATTCAATAAAGATACTGTCGCCTGTCAAGAGATACTTCTCATTGACAAGATAGACGACGTTCCCCAGCGTGTGCCCTGGGATGTGAATCGTCTTGATCTTAGCGCTGCCGATGGAGAACTCTTGCCCGTCGCGTAAGAATTCAAAACTGAGCTTGGCCGGCAGCACGTCAATCGGATGAATGGCATCGTAGGGATGCAGATAGTACGGGGCGTTGACCCGGTCAGCGAGGGCGCGCCCGCCGCTGATGTGATCGGCATGGCCGTGGGTGTCGAGCACGAGTTTAATTGAGAGCTTCTTCTCTTTGACAAAATCGAGATAGTGCTCGATATGCCGTAACGGGTCGACGATCGCAGCTTCGCCCTGCGACGCGATGACATAGCTGAGGCAGCCGCGCGCAGGACGGCTGATCTGATAGATGCTGAGCGCAGGAGATTCAACAACGGACTTGATCTGATAGAAGTCGCCCCACGCTTTCATGCCCCCTGCGAGATTGACGGCGTTATACCCAATCTGACGTAGACCTTCCGCGACGAGCGCCGAAGTCCCGCCCTTGGCGCAGACGACCAAGATCGTCTTGTCCGTGGGAAGCTGAGAGACGAGCTTGGCCTGCGCGTAGGCGATGACTGACTCAACAACGTCGTCCTTGCCGCCCTCTTCTAAAATTTCAAAGTACGGCACATTGAGGGTCGGCAGCTTCGTCCGAGCTTCGATCTTCCAAGTCGAAAACTCATCGCGATTGCGCACATCGAAAAGAAAGAACGATTCACCGCGATCGAGATGGTCCTTGAGCTCTTGGACCGTCCACTCTGTTGCCTGCTTGACTGCTGTCGTCATGTTCCCTCCTCTATACTCTACCCTGTAGGGTATCTTCGGCGGCCATTATACCATACCCCCTAGGGTATGTCAAGGGGATCAAGATGGGACATTCGTCACCATCGGAGCCGAGGGCATTACGTGCGCTGGCTCAGGGTACGCCGAAGATCCTCTCAATCGCGCGACGACGGAAATCAAAGATATACTCAAGCCGTCGCCGCACCCACAACGCATGAGCTAGCTCCCCGATGGGGCCGAACGGAAGTGCATATGCCACGTGGTCTTCGATGCACGTCCCTTCCGGAGCGGGTGTGAAACGATGCTCATGATACCAGAACAGATAGGGCCCAAAGCGCTGCTCGTCAATGAAGCGTCTTTGGGGTTCGACGTGGACGATCTCAGTCAGCCAGTGGACAACCACAGCGGGGACAAGCTGAATGCGGTACTCAATCAGCTGCCCCGGATACATAGGCTCGTCGGCCCCAGAGAGAATAGTGAAGCACATCTCTGGTGGAGTCAGCTCGTTTAAATTCCGGGGAGTAGCAAAGAACTTCCAGACCGTCTCTAGGTCCGCGGGCACGATCTGGACGCGCGAAAGTCTATGGATCTTGGGCATAGATATTTAGGTATCACCCCAGATGAACGTCGCAGATGCGCATCGTCACTTAGGGAAGAGCCAGCTGTGGCGTCTTGATCCATCGGATGGCGAACGCGAGAGCTGTCCCAGCAGCATCTAGGCGCACAGCGAGAGTCTCCGAGCGCAGCGCCCGACGCAACGGCTCTAAGGCTTGCCTATCGCCCACGCGAGCTAGCGCTGAGAGCGCTGCGACGCGCGTGCGCGGATCACGGTCGGCGACAAACTGAGCTAATAGCTTAGCATCATCGGGTGTAGCCCATAGGGAAAGCCCTTCCAGAGCTGCCCGACGCACCAGCGTGCTCTCGTCTGAGAGATACTTGAGAAGCGTCGCTCGCGATTCAGCTTGGTAGACGACAGAGAACGCAGCGACTCCCAGCGCGCGCACGAATGGGCTAGGATCTTTAAGCACGATATCAAAGAGCTCCGGAGCGACACGCCCGACAATGCTCAACGTCTGAACAAGATCACCCTCAGCGAAGATGAATAGAAACGGGAGCGCCTCGCGCAGAGCATCGAGCGTCGCTTGAGTCACTTGTAAAGCGAGCTGAGCTTGGCCGAGCTCTGCCAATGCTTTGAGGGTCTCAAGTGCGAGACTTCCGCACGCGCTTGGATCGCATTGCTGCAGATAATTGCTCGCGAGAAAAGCGAGCACGGCTTGGGTGGCTTCTCTTCCCTTGATCTGGTGCAGGGCGCGCAGGGCCGCTTGGCGCACTATCGGCACCTCATCGCTGAGCAGTGCCTGAGCCAGCGCCGACACGGCTTGGATGCCTAACGGTGCCAGCGCATTGGCAGCCGCGACACGTGCTTGTGGAGAGCGCCCTATAAGCAAAAGATCGCTCAAGGCGCCCAGAGCCACGGGATCGCGAAGCACCCCTAGCGCCCCAGCAGCACCGACTTGGATCGCTTCTGAGTCTATAGATAGCGCTGCGATTAGCTCCGGCACGGCGTTGCGCACCTCCAAGACTCCCAGCGCGAACGCCCCGGAGCCGCGCACGAATGGGTCCTCTGTTGGGTCACCTAGTGTCTGGGTGAAGAGCGTGATGGCTGCCAGGGAACGCAACTGCGCAAGTGCCTTCAAGATCGCAGCGCGCTCGACAACGTTAAAAGCCTCGCGATCTGGGAAGGCTTTTAGCAAGGAGATCTCCGCTGTGGGCCATAAGACCCTAGGGAGACGCGCTGCAAACGCTGGCTCTTGTAGGGAGACGGCTGCTGCAGCGAGCGTCTCGCGCTCAGCGAGCAGCTCCGTGATAATGTCGGGTTCTCCTAATGAGATGGCCGCAGCCCACCGGATGCTGGCGACGCTATCCGTGCGGGCTGCTTGCCGCAGTGCGGCCGCCGCGTGCACGGAATTAAACTGAAAGAGCCCTTCGGCTGCTGCACGTCGCACAAATGATGCGTCGTCGTTGAGCAAACGCTCTGCCAAGAGCGGGACGACAGAGTCGTCGCCGTTGCGCACGAGGCTATTCACAGCGCTGAGGCGCTCCGCGGCGCTCCCGTTTTGAAAAATCTCAGAGAAGACCGCGAGCGCCTCGCGCTTCAGTTCGCTCAGCTCGCTTCTCAAGGGGATCTCTTGCCCCACCGCTGTCAAGCTCAGTAGCAGTGCTCCAGCTACGAGCACCCAACGCACTCGCACAGCTCTCACTTCCCTAATTTATTAGGGTCAAACAGATCGTTGGGGAGATCTTTGGCTTCGATCTTGGTGATCGTCAGCAAAGTCTTGTTAGTCTTAATGAGCTGATTTTCGATCAACTGTTTCTTCACATACTCGTCTTTGTCGAGGGTAGCGTACTCTTGGTACGTGACGTCATTGAGCGGGTCGCCACTGAGCGCGAAGAGCCGAGCTTTTACAGGGCGCAGCGTCGCCTTGTCAGCCGTCACTGTGACCTTTTGGAACGCCACGCTCTTCTCCGTGGCCTCAAGCTCAACTTCTAGACCGGCTTTGTTGCCTGGGAGCGTCACGTCTTTGCGCGCTTTAACTTTGTAGTCGCCCTTGAACTGGATGCCCACAGTCTCAGATACGCTGGAGTCACCGAAGACCGGTTGACGTCCGCTCACTTTGAGTGGAGTTGCCAGGCCCGGCTGCCAGAAGAAGACCCCATCAGGGGTGCTGAGGTAGACTTGGCCCTTCAGTTCTTCAGGAGATAAGAACTCGATGCGTGCATAGCGCCTCCCTTCGATCTCTTTGAAGTACAGCTGGACAACCGCTTGCTTGGTGCCGTCAGGTCTATCAGCGACGACTTCGACGGTCATTGTAAACGATGGTGATTCGACAAAGCGAGCCTTGTCGAACGCCTCCAAAAGCTGATCGTCCGTGGGCGCCTGTTGCGCCACGAGAACGATCCCCGACACGGCGACCGCAAGAACGGCCAACAGAACGTACTGCGTCAGTCTCTTCATAACTGCTCCTTTCTTGAATGTCTTAGACATAGCTTAACGCCTCAACGATATTTTTGCGTGCGGTCTTCCACGCTGGGTAGAGCGTGCCTAGGAACGTCGAGATCAAGGCCGTTAAGAATGGCACGACGGCAACAGACAGATTGACGGCGATCCGCACCGGAGCAGGATCCAGCGCCCCCGGCGGCAGCCATCGGATCGAAGCGCTGTTGAGCCATAGTCCCAGAACTGTGCCCAAGGCCACTCCCAGCAAGCCTCCAAACACTCCTAAGATCGTCCCTTCAGCAATAAAGATACGGAAGACTTGGGATCTGTTTGTCCCGATAGCCCGGATCGTGCCAACTTCACGCGTGCGCTCCAAGAACGACATCGTTAAGACTTCTAAGACGCTGAAGAAGACTAATACAAAGACCCCCATCGTCGTGAACGCGGCGAAGACGTTCCAGAACGCGCGAATCGAATCATAGAAATTGGTGAGCTTCTGCCACGGGCGCGCATCCAGCGCGATCCCTACTTGAGTGAGCTTTGCTTTGATCTCTTGGGCGAACGCTTCGGCTTGATCGAGGTCTTTGAGCTGAACAATAACGCGCTCGACCCCTTGGGTGCGCAACAGCTGCTGCGCAAACTCGAGATTCACTATACCGATCTGGCCCTCTTGCGTGATGTTATTGTAACGAATGATACCGACGATCGTAGCACTCGCAGCGTTGAACGCGCCGTTGGCTGTGCCACTAGCGACGTTGATAATATCGCCAGGGCGGACGTTAAGTTTCTCAGCGAGTCGCCGTCCAATTAAGATCTGGGGCGTGCCGTCGTTTGTGAGAGGGCGCCCGTCCACGACGACCCGACTGTAGTCTTCTATAGGGTTACCGGGGATGAGCCCGCGCCCGACTACTAAGGTGCTGTTCTTCTCGTTGCCGATCAGTCCAGCAAAGCCTAACGTCCAGGTGTAGCCTATAACCTTCGGATCGTCTTTGAGCAGTGCTACGATCTGCTCGAGAGTCTGGGGTAAGATGAGATACTCATAGCGTTCGGCCTTGTTATCAAAGAGCTTCGCATCAGCGATCTGCACCGCGCCGATCTCTCGCGCAAGATTTATCTTGATGGAATCAAAGCTCTCAGTGATAAAACCCATGACGAAGTAAAGAATCGCGACGCCAAGGGCAGTCACCCCTAAACTGAACGCGGTGCGGCGCTTGTTGCGCAGGACATTCCGTGCAGCAATTTTCAAAAACATCGTTCAATCTCCTTCACTTGGACGCGAGCGCTTCCACGACGTTGAGTCGTGCGGAATGCAAGGCCGGGTAGAGCGCCGAGAGCACCGTCGCTACGGTGCTGATGATGAACGGCGCAATCGCGTTCAGAAGCTCTAAGCGCACCCGTACAGGGATGGGTTCAAGCGCTCCCGGCGGCGTCCAGCCGATCCCTAACGTGTTGAAGCCCTGGCCTACTATCCAGCCACCTATAATCCCTATAAGACTTCCCAGAGCACCCAAAAAGACGCTCTCCATGAAGAACATCAAGAAGACTTGATAGCGCTTGGTCCCAATAGCTCGAATCGTCCCGACCTCGCGGGTGCGCTCAAGAAACGAGAGCGTCAGCACCTGCAAAACAATAAAGAAAACCAACACCGAGACAGCAATGGTCAAAAACCCAAAGAGAATATCAAAGAAGCTCTTAATTTGACGGTAGAACTCCGCAAGCTGCTCCCACGTGCGCACCTCAAAGTCGAGGCCCGCTTCAGCAAGCTTGCGTTGCACCAGCGTTGCGACGCGCTCCGTGTCGTCAATATTATTTATCGTGACGATGACTTTCGCAACCCCTGCAGTGTCCAGAAGCACCTGCCCATAGCTGAGGGGTAGGAAGATAAGCTGGCCCTCAGCGATGGCGTTATTCAGCGTATAGATGCCCGCGACTTGCAAGGGGCCGACGTTGTAGGCGCCATCGACTGTCGTCGTCGTCATAGTGAAGAAATCACCGGGCTTAAGCTGGAGCTCTTCAGCAAGAGTACGCCCGATCAAAGCTTTCGCGCGGTCGTTGGGATTCAACCCCGATCCCTCTACGACAAGATCATTATAGTCCAAGGCTTGGTTTTGCGGCTCCAGAGCCGTAGCGCTCACCACTTTCGTCTTACGCTCAGTGATCGCTAGGCCTGATAGAGTGAGCTGGACGGTATACGCCGTTACCTCAGGGGTTTCTTGCAAAATCTTGACAATCTGGGCGACTTTCTCTGGAGCGATGAGATACTGAAAATTCTCGGTCTTCTCTGCCCACAACAAGGGCGAAGCAATCTGCAAGTTCCCAAACTGTTGCACAGTGCTCGCGCGATAGTTCAAGAGGCTCTCGTCGACGTAGCCGCGCACGGCATAGATCATCGCCGTGCCCAGGGCGATAATAGCTAAGCTGAGCAGCGTACGGCGACGATTGCGCGAGAGATTTCTTAAGGGAATGAGCAGCTTAAGCTCCATTCGTGCGCCCTCCGTCGAAGAGCTGCCCATCGCGAATCTTCACAGTGCGCTGCGCGTACTGCGTTACCATGGGATCATGGGTGACGACGAGAAACGCAACGTGGTGCTCTTCATTGAGCCGTCTCATAATCGACATCACTTGCTTGCCCGTCTCAGAATCTAAGTTGGCTGTCGGCTCGTCAGCGAGCACTAATTTGGGATTGGTGACGAGCGCTCGGGCAATAGCAACGCGCTGGCGTTGGCCTCCCGAAAGCTCATCGGGCCGACGGTTCGCTAAGTCTTTAAGGCCGACTTCTTCTAAGAGCGCCATCGTGCGCTGATAGCGTTCTTTACGGCTAACCCCCAGTAAGATCAGGGGATACTCAACGTTCTCATAGGCCGACAAGACGGGGATGAGATTGAACGTCTGAAAGACCAGCCCGATCTTGCGCTTGCGCAGCTCCGCTAATTGCCCTTCAGAGAGCTGGCTGGTCGGCTGCCCGTCGATATAGACCTCTCCTGATGTCGGCTTATCTATGCACGCGATAAGATTGAGAAACGTCGTCTTGCCGGAGCCAGACGGACCGTTGATCACGACGAAATCGCCGGCTTCTAACGTGAAGTTGACCCCGCGCAGCGCGGGAATCTCTTCCTTGCCAACACGATAGATCTTCGTGAGATTTCTTGTCTCCAGGATCATACGCAGCTCCTTTAGCGTTGTTCGAGTTCAGAGATCAGCTCGCGACACCATTGCTGAGTTGCTTTAAGGTTCTTCATACCCAGGAGCACTGTGGCCATCAAGAATGGCTCGTGCTCGTGGAGTCCTTGTTCGCGGCAGCGCTTGGGTAGATACGCTTCGATCTGCTTGTAGACCTCAAGGCGCTCGTGCAGCGCTTGGTCAAAGCGTCGCAGGTGCTCCAACACGATCTCTCTGGGGAGGAGTGCCCCGAAGAAGATCTTCAAGAGAAACGGGTTGCGCACGGTGGGCAACTCGACTATGGGCTCGCTGAGCCAGCGCAGGAGTTCCGCTCGTCCGCTCTTGGTGAGCGAGTAGATGTGCTTTGGAGGCTTGGACTCTTGCTGTTCCACGCGCATCGTGACCAGCCCTTCTTCTTTTAGGCTCTCCAAGGCCCGATAGATCTGGCTGAGATCGGCGTTCCAGAAGTGCTGCACCGAGTTTTCAAATGCGTGCTTCAGCTCGTAGCCCGTCGCTGGCCCAAAGCTCAGAAAGCCCAACAGCGCGTGTTTGAGAGACACTATGATCACCCAGATATATGATTTCACATATATTGGGGCAAGCATACCATAACGCGAGGCACTTGTCAAGCTGGGCGTGACACGCGCGAAGCGGCTCAAACGGTTGCTCGCCAGATAGTTGTTGACAAGCTACAGCTTGCTTGATAACTTAGAGCAAGATCGCTTGTATCATGCAAGGCTTCTGGGTTGAGCATCAATACAGCGTCGTTGTTTTTTTGGCATGTCTGGTGCTTATTGCGATAACGAATCTATGGTTGTTGCGCAAGCGTCTTGGGACGTACTCGCCGGCTCGCTATGGCCCGCGCGTCTCGATCTTGGTGCCGGCCCGCAACGAACAGAAGAATATCGTCCCGTGTGTCGAATCGTTGCTCGCTCAAGAGTACGAGAACTTTGAAGTGATCGTTCTGGATGACCAATCCGACGACAAGACCGTGAGCCTATTGCGAGAGCGCTTTGCGGGGCATCCTCGTCTCATTGTTCTCCATGGGGGGCCACCTCCGTCGGGGTGGGTAGGGAAGAGCTGGGCGTGTCATCAACTGGCACAGTACGCTTCGGGGGAACTCTTGCTCTTCACCGACGCCGATACGCGTCACCATCCGAGAACGCTCGCCCATGCTGTCGGAGCACTGACAGCAGAGAACTTGGATTTTCTTAGTCTGTTTGTGCACGAAGAAGTCGGTTCGTGGAGCGAACGTCTGATTATCCCCGTCATCCCGTGGAGCATTCTTTCGTTTTTGCCCTTGGGGTTGGCGTATTCTACGCGGTGGGCGGCTCTCTCCGCAGCCAATGGGCAGTTCCTGCTCTTTCGGCGCAGTGCTTATGAAGCGATTGGGGGCCACGAGGCAGTGCGCCAGAGTGCCGTCGAAGACCTGGCGCTGGCTCGACGGGTGAAGCAGTCCGGGCTGCGCTGGAGGCTGCTCGACGGCACAGACCTCGTGCGATGCCGTATGTATCGCTCTTACCACGAGCTTTCTGAGGGCTTGACCAAGAATCTCCTGGCAGCGTTTGGGTATCGTTTGGGTTGGTTTATCTTTATCTGGCTCTGGCTAGGAGTGATGACGTTCGAGCCGTTGATTATAGTGCTAAGTCATCTTATTGGGATGCCCCTGGGAGATGTGCGGCCGGCGGCGATGGCTGTGGGGCTATCGTTGGGATTGTGGGGGGTGTCGCATAGGCGTTGGGGGTATCCTGTAGCGTGGGCGCTGGGATATCCCGTGAGCATAGCGCTGGTCATATGGTTGGCGTGGCGGTCGTTGCTGCGCACCGTGCGTGGTCAGGCGACCTGGAAGGAGCGGGTCTTGCCGCGCGTGCCGTGGCGCTGGTGGTGAGATGAGCATCTTGTTCTGGACGGTGCTGGGGTTCTGCGCTGGCTCGTTGATGTTCTCGTATTGGCTAGGGCTGCTGGTGCTCAAGCGAGATATTCGCACCGTGGGCGACGGCAACCCAGGGGCGAGCAATCTCTTTCGGGCGGGCGGGCGCACCTTAGGGGTTTTGGGGGTGCTCTTGGATTACGCCAAAGGTGCTGCTCCAGTGCTGGCAGCGTGTTTCCTTGGAGGTCTTGAAGGGGCATCGTTGATTCCCGTAGCGGTGGCGCCGGTGCTAGGCCATGCGTTCTCGCCGTGGCTGCGCGGACGTGGTGGCAAGGCCGTTGCTGTGACGTTTGGGGTCTGGACGGGGGTCAATCTATGGGAGGGCCCCACGGTGCTCGGAGCGTTGCTGGCGTTCTGGTACGCACTAAGTGCTCGTGACGGCTGGACGGTCTTCGTCGCGATGTTTTGTTTTGTGCTCTATCTGCTCGTGCGCGGGGTCGAGAGCTGGGTCGGGATTGGGCTAGGGTGCTGGGCTATTTTGACAGTCAAGCACTGGAGCGAGCTGCGTCAGGGCTGGGCATGGCGCCCGTGGGTGGGACGGCTCTTGCACCGCTAAGAGATTTCTTGTAAAAAATCTTGCGAGACGGCTATGACGAAGACAATCTGGGTCGTGTTGCTGGCACTGTTCGCGGCTACTATCGGGATAATGCTTTCTCTGTATGGCTATAATCAGAGGCACTTTACAGAGGCTGAGCCAATTATTCCCTACACCCAAGCGCGGGAGTATGCAGGCCAGACTGTTATCGTCTGGGGGACAATTCGTAACGTTTTCAATAACCGAGCTGCGGTTTATCTTGGCTTTGCGGAGCCGCGACGTGGGTCGTTCTTCGTGAGGATTCTTAAAGAAGACTGGCCCAACTTCCCTGACATCCCTGATAAACTTTACCATCCCGGACAGACGATCCGAGTCCGGGGCAAGATCGTCTGGTATCAAGGCGATCCCGTCATCTATGTTCGCCATCCCTCACAAATAGAGATCACAACAAAGGAGGCCCACCCGTGAAGATCCTGCGATTGCTGGCGGTATCAGCGCTTGCTCTTGGCTTGCTCGCGAGCTTCTCTCCGCACACGTTCAAGAGTCCTGCTCTCGCTCAAGACGCATCAGCTCCACGCGTCAATGTCCCTTTCTTTGACGGCGAGATTCGCTTCCCAGAGATGGCGATCTTCTGGTTTGGGCGCGTCACACCAACAGAGACCTACGCCGATGTGCGCGTCGGCTATAACTCGAGCGAGCTCTACGTTTACGTCGCGGTCTTCGACCAGCGCATCTGGTACGACACGACGCCGACGCCGGCTGAGCTGACCCAATGGGATGCTGTCACGCTCTATCTGAGCTTGAGCGATTCGTTCGGCGCAAGCACCTATCGCTTTGTTGCGCAACTGAATTTTTGGGAGCCTCGTGATGAGTACCAACGCGCTTACC
>JAUQPG010000036.1 GCA_030550495.1 Candidatus Bipolaricaulota bacterium | reverse complement strand
CTCAAGAAGAACAAGATCGCGCTGGTGACGGGGGTCTATGGCGATCCCTGCACGGCGCTCTTAGACGAGTGCGCTAAGCAGGGGCTGCCCGTCGAGATCAGCACCGAAGAGAAAGCTGCGTTCGCGCAGGCGCTCGGGGCTTCGGTGGCGGGCTTGCCCAGCGTCGTCATCGTCAAACAAGTCGGGGTCAACGTCCTAGCTGACCCCTTGATTACTGCCGTAACACACGGCATCGGCGCAGGGCTGTTACTGATCGCTGGGGACGACCCCGGCGCCGCGAAATCCCAAAACGAACAAGACTCGCGCTGGTATGCCAAGCTCGCCAACATTCCCGTCTTGACACCTCCGGGCCCGCAGTTTGTCAGTGATGCAGCCATTGAGGGACTGCAAGTATCGGGGACGCTGGGCATCCCCGTGATGCTGCAGGTGACTGGGCGTCTCTTAGAGGGCGAAGGTCATCCTAGTGAGATCCCTCTCACCGTCGAGGCGCGCTTCGACCGCGATCGCGCCTGGAAGCATCTCATCTTGGATCGCTATAAATATTTCTATCAGAAGATCTACCCCCAGATGTACGAGCTCGTCGAAGACTCACCGCTCCATCAAATCTCAGAGCTGCCACATTCCTCTACATGGAGCGAGAAGTATGGGGTGATCTCCTGCGGGTTCGTCTCGACGCTTGTGACCGAAAAGAATCACTTTGCGCTGGGGTATGCGCATCCGTTGCCGGAGCGGGCGTTAGTCAGCTTTCTGAAAGATTTAGAGAGGGTGCTGGTCGTCGAGGAGATCGCGCCGATCGTCGAAGAAGCCGTGAATGCGCTTGTCGCGCAGCATGGGTTGAAGACGAAAGTCTTTGGGCGGCTGACGGGGCACTTGCCCAGAATTGGGAAGTTAGAAGCGCAGCACATAGCTGAAGCCTGGGGGCGCACTGGCGGTGAGCTCCATCTGGATATTCCCACCCAAGTGAGCGGGGGCATTTTAGACTTGCCCTGTGGGGGGTTTGAGCTGCTCTATGAAGTCTTAGACGAAGTCCTGCCGGAGGGCTATCTTGTCGCGGGTGATGTGGGCTGCTCGATTCTGCACGGGTATTTTCCGCCGCAGGTCATTGACACAGCGTACGCGCTCGGGACGTCGATCTCGACGGCGGCAGGGATGAGTCTGAGTGGGCGCAAGGGCGTGGCGATCATCGGGGACACGGGGTTTATTCACTCTGGGATCACGGGATTGCTGAACGCCGTCGAGCACAAGCATAACGTGCTCGTGATCGTTCTTTATAATAAATTTTCGGCGATGACGCCGGGGGCCAAGCCCATCCCAGGGCTGGAGCGAGTGCGGGCGTTGGTCGAGGCGTGCGGTGTAGACGCCGTCGATGAGGTGCAGATGGAGCGAGTCTCTCGTGATGTGCTGAAGGAGCTTATAGAGAAGCGTCTTGGGGAGCGTGGGGTGCACGTGCTGATTGCTCATGCCAAGCCGAAAAGATTGCACGAGTAAGCAGCTCCCCCTCTGGACTTGTGCATCACGATTGTGCTATATTTAAGACCCATAAAAAATCAGAGGGTCCTATGAGCTATCGAAGGATTTTCGCGGCTCTTCTTGTAGGGTTTATTTTCGGCTTCATGGGGCATAAGCCACTAATCCACGCAGCTTCTGCAGGTGACGTCGTCATCAGCGAAGTCGCGTGGATGGGCACGCAAGCGAGCGCTAATGACGAATGGATTGAGCTGTATAACAACACTGATTCTGATATCGATCTAACGGGCTGGAAGCTCCAAGCTGAGGACGGCACGCCGACTATCGTGCTCTCTGGGATTATCCCTGCCCATGGGTTCTTTTTGTTAGAAAGAACTGATGACAACACCGTCAGCGACATCGCTGCTGATCTTGTCTACGGCAATGATGGATCTAGCTGGGCGTTGAGCAATAGCGGCGAAAAGCTCTTCTTGAAAGACCCTCTTGGGAATGTTATTGACAGCGCCAATGGCAACGGCGGCGCATGGCCTGCAGGGACGACTTCGCCGAGGGCAACGATGGAGCGAATTGATCCTACAGCTCCCGACTCCGACGCCAACTGGGATACGAACGACGGCGTCCATCGCAATGGGCTTGACGCGAATAATAATCCCATCAACGGCACCCCGAAAGCCCCGCGCCAGCGCGCGTCCTTCAATGTACGTGATGTCGTGATCAGCGAGGTCGCATGGATGGGAACAGAAGCCGATGCCAACGATGAATGGATCGAGCTGTATAACAATACTGATCACGCAATTAGTCTTGTGTGGTGGCGCTTAGAGGCTGCCGATGGCATACCCTCGATTGTGCTCTCCGGCACCATCCCTGCGCGCGGGTTTTTCTTGCTGGAGCGTACTGACGACAACACAGTCAGTGACATTCCCGCTGATCAGATCTACACCGGTGCCCTCTCCAACTCCGGTGAAGCTCTCTTCTTGAAAGACCCTTCGGGGAATATCATTGACACGGCCAACGGTGACGGCGGCCCCTGGCCCGCCGGCATTGATTTCCCAAGAGCAACAATGGAGCGCTTAGATTTGCTCGCCCCAGATTCAGACACGAATTGGGCGACAAATAACGGCATCTATCGCAATGGCTTAGATGCTGACGGCAACCCTATCAATGGGACGCCTAAGGCCCATAAGCCCCCATATGTGACGATCACAAGCCCTACACACGTTGCACCGGTGTATATCTATCCAGGCGAGAGTTTCACCGTCAGCTTCACTAGCGACGAAGTAGGCACTTCAGAGATCCAAGTGAACGGCATAAGCTGCGGCGGTGGGGCCGTCAGCGTCGGCACGAACTCTCAGATCTGTACCCTCTCTGGCTCGTTAGCTCATGGCGTTTATGATCTCTCTGTGACAGTCACTGACGTCACAATGGCTGCTGGTGCAGCTCTAGCAACAGATGCAGTGCATGTGATCATAGCAACTCTGGGCGACGTCAACGGCGACGGGAAGATCAATGTGATCGATGCGCGCCTGGCGCAACAGCACGCTGATGGTTTTATCACGCTCATGGGAATGCAGTTCTTGGCTGCTGACGTAGATCAAGACAGCGACGTAGACTCCGACGACGCAACGGCGATTGCCAAGAAAGGGATTGGGCTTCCTACAGGGATTCCGTGGTTTGCCCTTGCTATGCCCATGTTGGTGTTCTTGCTCGTGCGCTCCCGAAGGAAGATCACGCTATTGCTCTTTATTGTGGGGCTGATGGGAACTCTAACAAGCTGCACAGAGTTTGCGGGCTTGCCTCCGCCTTCTGGCCCGGCAGTCTTCATCACGTCAACTTCAATGCCCAGCGGAGCCACGCGCACGCTCGATATTGTCGTGCAGAACGTCATAACTGAAGATGGCGTGGCTTCGCTCCAGGGACGGATCACTTATCCTCGGAGAGTGACGGTGCAGTCGCTCACGGGCTTGAACGGCTTCATCGTCAAGGCGCTCGCGATAGATAACACCGTGGGCGAGCTGCGCTTCGCTCTCGTTAAGCCCAGCCCTGGGGGAATCAACTCCGGTGCCGTCGCGCGAGTAACTCTATCGGTCTCAGGAGCGCCAGGGGAGATCGTAACGCTGAGATGGGCTGCCAGCGCTCAGACACCAATCGTCATCGGAGGGGATACGAACACAGAGATCACGGGGCTCGGTCTTGGTGACGGTCAGGTGAAGGTGCGCTGACGCTCGATTATAATGAGCGCGTGCGTACAGAGGTTCTCTCTGTTAACGATGCTGCTATCGCCCGCGCGGCTCAGATTATTCGCTCCGGAGGGTTAGTCGCTTTCCCTACCGAGACCGTCTATGGCCTAGGGGCTGATGCCCTTAACGAAGACGCCGTCCGCAAGATCTTCATCGCCAAAGAGCGCCCCTTCGATGATCCCCTCATCGTGCACATCGCCGCTGCCCAGCAGCTGCTGCTCTTAGCTCGACATATCCCCCAACGGGCCTGGGAGTTAGTAAAGAAGTTCTGGCCCGGTCCGCTCACGCTTGTCTTGCCCAAAACCGAAAGAGTCCCCGCGGTCACCACCGGGGGATTGGAGACAGTTGCCGTGCGCATGCCCGGCCACCCCATCGCACGACAGCTCATTGAGTTGAGTGGCTGTCCCATCGCCGCACCCAGCGCCAACAGATTTGGCCGCCCCAGCCCCACGACAGCCCAGCACGTTCTTGAAGATTTAGATGGACGGATCGAGCTTATCTTAGATGGCGGTCCTACTCCCATCGGCGTCGAGTCGACTGTTTTAGATCTGACCCAAGATCCTCCCATGATCTTGCGCCCCGGCGGGGTGACCCTCGAAGTGCTGCAAGAGATCTTGGGAGAAGTGCGCCTGCTCAGCTCTGCCAAATCAGAAGCTGCCAAACGCTCCCCAGGGACGCGCTGGCGCCACTATGCCCCGCGGGCTCAGCTCGTGCTTGCCGAGCCAGCAGAGCTGGAGCAGATCGTGCGCGAACTGCTCAAGGATGGGAAACGAGTTGGGGTGATGATCAGCCAGGGCCGTCTTCCGTGTTCTCCAGACCGGCTTTCCGTGATTCATATGCCCTCAGATCTCTCTGAATACGCGCGGCTGCTCTTCCGGGTGCTGCGCGAGCTCGACGCCCACGGGGTCGATGTGATCGTCGTGGAGGCAGTCGAAGAGCATGGGTTGGGGCGGGCGATCATGGATAGACTCCGCAAAGCATGTCAATCAAGTTGAATAGCCCACAGTTTGATAATATAATGGCTCTCTCAAACTGAAAAACTGTCAACTCAGAACTGAATAACTGTCTTGCGGAGGTGATCGGTGATGAGCAAGCCGACGCATCCCAAGGTGATCGCGCGGCGGCGCCATCGGCGCGAGAAGCTCTGGAAGCTACGGCTGAAGTACGCGCGGGCAACGAGTGAAGCCGAGCGCCAACGGATCTTGGAGAAGGCGTTCAAGGTCGCTCCCACAATCACACGGGAGCAGTTTTTGGAGCCGCTGCGCGTTCGTGGCTTGCTCTAAAAAATTTGGTGGACCCGAGGGGACTTGAACCCCTGACCTCTTGAATGCCATTCAAGCGCTCTCCCAACTGAGCTACGGGCCCAAGGTCTGAACAGTTTCAGCTTAGGACAATCTTTATCATAGCAGAGGGTGCGAGGACTGTCAAGGTCGGGTATCATAAACGGAGCTATGACCCAGGAGCTGGAAGCGTTACTGGAGTTGGCCCGACACGACGCGGCCATCCGCGAGCAAGCCCGCAAGATCGAGCTGCTGCAGCGCCGTCGCCAGGCCCTCCTGGAGGCGATCGAGCGCGAACAGCACGAATTTCTCGCCAAGAAGCGCGCCTTTGAGGAGCTCCAGCACCAAAGCCGCGAAAAGAGCCGCGAAGTCGACGACCTGGACGCACAAATCCGTGCCGATTCAGAAAAATTACGCACGGGCCTGCTCAGCTACAAGGAGATGGAAGCGCTGCGCACCCGCGTGGAGCACTCGCGTATCCGCATCGATCAGCTCGAAGACGAAGCCCTCGCGCTCCTCACCAAAGTCGAAGAGCAAGCCCCGCTCATCCGCAAGGCCGAGCAGGACTTTCTCGCGTGGAAGGCCAAGATCGAACATGATATCGCCCAGATCGACGCCGAGCTTGCCGGACACTCTCGCACGCTGCACCAGCTCAAGGAGGAACGGACTGCGCGCGCGGCGGCCGTCGAAGAGGGGCTCTTGCGGCGCTACGAAGAACTCCGTGCGCGCTATGAAGACCCCCTCGTGCCCCTTATAGGGGGGGTCTGCTCCGGATGCCATCTGCGGGTCAGCGAGATCACCGCGGAGCGCGTGCGCTCCCAGATCGTCACGTGCGAGAACTGCTCACGACTGCTGTATGTGAAGTGAGACGATGCGTGTTGCGAATCTCGTATGTGCCTTGGTTGTGAGTGGAGCAGTCTTGGTGTCTGCCCAGGACGAAGAGCTCGTGCTGCCGCGCCAGATGGGGGCGATCAACGATTACGCGGCGGTGCTGGGAAGCGCCCGCACTGAGCTCGAAGCGCGCCTTGAGACGATCAAAGAGAACTTCAATGTCCGGATCGTCCTCTTAGCCTCGATCTATGACCCATTTGATAACGCTGCGCTCTATGCGCAAAAGATCTGGGAGTCGTGGAAACTCGGCGATGACACAGTGCTCTTGGTCTTTGTGAAGGAGCAGACCCTGAACCGTTGGGAGTTTGAGCTGCGCCTGGGCAGTGCTCTTCGCGAGCGCTTTCTTGAGGAGCATCTGGAGCGCATGCGCGCGGGGCTGAAGTATCACCTGGAGCGCAAGCATATCAAGACGGCCATAGAGGAGTCGGTGAGAGCTCTCCAGGCGATGCTGGAGGGCAGCTATGGCCAGCCGCCCCCCAGCGTCTCGGGAGGGCGCTTCTTCTTATGGATCTGGGTTCTTGCTGGACTTGTCGGGCTGGGAGGGCTCGCCTGGGGAGTGCGGGCTCTCTTGAGAAGTTATTGCCCGCGCTGTGGTGCCCGCCTGCGCTCCTATAATACCTATACTCGTCAGGGGGTACGCGTAGCTTACCGCAGTTGCCCACGCTGTGGGTACTCCCGCCTGCGCTAATTGAAGCTCGCCTTGAGCTTCACCTCCGGCTTGCGCTCCCGATCCTCATCGGGATCAAGTCTGATTACTAATGAGAGACTCAGTCTCTTGCCCGCGGCTTGCAATTGAGTCCGCAGCTCCTTGTTATGGGCTAATAACTGAACGAGATCATTGGCTAAGAGCTCTGCTGCGGCATGGATATAGGAAAGCTCAGAACCGTTGCCTAACTCTTGCCATTCTTCGATGGTGCCTACTAAGCGGGCCTCTGCTTCTGCCATATGATGCCAGCCTCCTTGAGACGTATCTTACGCGCAGAGAGGACAGGAGACTATGATGGAGATTACATTCGTGGTATAATTGAGGGGCGGAAGAGGAGCAGAGGGCCGCCCCAGACTTCGTCTGGACTGTACATCTTCGCCGGCCGCAGGTCGGCGAAGGCGAATGGTCCAGGCGAAGCCTGGGGAGGAAAGTCCGGACTCCGCAGGGCAGGCCGCTCGCCGCAAGGCGAGAAGGAGCGATCCTTGGAAAGTGCCACAGAGAAGAGACCGCCAGCGGCCCAAGCTCCGCTTGACCTTCATCGTGGCCAGCCTCCGGCTGGCCAAGGTGTACGGTCCAGGCGAAGCCTGGTGGGTGCGGGCAAGGGTGAAACGGTGGGGTAAGAGCCCACCGCCCCGCTCGCGAGAGTCGGGGGCACGGCAAACCCCGGCCGGAGCAAGACCAAGTAGGGGCACGCTGGGACCGCACGGCCCCATAAGGGTGGCCCGCCCGATGTGCCCGGGTAGGTCGCATCAGAGAGATGGCCCTCACCGACTCGGCAGAGTCGGCACAGAATCCGGCTTATGCTCCTCTTCCCTCTTTGTCTTGACGAGCCCAGCACTATCCGATAGAATAAACCATCGGCGATGGAGTCCGCCCTTGGGGTCCCAAAAAATCTCGAGATTTTTTGGGGTGCCCACAACCGTCCGAGCACATCGGACTGATGACTCCTACCCAAGATTCTTCATTTGGATAGGAGGTCGGTTGGTGTGCAAGACTTATACGTCGGGACGGTGTTGGCGGGCTTGATCTTTCTCTCCAGTGTGCTCTCCATTGAGTTGGGGCTTTCCGCAGCGATCATCGAGATCGCGCTGGGCGTTTTTGCTGGGAATTTTTTGGGCGTCACGGCTCTCCCGTGGGTGACGTATATTGCGGGCTTCGGCGGGATTCTTTTGACGTTCCTCGCTGGCGCCGAAGTTGACCTAGACGTGATGCGGGCCAAGTTCAAGGAGAGCCTCTTGATCGGGGGTATCTCGTTCTTGGCCCCGTTTCTTGGGGCGATGCTGCTCTGTCATTATCTGTTGGGCTGGGAGTGGAAGGCCGCGCAGATCGCCGGGGTGGCACTCTCGACGACATCGCTCGCCGTTGTCTACGCCGTGCTCGTCGAGACTGGGCTCACCCATACGCCCGTGGGCAAGCTCATCATGGCCTCGACGTTCGTGACTGACTTTGGCACGGCAGCGGCCTTAGCACTCGTGCTCTTAGAATTCAATCTCAACACGCTCTGGTTCGCCCTGATCTCGCTTATAATTATTGTGCTGGCGCCGCGGATCGCGCCAAGACTCTTTGCTCGCTATGGGGATCGGGTCATCGAACCCGAAATAAAGTTTCTCTTTTTGCTCTTAGTGATTTTGATGTACTTTGCCAAGCTGGGGCTGAGCCACGCGATCCTGCCCGCGTTCGTGCTGGGGCTTGTAATGTCACGCATCTTTCAGAAAAACACCCAATTACAGCGCAAGCTGCGCGTTGTGGGCTTTGCGTTTATCACCCCGATCTTCTTCCTCAATGGGGGCATGAAGATATCGCTCTCGCTCTTATGGTCTGGTGCGGCGCTCTTTCTCGTTCTGTTTGCTGTCAAACAGATCACTAAGATCGTGGGGGTCTATCCCTTGGCCAAGCGCTATCTGCCCAACGAAGCGATGTACACGACGCTGCTGATGAGCACCGGGCTGACGATGGGAACGCTCTCGTCTCTAGCGGGATTGGAAGCTGGGGTCATTGATCAGCTTCAGTTTTCCGTGCTGGTAGCCGTTGTAGTAGCCAGCGCCATCGTGCCGACGTCCATCGCCCAGAGATTCTTCCATCCCCATCACGTGCTGGTCGAGCTTCAAGAGTCCTCCCGGCCCGCCCTGGTCGAGGAGGCGGCGGAAGAGTAAGCTAGAGGGCAAGGAGGCCCTATGTTTCACAAGATTTTGATCGCTAATGACGGCTCGGAGAATGCCTTTCGGGCGCTCGAAGTTGCCGTGGACTTAGCACGGCGCTACGGCGCAGAACTGCATCAGCTCTCCGTCGAAGAGCATTTGCCTCGCTACGCAGCATCGCTGGGCGAGGTGCTCGAAGCCCAGCGAGAAGAATTGGACTACTTCGACAACGTTGCTGAGAAAGCGCGGGAGATCGCGATGCGAGCTGGGGTACAGCTCGAATGTCATATTATCGCAGGCCACGAGGTCGAAACGATCGTGCGCTTTGCCGAAGAGAATCGCTTTGATCTTGTGGTGATCGGGCACAAGGGGCATTCGCGGATTTGGCCGTTCCATATGGGGTCGACGGCGGCGAAGATCGCTGATCACAGTCGGACTCATGTGCTTATTGTGCAGTGAGAGCACGCTAGCAGATTCTGGGGAGCTGCTCCCCGCTAAGCATATCTAAAATTCGCTGAGCGCCGATGCGACTGCGCAGCGTCACTATCCCTGCGGGTTGCTCCAGGACACGCCCGATGAGCGCGGCATCTTGAGAAAAATCTTTGAGAATCCTCAGAGCGCGCTCGGCATCTTTGGGAGCGACAAACGCGATAAAACGCCCCTCGTTCGCGACATAGAGGGGATCAAGCCCTAAAATCTCGCACGCCCCTTGGACATCTTCGCGCACGGGGACGGCACTCTCGTCTATGGAGATACTCACACCGGCTGCGCGAGCGATCTCGTTGAGCGCGCTGGCCAAGCCCCCACGTGTCAAGTCTCTCAAGCAATGAAGCTCGATCTGCTCTTCGATGAGCTTCATAACTATAGAAGCTAACGGCGCGCAGTCGCTCTCGATCTCGCTCTCGAATGACAATCCCTCGCGCACGGCCATGATCGCGATGCCATGACGGCCCACGTCACCGTTGAGCAGAATACAATCTCCGGGACGGACGCTCTTTGGTGAGATGACAAAATTATGCTCGATGATCCCGATCCCCGAAGTATTTATGAAAATCCCATCGCCCTTGCCCTTGTCGACGACTTTTGTGTCTCCCGTGACGATCTGAACATGAGCTGTTTGCGCGGCTTCTCGCATGGACTGCACGATGCGCCAGAGGGTCTCTATCGGCAGCCCTTCTTCTAAGATAAAGCCAGCGCTCAAGAAGAGCGGGCGCGCGCCGCACATGGCTAAGTCATTGACTGTGCCATAGACCGCGAGTTTGCCGATATCGCCGCCGGGGAAGAAGAGCGGACGCACGACATACGAGTCGGTCGTGAACGCGAGCCAGGCTTCGCCTGGACCGTGCATCGTGCCGCCTCCGGCAGCACGGCGTATGGAGATAATCGCCCCATCATGGCGCTCGTTCAGATATTCATTGGCGAACGCCGCGCCAAAGACTTTCTCGATCAATTGATGCATGAGCATGCCGCCGCCCCCGTGAGCCAGAAGAATCTGGGGGTACTCGGAGATGGGGATGGGACAGCTCAGCGCGAAGTCTTTAGCCATCTTTGCTCGCCCTCCGATACCGATAGTACGCAGCACACGCGCCCTCAGACGAGACCATCGGCGCTCCGAGAGGATGTTCTGGGGTGCAGCGCGTCCCAAATGCCGGACATTCATGGGGTTTCTTGACGCCCTGCAACACCAGCCCTGCTATGCACTCGGAAGATTCTTCGATAGAGCGATCAGTCAGCCCGAATTTGCTTTCAGCGTCGAACTCTTTGTATTTTTCTGTCAAGCCCAGCCCGCTGTGGGGGATCTCCCCGATGCCGCGCCACTTCCTTGGCACAACACGGAAGACTTCACGGATCAGCTCTTGGGCTTTGATGTTGCCCTCGCGCCGCACCGACCGCGTGTATTGATTTTCCACGTCGTAGCGCCCCTCTTCTAATTGTTTCACGCACATGTAGATGCCTTGCAGAATATCGAGGGGCTCGAAGCCCGTCACGACGATGGGCACTTTGTATTTTTTCGCGATGGGCTCGTATTCCGTGTAGCCCATCACGGTGCAGACATGCCCAGCCGCTAAAAAGCCCTGTACACGATTGTGGGGGGAAGAGAGAATCGCTTCCATTGCCGGAGGAACTAAGACGTGCGAGACGAGCAGCGAGAAGTTTTTCACGTTCTGGAGATACGCTTGGTGGACAGCCATAGCGTTCGCAGGTGCAGTCGTCTCGAAGCCCACGGCAAAGAAGACCACTTCTCTGTCAGGGTTCTCTTTCGCTAATTTCAGGGCATCTAGAGGGGAGTAGACGATGCGCACGTCCCCACCTTGAGCCTTGACAAAGAGTAAGTCGGTCTTGCTGCCGGGCACACGCAGCATATCCCCAAACGAACAGAAGATCACATTGGGACGTGAGGCGATCTCGATCGCTTTGTCTATGATCTCAATGGGCGTGACGCAGACGGGGCAGCCGGGACCATGCACTAACGTGATCTCTTTGGGCAGCAGCTCGTCTATCCCGAATTTAATAATAGAATGTGTCTGGCCACCGCAGACCTCCATGATCGTCCAGGGTCTTGTCACGATCTGGGCGATGAGGCGCGCATAGTGCTGGGCAAGCTTGGCATCGCGATACTCGTCGATGAATCTCATTTGACCTTGGAGACCGGCTGGTCGGGGTGAGCGGGGTTGGGGATTAAGCGCCGGTTGACACAGTCTACGAAGAGATCGAGTTTCTCCAAGACTGTTTGGCCGATGAGCACCTCATCCCCCAGGACGAGAGCTTCTTCGAGGGTATCTCGACCTTCTATCTCGATAATCAGTGGCTCAGTGACACCGACAATTCGGCCGTCGGCGTACTCCGCCACACGCTGGCCTCGGAGTGTAAGCCCTAGACGCTGCACAACGAAAGCGGGCAGTGCCACACGCACCGCGCCGGTGTCCACGAGCGCGTCAGCCTCGTAAGAACGCACTTGTTCTGGCTTGAGCATACCACGCCGCACCAAGGCTTCGTCTATGGCGTTAGTGAGCTTGGCTCGCACACGAACTTCTCCCATAGCGTCTCTATTGTAAAGCAAGACGCCCGCTCTGTCCAGTGCCCTTCTGCTCACGCTCAGCCTCACCCCTGATGCTCGTCATTGACCCAGCTTGCTTCACAGCATATTATGTAATTAAGCACATAAACGCAAGAAAGCTAGTGACCCCTGATGCACGATGCACACTATCACGCTGAAGCGGAGATCTTCCAAGCGCTCGCTCATCCGGTGCGGCTGCGGCTCTTGGACTTTCTCGCGGAGAAGCCGCGCTGTGTCTGCGAGATCGAGCCGGAGTTTTCGCTCGACCAGTCTACGATCTCGCGGCACTTAATCGTGCTGAAGAAGGCCGGGCTGGTGCAGGCCCGCCGCGAGGGCGTCCGGGTGATCTACAAGCTGAGTGATCGCCGCATCCAGAGAATCCGCAAGTTAGTTCAGGGGTTGATCGCTGATCATCTACGCAAGCAAGCAACGATCCTGGCCCAAGGAGGCTGACTTTTTTATGCTGTGGGAGCTCATCCAAGCGGGGCTGCTCGCCCTGTGGGACTATATCGCTCTGCATGTCCTGACCTGCTTAATCCCGGCGTTTCTCTTAGCCGGCGCGATGGTCACGTTCGTCTCGAAAGAGACGATCATCTATTACTTGGGCACGGCAGCGCAGAAGCTCAAGGCATTTGCGCTGGCTGCTGGGGGAAGCTTCTTCGTTGCAGCGTGCTCGTGCACGGTCATCCCTGTCAGCAGCGGGCTCTACTATGCTGGGGCGTCCATCGGCGCAGCGTTTATAGTGCTCTGGGTCGCTCCGGCGGCCAATATCTTAGCGCTCACATACACCGGCGCGATCTTGGGGGGCACGATGGCGCTCACACGAATTATTGCAGCACTCGTGATGGCATTTCTCGTCGGCTGGGTGATGACGGCAGTCTTTCGGCGCGAAGAGCAGACGCGCGTGCAGCCCGTTGCTGCGCCTAGCAACCCTGGAGATGCTCCAACGCATCTGATGGGGCGCTCTGATGTGATCTTATTGATACTGCTCGTGATCTCACTGCTGGCGCCCAATTATCTCGTGCAGAAGGGGCCGTACTGGGCCAAGGTGCTCGTCTGGGGGATCGCAACTATAATAGTTTTCGGCTATGCGTTCTGGGTTAAGCCCATAGAAGAACTGAAGCGCTGGATGGGTGAGACGTGGTGGTTTGTACGCTTGATCTTCCCGTTATTGTTAGCTGGGGTCTTCGTCGTCGGCGTCATTGGGAAGCTTTTGCCCGAAGAATGGGTGCGGTCGGCGCTGGGTGGGTCGAGCTTAAGTGCGTCGTTCTTAGCAACACTCATCGGGAGCGTCAGCTACTTTGCGACCATGACTGAAGCGCCGTTTGTAGATACGTTGATGAAACTGGGGATGGGGCCAGGGCCAGCGTTGGCGCTCTTGCTAACTGGGCCGGGGCTGAGCTTGCCCAACTGGCTAGCGATTGCGCGAGTCTTTGGTGTCAAGAAAGCCCTCGTCTATGTCGTGACGATCATCGTCTTGGGAACGTTGGTCGGATGGTTGGCAGGGAATTTTATCTTCTAAGAAGGGAGGAAGCAGCGATGAAGATCGAGATCTTAGGCAGTGGCTGTCCCAAGTGCTTCGAGACTGAGCGCAGAGTCCAGAAAGTCGTTCAAGAGTTAGGACTGCAAGCTGAAGTTGTGCACGTCTACGACATGATGGAGATTGCGCGGCGGCGGGTGATGTTCACCCCAGCGATCGCGATTGACGGCGAGGTGAAGCTCAGCGGGCACGTGCCCTCTGAAGAAGAGATCAAAGCGCTGCTGAAGAAGTAATTCTTGAAGCAACAAGGGCAAATTAGTTAAGATATACTCCGTGCGTAAGGGGTGAGCGATGCGTCTCGCTCTCAGCTGTGTAGTGGGGCTCTTACTCGTTGTAAGCGCGATGGCGGCACAGAAAGAAGATGCTCCGGTGGTGCGGGCGGTCTTGTTCTGGATGCGGACGTGCCCACACTGCCATGAAGTCATCACAAATGTCTTGCCGCCGCTCCAGGAGAAGTACGGCGCTCAGTTGGATATTCTGTTCATTGAAGTCGAGACCCGGCAAGACTTTGAGCGTCTTTACGCCATAGGACGAGAGTTCGGGATCCCTCGCGGGGATATCGGGGTACCGTTTCTAGTCATTGGCGACCGGGTACTCATTGGATCACTACAGATCCCCGCGGAGTTGCCTCAACTGATAGAAAAATATCTTGCAGCTGGCGGCGTCGATTTCCCGCGAGTGCCAGCTCTCGCGGATATCTTACCAGCTCCAAAGCCTCCCGCACCCCAGGAGAGTCCTCCTGAACCACAACGGAACGAAGAGATAGCTACAGCTGAACTCGTAGAGCCGTCTGTGTCGGAGCCTCCAGCCCAGCAGGAGCAGCCTTCGCTCACTCCTCCCGAAGTGCAAGTTCCGGAGCTTTCAGAGACGCTGTCTCCTAAAGAGGGGTTCTCCCGCGGGTTTGAGCTGGCTATCACGGTCTTGATTGGCATGATACTTGCCGTGATATACGTCTTCATACAGATAGTCCGTGTAGTGCGAGGGGCTCCTGTAAGGGCGTCTTCACGATGGCGCGATGGTGCTTTGATAGTGTTATCTGTGCTGGGCATGGCCATAGCAGGGTACTTAGCGTATGTGGAGACTCAAGAAGTAGCAGCCTTTTGCGGCCCCATAGGCGATTGCAATATTGTGCAAAGCAGCCCCTACGCGAAATTGTTCGGGGTGCTGCCTGTGGGCATCCTCGGTGTTATTGGGTATATTGCTATTCTTGTGGTCTGGTTTTGGGGCCGGTGGGGCTCAGGGAAGCTCTCGGCTTATGCACCGCTGCTCGTCTTAGCTATGACGCTCTTCGGCGTGCTCTTTTCGATCTATCTCACGTATTTGGAGCCCTTTGTGATCGGGGCTGTCTGCATCTGGTGCGTGAGTTCAGCAGTGATCATGACCCTGCTGATGCTGCTGAGCCTTCACCCGGCTTTGTGTATCATCCAGGAGTACAGCGATGCTGCTCAAAGGGTTTCTCAAGATTGAGACGTTCTTCCCGCCGTGCCACCCCGGCGAGATCGAAACTGTCACAGCTATAGCAGAGCTGAGTGACGACATCAGCCCTGCCTTCCCCTATCTCAATGCTGTGCTCAAGGGGACGATCTACGACCAGACCCATCAGACGCTGAATTTCAAGTTGGGTGGGCGCGGGGTCACTCTGCATCCTAAAAAAGTGATCGTCACTCGATTAGAGAACCAAGAAGAAGCCGAGAAGGTCTTAGAGCGCCTGAAAGATCTCATTAACAAGACCTACGAGAGACGGAACGAGATCGAGCCGAGCTACAAGAGCCGGGCCAA
>JAUQPG010000006.1:16971-63871 GCA_030550495.1 Candidatus Bipolaricaulota bacterium | reverse complement strand
ATTGGGGAACCCGTGGAGCTGAAAGCGCTCGTTGACGACAGAATTTTTCGGATCAGTGCCAATGGCGCAGCCGCCCATTAGGTGCAATCCTAGTCCTAGCGATGGAACGATAATCTGGCGCGCGCCGACGGCGCGAAAGATCTCTTCTATAACAGCAAGCCCAGCTTGGCGACGCTGCTGCTCTTCTGCGCTTAGCTTCTTGTGAACGAGCAGCCGTCCAGAGCGATCAAGTCTCAGCTCGCCCGGAGAAGTATCGCGCACGGAGACCTCAATACAGCCCATAAAGCGATATTTTTTCATCAATTCGTGATGGCTCTTGCCAAAGCCGGGCAGGAGCATCGCCACGCCGATGGGCGGGGCAAAGACATTCTCGAGCTTAAAGCCCTGGGCGCGAAAGCGCGGATCGTCAGATTTGATCGCTTGGAACGCGCCCTTGTGCGCATCTACGGGCTCGTCGAAGAGCGCGAAGACCATCCATTGGGGATGGCAAAAAAAGCCCTTTCCTAGGGCTGGAAGCTTCGCTTTGAACCCGGAGCGCAACAAGAGCGCCGTCGTGCCTAGAGCGCCTCCGGCAAGAATTACTTTTGGGGCGCTGACTTCTCGACGCGTCTGCTCCCCTTGAGTTCCGACCACTGTGACGCCTTGGGGAGTTGTTTTGATCTGCGCAACGTGAAATTCGGGCCAGATTTCCAAGCCCGCGTCACGCGCCCATCGGATAAACGTGACCAGCGTGCTCTGTTTCGAATCTCTATGGCACCCGCCCAGACACGCGATACAGTCATTGCTCCCATCGAGCTTGCAGTCCGTCTGTCCCCTACGTAAGGGCTTCCAGCGATAGCCAAGCTTCTCAAAGCCCTCGCGCATTAACTGTGCGTTGCGATTGAAGTGACGTTCAGGGATCTCTTGGATGCTCAGCTTGCTCTCGATCTCATCGTAGTGTGGGGCCATCTGAGCGCTTGTGAAAAAGTCAATATTCGAGACGCTGCGCCAGTCGTCCCAAGCTATATCGTCGAAGCGATCCAAGAGACACTGGTTGACGACCGAGCCACCGCCAAGACACTTTCCTCTTAGAAACGCGAGCGTGACGTCAGTGTTGAATTCTAACCCGCCATTCCAGAACATCTGAGCCGAGTAGTCCATCTCGTTCTGGGGAAAGGTCTTGGCTTCGAAGGCTTTGCCTGCTTCAAGTAATAAACACTTAGCCCCAGCTTTCGTGAGATAATACGCGAGCACGCCGCCGCTCGTCCCAGAGCCAATGATGATGCAATCGTAAGACATGATGGGCAATAAAGACTGATGTCTCTATCAAGACCCCTCGAGCTGTGCGCGCCATCTCTCCCACCCTTGCTCAAGGTCTTTGAACGCCTCCGCAATGTGGGGATCGTCCTTCCAGATCCCGTGTGTCTGCTGTAGAGCCTGGAGTTGCCGCTCGTAGAGCGTAAGCCCTCCTGAAGATACACGCGGCGCCCTTTTGCGCTTCTTCATACCCGTGCCCGTATGATACTTATACTCATACAACGTCAAGCTAATAGTCCTTGCGCGAGAAGAGATAGATTCCCAAGGCGAGCATGACTATTGCAAAAAGCCCCGAAGACCAGAACGCAAAGCCCGCGCTTGATGCTCCCGCCGTGTCTGTGAGAAACTGCTCTGCTCCCACGAGCTTAGTAGCGACCATCTCGAGATCGTTCGTCTTGGGCAGGAGATAATAGAGCACGTCAGCGACGCTCCCAAGCACGGGCGACAGCTGTCGTAGAAGATCGCGCACATACGCGAATTCTGCTAACCCCCAGATCACGATTGTCGCGACAAGGGCCGCGCCTGTCCCTTCGGCCATGAGCGCAATGAGCGCCGCAAAGCTATAGAGCACAGCAAAGAGAAAGACGACGACAAAACCTGCCCAGATCAACCCCAAGTCTGTCATGCCCACCTTGAGCGATAGTAACGCCCAGACTCCCACACAGAAGAGCATCGTCGTCGCTCCTACTAAGACAATGCCGCCCAAGTAGCGCGCTAGATAGAGCTCCCACCGCGCGATCGGCTTCGATAAGATGAGATCAATGTGCCCACGCGTGAACATCCCAGAAAAGAGCCCGATAGCGATGAACAACCCCAAAAATATCCCCCAGGGGTTCAGCAACCCCAGCGCGCCGATCTCGATAGCGTCCGCAAACGTTGCCTTGAAGATAGCACGCACCTTTAGCTCGACTCCAAAGAGAGAAACCCTGATCAGCTCAGATTGAGCCTCCTCGGGACGCACGCTCACCCCAAACGCAAAGAGCAATAACAAGACCAACGCAATGATGCTCACGACAAGCGAAGCCCTCCGCGCCCAGGACTCCCGCCAACTGTCCTCAATGATCGCTGCAAAGATCAACGCCCTGTTCATAGCTTCTCCGTCTCTTGCGCTGCGCGCACTAGCTCCACAAAGACGTCTTCGAGGCTCTTCTCGCGCGTGAGTTCATCAACGGTGCCCACGGTGAGTAGTTGCCCCTTGTGCAGAATCGCCACGCGGTCACAGACGCGCTCGATCTCCGTGAGCACATGCGAACTGATGAAGACCGTCGTTCCCTGGTCTTTCAGACGTATCAGAAGGTCTTTGACGTCCTTGCGCCCCAGGGGGTCGAGATTCGCTGTCGGTTCGTCGAGGATCAGCACTTTGGGATTGTTGAGAAGAGCTTGGGCTATGCCGAGCCGCTGGCGCATCCCTTTAGAGAATTCTTTGACTTTGGAGTTGCGCCGCTCAGCAAGTCCTACTAAGTGAAGCAATTCTTCGATGCGGGAGCGGCGCTCGTGTACTCCATAGAGCTTGGCGAAGAAGTCTAAAGCGCGCCATGCCTTGAGATACTCAGGGAGCTGATACTCTTCAGGGAGATACCCGACACACTGTCGGGCGTGCGGGTCGCGGCTATCTCTCCCCAAGAGCATGGCCTGCCCCCTATCTGCAAACGCTATCCCTAAGAGAATCTTGATGAGCGTTGTCTTTCCGGCGCCGTTGGGGCCAAGCAGCCCGAAGATCTCGCCCTGCTTGACGCTGAGGCTGACGCCCTTGAGCGCCTCAATCCTGGAGCGTCGCCACAACCCAGAGTATGTCTTGTGCAGATACCGGACTTCGATAGCGTTCATGGCCTCTCAAAACCGGGCTCACCATAGCATATTTGGGCTTCGTCTGTCAAAATCACAAGAAGCACTTCCCTAGGCCGCGATATGTTGGGGCACGGGCTTGGATTGTCTCGCCCCGAATGATCAGATATTCGTTGAAGTGCTCGGCGAGCTCGCCGGCTTTCGCGTGGCGGAAGAAGACGGGATCGCCCGGACGCAGCGTTATATGCTTTGGGACGCGCAGCGGGGTCTGGACCTCGCCTGCGCCCTCAAGCGTCGTGAGCTCTAACCCCGGCGGCAGATACGGCACGGGCAGCCGATCTGCCCCGGCTTGCCCCGATGCGATAAATCCCCCTCCATGACACGTGACGAACCCTGGATCAGAGATTCTCACAACTTGCAACGCGAAGAAGATCGCGGGCTTCAGCTTCAAGTGCGCATAATAGTCAAAGAGATGACTGCACAGAAATCCAGAGCCTGCCGTCACTTCTGTCAACGAGGGGTCGGCGCTGGCAAACGCGACGCTGCCTGTGCCTCCGCCGTTGAAGACTTCTACCGAAAAACCCTCGCGGCGCAAAAGCTCCAACACCCGCTGGCGCATCTGCGCGACATAGGGTCGCGAAAGTTTTTTAATCAGCTTGCGCGCGGGATTTAATAATGGCGAGAAGGGATTATTTTCGCCGACGCCAGCGATCTGCGCCTCGTAGCCCATTAGCCCTAACAATTTCAGATCGCGTCTTTGCATGATCTTTCGAGCAAGCTCTAATACAGCTTCAGGGGTGCGCAAGGGGCTGCGCCGTGCCCCAAGGTGCACGCGCCTGCCCAACGGACGATATGACAAATCTATCTCAATCACGACGGGGATCGGGCGCTCCGGCGTGCCCCGCAATGCTTGCAGATGGGCTTCAGAATCTACGACTATGGCAACGCGACAGTCTCGACTGTTGAGCTGCGCCAAGAGCTGACAGTCCACAGGCTGCACCGTCGGGTAAGCGACGATAATATCTGTGAAGCCCTGCTCGACTAAGAACGCAGCTTCGGTGACGCTGTAGCTTAAGATGCCCCGGATTACTCCCTGACCCTTTTCAGTGATATACTTAAGCAGCCAGGGGCAGCGAACGGACTTCGACGCCAGTCTGAGAGTCTTCCCGTGCTGGCGCACGTCGGCCAAAAGAGTTTCAATATTGTGATCCACAGCGTCTAGGTCGACGAGCGCCACCGGCAGGCGCTCGTCACGGATCACGCGTTTATAGCGTTCGTACTGATCTAGCATCTAGCTCGCAAAGCACTGCGCGATTGCTCTCGCCCAGTTGTGCCATGCGGCAAAGCGCCCGCCCTTGGGCCGCCCCTGCTGCTTCCACGCTGCCACGCTCTTTCGGTACTCTTCGCAAGCCTTGTTAATACATTCGTTGATGTCGCTAGAATCAGCCTTGAGCCGGAACTTCGGGGGCCAGACGACGACCCGCACCGGCTGAGCTTTGGGATCGAGCGGGTTTTTTGCTGTCGTCCCCCACAGGACCCATTTTGCTACGACATATTCTGGATCATAGATAGGCTCGTGGGGATAGGGATCGTTTCGGTCTCTGAATTTAATGCGTCCCACGGTGCCGACATAGTCCGTCTTCTCTAATTCAGCGACGATCTTGTCCGGGTCAGTGCTCCCAGCGCGATCCAGAGCGCCCTTGAAGATAAAGAGCGCATCGTAGGTCGTGAACGCTGTAAAGAGCGGGCGCGACGGCGGAGAATCGCCAAATTGTTCGACGTACGCTTGATAGAACGGCCGTGTCTTGGGTGTGATGGGCGTCTCGCCGGTGGCGACGTCCACGTAGACATGGCCCATGACGCGCCCGCCCGTGTTCTTCCAATACTCGAACGACTGCCCCTCAGCGTTGATCCCAATGACGGGCATATCGAGCTTCATCTCATACGTTTGCCCGACTAAAGAAATCCCCGGGTCGAAGGCGAGCACGAGCATCATGGCGTCAGCATCGGTATCACTCACTTGCTGTAAGATCGAAGCGAAGTCTGGGTTTTGCAACGAGAAGTTGAAGACTTTAACGAGCTGCAGCCCGGCTTTCGCAAGCTGCTCTTGCAGGATTCGCGCGAGATTCTGCCCGAAGGCGCTGGCCTCAGCGACAAGCGCGACTTTTTCTATGCCCATATCTTTGAGCATCAGCCCCGCAGCCATGTTCCCAATATCTTGCCCCATGACGTTGTCGTTGATCATTAGACGGAAATAGTATTTGTACTGATCGTACTTCTCTTTCACGAGCTTGTTGAATTCTGGGCTGCTGGAGCCGGTATCGAGATAGGGCTTGCGTAGCCGGGCCATAGACGGCAGCATCGCCGCGACGGTCTCGTCTATGAAGCCCCCGACGATAGCGACTGCCCCAAGTGCTGCAAGCTCCTCAAACGCCGCCTTGGCGATATCTCCTCGCAGGACTTCGTCGTCTCGGATGAGCCCATCCATGGTGAGCTTCGGCGGCGGGAGCTTCCCGTCGCTCACAAGCCCATTGATCTCGTCAAGGGCCAACTGTGCTCCGCGTACCATCGCTCGCCCGACGTCTAGAAGATTGATCGGCCCGATCAGCCCCACTTTGACAGGGGGTGGCTGCCCCCAGCCGAGCGTCCTGCCCAACGTAGCGATACTTGCTCCGATCCCCAGCGCCTTTAAGAAGGCACGCCGACTCAACCGCACATCGCTGTACATACCTACACCTCCTCCCTAGTTATCAGCGCGAAATGCGTCTTTATAGAGACGCAATTGCCCTCCAGAGAGCGCCACCACGTCAAAGCGAATAGCTAGATTATTGGCGGGATAGCGAGCAAGATAGTGTTGGGCTGTGAGCAGGATTCTCTGGCGCTTTTTGGGGCTAATTGTCTCTTCGGGCAGGCCAAAGAGTTCTTTCGAGCGCGAGCGGACCTCGATAAAGACTAAAAAATTTCCGTCACGGGCAATTAAATCTATCTCGCCGCCGCGCCAGCGATAGCGCTCTGCGATGATCTCATAGCCGTGTTGGCGCAAGAAGTCGCGGGCCAGTCTCTCGGCGTCCTCCCCGCGCATAGCTCCCTCGCGATCATAGCCACAATGAATGGGCGTGTCAAATAGAAAGTCTAAAGCCCCATAGGCTGGAAAGCTCAAGGTATTATTCGCACGGTTCTCTTCTAACACATCGTGATCGGGGTCGATCTCAGCTTGGACCGGCGCGCTCGTGCTCGTGAACGTCAGCTCAGCTGTCGTCTGCTGGCCGTCCCAGCGTTGTTCTACGACACTGCCGTCGCGCAAGTACAGCACGACTTTCACAGGAGCGATGGCTTCTCCTTGGCGGAGGATCGTGAGCTTTGTCTCGAATTGGCCGTTCTCAGTCTGACGCCACGTCCCCACCGGTAGCGAAAAATCTAGGGTCTTTACACGGCGCAACCAGATGTCGAAGAACCAGTCAAGCTCCTGCCCAGAAATCTCTTCAGCGATAGTGATAAAATCTTGCGTCGTCGCGTTCTTATAGAGAAAGCGCGCGTAGTATTCTTTGAGTAGACGGTTGAAGCCCTCAGCACCCAGAACCCAGCGCAGCATCCACAAGACCCCTGAGCCCTTGGTGTAGACAGCTTGCACGTAGCTGCGCAGCGACGGAAACCGATCAGCGCGGGTCAAGACGGGAATCCCGGGCTCGCGAAAGCGATACGAGCTGCGCGCCGAGCTTGGTGCTTGCAGACGCTCGATGTCGTACAGCTCTTCCGAGAAGGTCGCAAACGCTTCGTCGAGCCAGGCTTCGTCCATCTCGTCGTTGCCTACAGCGCCGTACCACCATTGGTGAGCCAGCTCGTGAACGATCTCGACTGTAGACCCTCCGGCGATCATCACGATCCCCGGATACTCCATCCCTCCGCCGACGGTCACTTGCGCCACGGTCACGACGGGATACGCATAGGGGCCGAAACGCTCATTGAAAAATTCTATCGCGTCAGCAGAGACGGCCGTCATAGAAAGCCCTAGCGAGAGCACGCGCAGCAGCGCGCCGTTGGAGAGCTTGGTCTCTTCGACGCGATAGTACGGCCCAGCGACCCAGGCAAAGTCATGAACTCTTTCGGCTTTGATCTTGACGATCTTCTGAGTGCCCTGGACAGTTTCAGTCAGAATGACTCCCGTGCAGCCGACGACGAAATTCGCTGGCACAGCTAGCGTGACGTCGTAGTTGGCAAAATCTCCGTAAAACTCGCCGAGAAAGCTGTATTTGTCGAGATTCCAGCCCTCGTCGGCGTCGTAGACGACGACCTTGGGATACCAGAGCGTCACCGTATACGTATTGTTTCTGTGGCCGCTGCGCACGGCAAGCGTCGCCGCCCACTGCGCTTGGGGCGAGGGCTGCATCAGATCGTTAACGAACTCGATCTGGAGAGTTAAAGTCTGCCCATCAGCTAACGGTTCTTTGAGCGTGACGCGCATGAGCGTATCGTCGAGAGAGAACGCGAGCGCTTGGCCATTGGCAGTCACGCTCTTGATCTCCATGAACGCGTCG
Source organism: Candidatus Bipolaricaulota bacterium (assembly GCA_030550495.1). GTDB lineage: Bacteria > Bipolaricaulota > Bipolaricaulia > RBG-16-55-9 > DRXL01 > JANXCC01. The sequence goes on along the minus strand of JAUQPG010000006.1, from coordinate 56,255 downwards.
TCGTCAGAGAACGCATAGATCGCCGACGGGGGAATACCAGCGCGCTGCAGCTCTTGCTGATATTTGGTGTTTGCCCCACGCTTAAAAGCGTTCGGGACGACGTGAAAGTAGAGCTCAGAGAGCACTGTGCCGGTGCGGTTGGTGAAGCGCACTATCTCCGTGCCAACAATAATATTTTTGGCCGTGTCGAGCTGGGCCAAGATCGTGTACTCGATCTCGTTGGGCAGAGCAAGAGAGACGAAAGCCCACACTACGACAAACCAGAAACCGACACTGATACCAACAGTTCGCTTGAGCATACACGCCCCCTTTTTGGGTCTGTGTTGATTTTGTATTATACTGAAGACCAAGGAGCACGGCGATGCAAGCAGTGATCTTAGCTGCGGGGGAGTCGTCGCGGTTTTGGCCGCTGGCTGAAGGGAAGCATAAGAGTCTCTTTGCACTCTTAGGTCATCCCATAATCGCGCACACGATTGAAGCTCTTAAGCGCGCGGGTATCACCGAGATGGTGATCGTTCAGGCTTCCACTCGAGTGATTGCATCTCAGCTTGGAGATGGTGCGCGCTTGGGCGTTAAGATCTCTTATATTGAGCAGCCGGAGCCACGCGGCATGGGCGATGCCCTCGTCAGAGCAGAATCTCTACTTAGAGATTCTTTTTTTGTCGTCAACCCTCAGCACGTCACCGTCGATGAGCTCGTCCCGAAGATGCTTGCCCTTGCACCTGGAGCTGATGCCGTGCTGGTGGGCTGCGAGACGGATCGTCCGAAGGAGTACGGAATCGTCAAGCTAGAAAAAGACCGCGCTCTAGATCTCATCGAAAAGCCTGCGCCGGGGAGTGAACCAAGCCGCACCCGCCTTGTTGGGGTCTATCTGCTCACGAAGAGATTTTTTGAGCTCTATTGCCGTGTGCCGGAGCACCCCTATGCGTTTGAAGACGCACTAAAGTTATTAATGCGCGAGGGCACGGTGCGCGTACTGAAAATCTCAGAGGAGCCGCCAACGCTCAAGTACCCCTGGGATCTCTTCCCGCTCGCTCAGCTATTGATGGGCCAAAATATCACGAAGCCGAAGATCGCGCCCAGCGCACAGATTCACCCCAGCGCGATCATTGAAGGTCCTGTCTGGATCGGCGAGAACGTAAAGATTTTTGAGCACGCCGTCGTCAAAGGGCCCTGTTATATTGGGGATCACTGTGTCATTGGCACGGGCTCGCTCGTGCGAGAGTATTCGAATCTCGAGGCGCACACCCTGATCGGCGCTCATGCTGAAGTTGCTCGCTCGATCTTTCAAAAAGGGTGTTCGACGCATTCGGGGTACTTTGGCGATTCGATCTTCGACGAAGCTGTAAAGATCGGCGCGGGCACGGTGACGGCCAACGTCCGCAACGATCGAGGTTTCATACGCCCGTGGGTGAAGGGGGCTCGCGTCGAGACCGGGCTGAAAAAATTAGGGGCTATCGTGGGGCGCGAGACGCATATTGGAATCTGTGCGATGCTCATGCCCGGTGTGCTGATCGGCCCACGCTGCGAGATCGGTCCTGGGAGCTTGGTGTGTAAAAATCTTGACGCTGACACGCGCTATTACGCCCAGCCGCACGAGATGATCCTCACGAGAAAGTCTTCTTAGCTCGCGCGCTTGAGAAGGGGGCGTAAGATAAGGGGGGTCGCTATCGTCGTGAGAATAATAACTGTCACTAAGATCGCGTAGAGCTCTTCTGTGAGTATCCCATTGATCAAGCCAAAGAGCGCGAAGATCAAGCCCACCTCCCCGCGCGGCATCATCCCCACCCCTACAGCGAGCCTGTTCCCCGGTTGAGCCCCCAAGCCGCTCAACAGCTTCCCTACGATAGCTATACTAAATAAAATAAACAAATTGACGAGGACACCCCATTGGCCCAGCACGAACGGGTTCAGCAACGCTCCGGCCTTGACAAAGTAGAAGGGCACGAATAAGTCTACTAACGTTTCGACTTGGCGGGTGATCTGACGCTCTTGCGGGACGTACTCGAGCATCAAGCCCGCGGCAAACGCCCCCACGACCACAGCAAGCCCTAAGCTCTCCGCAAGCACGGCTAAAGCCAAACAGAAGACGAGCGCAGCGACGATGAGCATGCCGCGCGTCTCCAGGCGCTCTATAATGCGAAAGAGATGCGGCGCCCAACGCACACTGAGCGCCAAGCTCACCCCCAGCAGGATCAGAGAGAGCACGCCCTCGAAGATGAACTCCGCCCATTGGAAGGGGCGCGCGGTCAGCCATGCGTGGAATCCCGCAAGGAGCCACAAAGCAATCAAATCGTCGAGCAACGCTGCGCCCAGGATGACCGACCCCGTGATCGTGTGCAGGATCTTGGTCTCCCACAAGAGATGGCCGCTCTTGACTAAGCTCGTCGCCGTCAGGGCTGTCCCAAGAAAGAGCGCTGTCTCCCACCCCAGCCCGAGCACACGCGCGTAGAGTGCCCCTAGTGTCAAGGGCAAGAGCATTCCTAAAAGAGCAACACGTATAGCGGGCTTGCGAGCTTGCAAAAGTCGATCCAGATCGGCGATCAGCCCAAGATAGAACGCGAGCACAATGATCCCGATCTCAGCGAGAAACGCCAAGATCGGGCTTTTCGGATCGAGCCAGCCCACAAGATACGGCCCCAAGGTCATCCCTAGCAGCAGCTCCCCAACGACGGGGCTTTGGCCGATGCGATCTAACAGCACAGCTAAGAGCTTAGCGCCGCCGAGAATGACAATAACCTTGAGAGCGATCTCCGCAAACCCAGAGTCCATAGGGCTTATAGTAGCATATGGGCGCGCCTCCTTGCTAGGCCGGCGAAGAATCGCTAGAATGAAAACAAGTGCCGACGTAGCTCAATCGGCAGAGCAACCGCTTTGTAAGCGGTGGGTTGCCGGTTCGACTCCGGCCGTCGGCTCTGCGCGGGCTTGTTGGGTGAAAGTCTGGGCGTTTTGGGGTAAAATAGTAGGGTCTGCAGGGGTTCCGGAGCGGTCAAACGGGACGGACTGTAAATCCGTTGGCCTTGTGCCTTCGGGGGTTCAAATCCCTCCCCCTGCACTGCTTGCGTTAGTCCGTGCTTTGCTCTATAATAACGTATTCACAGGCGGGACCTTCCCAGGGTGAGAAGGTATTGCCCGGCCCGCGTAGCTCAGGGGTAGAGCGTTCCCTTGGTAAGGGAAAGGCCACCGGTTCGATTCCGGTCGCGGGCTCCAGAGAGTGCAGAAGTGCTGCGGTATTGCTGTGCTGCAGCCGACAGCAGCACTTCGGCACGCCGGCACAGCAATACTCATTAATGGAGGAGGAGCTATGGCAAAGCCAAAATTTGAGCGGAAGAAACCGCACGTCAACGTCGGCACGATCGGCCACATCGACCACGGCAAGACGACCTTGACCGCGGCGATCACTGAGGTCTTGGCCCAGAAGGGCTTGGCCAAGCCTCGCACCTACGACGAGGTCGCCAAGGCCAGCGAGAAGCAAGGCCGCCGCGACCCCACCAAGATCTTGACCATCGCCATCGCGCACGTAGAGTATGAAACGGAGAAGCGCCACTACGCGCACATCGACTGCCCCGGCCACGCCGACTACGTCAAGAACATGATCACCGGCGCGGCCCAGATGGACGGCGCGATCCTCGTCGTAGACGCCACCGAGGGCCCTATGCCCCAGACGCGCGAGCACGTGCTGCTGGCCCGCCAGGTCAACGTCCCTTATATCGTGGTCTTCCTCAACAAGATCGATCTCGTCGATGACCCGGAGCTGATCGATCTTGTTGAGGTCGAGATCCGAGACTTATTGAATAAATACAAGTTCCCTGGCGATACCGCGCCCGTCATCCGCGGGTCGGCCTTGGCAGCCTATAAGAACCCCACAGACCCAGAGGCGACCAAGTGCATCTGGGAGCTGATGAAGGCCATCGACGAGTACATTCCTGAGCCGATCCGTGACGTGGACAAGCCGTTCTTGATGTCGATCGAGGACGTCTTCTCTATTAAGGGGCGTGGCACGGTCGTAACCGGGCGCGTCGAGCGCGGGCGGCTCATCCCAGGCCAGGAGGTCGAGATCGTCGGCTTGCGCCCTGAGTCACGCAAGACCGTGGCCACCAGCATCGAGATGTTCAATAAGGTGCTTGACGAAGCCCTGCCGGGGGACAACATCGGGGTCTTGCTGCGCGGCATCGAGAAAGACGAGGTCGAGCGCGGCATGGTGCTGGCTGCCCCAGGCTCGATCACGCCGCACACGAAGTTTGAAGCTGAAGTCTACGCCCTCAGCAAGGACGAGGGTGGGCGCCACAGCCCGTTCTTCTCCGGGTATAAGCCGCAGTTCTACTTCCGCACGACCGACGTCACCGGCACGGTGACGCTGCCGCCAGGGGTGGAGATGGTCATGCCTGGGGACAACGTGCGCATCACGGCGGAGCTGATCAGCCATATCGCGATGGAGGAGCAGCTGCGCTTTGCTATTCGCGAGGGCGGACGCACGGTGGGCGCGGGCGTGGTCACCAAGATCTTAGCATAAGGGGGGCGCACACGATCATGCCCCAGGAGCATGTGACGCTGGCCTGTACGGTCTGTCGTCATCGGAACTACCATACGACGAAGAACCCCAAGAACGTCCGCACCAAACTGGAGCTGAAGAAGTACTGTAAGTGGTGTCGCAAGCACACCGTGCACAAAGAGGTGTAGGCCCGTAGCTCAAGTGGTAGAGCAGCCGACTCCAAATCGGCAGGTTGGGGGTTCGAGTCCTCCCGGGCCTGTGAGAATCTGAGGAGAGAACATGCGAGATAAGGTAGTGGGGTTCTTGCGTGAGGTGCGCGGAGAGTTCCGACGGATTACTTGGCCAAGTCGTGCTGAGATCATCGGCCTGACGGCTTTAGTGCTCTTGATCATTGTGGCGCTTTCACTCTATGTGTGGGTATGGGATTTTATCTTTCAGAGGCTTATAGCGTTCTTGTTGGGGCAATAGTATGAAGCGGTGGTACGCGATTCAGACCTATGCTGGCAGCGAGCTCAAGGTCGCGGAGCTCTTAGAGCAGCGGGTGCGCCAGCTTGGCCTAGAGAAGAAGGTTGCGGCGTTTGAGCTCAACGGGAAAGAAGTACGCTTCTTAGCGCCTGTCGAGGAGGTTATCACTTCGAAGGCGCGGCGGGGGCGCACGGGAGAGTATCGCGTCCCCTACGAATATGAGCTCAAGGTCGAGCCCAATAAGCGCATTCAGAAGGGGGAGATCATCGCGGTCAAGCCCGCCAAATATATGAGCTTCGACGCGAAAGTAAAAAGCATCGAGACGCTCCAGCGAGTTATCGTCGAGATGAGCAATCGCAATGAAGAAGAATTTCTTATCCCCCTAGAGAAGCGCATCCGGCGCGATATCCGCACTGGGGAGAAGCTTCCCCCAGGGGTGCCGTTGACGACTGATTCTGATCCGAACTTTCGTGCTCCTGGGGTCAAGACGACTGTCGTCCAGCGCGACCGCGTCAAGCGAGTACAGTTAGAGAGACTAGACACCGGAGAGACCGTGACGCTACTTGTCCCAGAGAAGTATCTTGTCCGACTGAAAGAAGGGGTCACACTCAAGCAGGGGGATATGATCGAGAAAGAAGACAGGATCGAATCCAGGGCTTCGGGACTGGTGAAGATCAAGGAGTACAAAGACAAAAGAGTCGTGACGGTGCAGTATATCGAGAAGCGCCGGCTCTTCCCTGGGTATATCTTCGCGTATATGGATATGGGGCAGGACGTGATGCAGTTGACAGAAGGAATCAAATGTCGCTTTGTGGGCAACCCCCCGCTGCCGTTGAGCGAGGAGGAGATGAAAGTCGTCAAGCGCCGGGCGGGGCTGCTCGAGGCGCCCAAGGCTGTTGGCCCCAAGATCGAGGTCGAACTCGAGATCGGCGAGGTTGTGGAGATCATTGAAGGGCCGTTTGCGGACTTCACCGGGGCGATTGTCGAGCTCGACAAGGAGCGCGAGATCGCTACGGTGGTCGTCAAGATCTTTGGGCGCGAGACGCGCGTGGATCTGCCTTTCGAGAGCATTCAGAAGATTTGAGGAGCGTGACTGATCATGGCTGCTGCCAAGAAGCAAGTCACAGCTGTAGTGAAGCTCCAGTTGCCCGCAGGGCAAGCGACCCCAGCTCCCCCTGTTGGGCCTGCCCTTGCGGAACATAAGATCAATATTGCCGAGTTTTGCAAGCGCTTTAACGATGCGACGAAGAACGAAGAGAAGGGGTTAATTATTCCCGTGCAGATCACGGTCTATGCGGATAAATCATTCGATTTTATCTTAAAAAAGCCGCCGGCGAGCGAGTTGCTCAGGCGGGCTGCCGGCGTCCCCAAGGGGTCTGGCCAGCCCAATACGGTCAAGGTTGGCAAGATCACGATCGAGCAGCTCCGGCGCATCGCTGAGATCAAGATGGCTGATATGAATGTCAATTCTCTCGAAGCCGCGATGAAGACGCTCGCGGGCACGGCACGCAATATGGGCATCGAGATCGTGGAGAACTAGGGGAGATTTCCTATGGAGCGCAGCAAACGCTATCTGGCTGTCAGAGAGAAGGTCGACCGCACGAGATTTTATACAGTTGACGAAGCGATCAGGCTGATGAAGGAGTGTGCGACGGCCAAGTTTGATGAATCGGCTGATGTGGCTTTTCGGCTCGCGGTCGACCCCAAAAAGAACGAGCATCGCATTCGCGGGGCGGTGACGCTTCCCCATGGGGTGGGGAAGACCGTTACTGTCCTGGCCTTTGCCAAGGGCGAGAAGATTAAAGAAGCCCAGGAGGCCGGGGCGGATTACGTCGGGGGCGAAGACCTCGTGAAGAAGATCGAAGGAGGCTGGCTGGAGTTTGACCGTGTCGTGGCGACGCCCGATATGATGGGTGTCGTCAGCAGGATCGGTAAGATCTTGGGGCCGCGAGGGCTCATGCCCAGTCCCAAGTCGGGCACGGTCACGCCGGAGATCGGCACGGCTATTAAAGAGCTCAAGCGCGGCAAGATCGAGTTTCGTCTCGACGAATACGGCAATATACACTCATCGTTTGGGCGGTGCTCGTTCAGTGTGGAGCAGCTCAAAGAGAATCTTGTAGCCCTTACGGCAGCTGTCTTGGAAGAGAAGCCTGCAGATATCAAGGGGCGTCTGATTAAGTCCGTCACGATCAGCTCGACGCTGGGACCGGGGATCAAAGTCGATCCCGATGACTTGCAGAAGCTGGTCGCCGCCAGGCAGCTCTAATCGGGAGGAGTTGGCTATGCCCACAGCAGAAAAAGAGCAAGCTGTCAGTTTGCTTGAAGAGCGTTTTAGGAGATCGAAAGCTATTGTCTTTTCGGATTTTCATGGGCTGACGGCTTCCGAGATGGTCGAGTTGCGCCGGGAGTTGCGCAAGCACGGGTTGGAGTATCGTGTGGTGCAAAATACTCTAGCGCGGCTTGCCGCGGAGCGCGTCGGCATCAAAGATATTGATCCATATCTGCGCGGCCCCACAGGGTTGTGCATCAGCTATGATGATCCGGCGCTAGTGTTTAAGATCTCCCAAGAACTGACGAAGAAATTCGAGAAGTATAAGATCAAAGGCGGCATCATGGAGGGCGTCGTCGTCAGCGCTCAAGAAGCCGAGCAGCTAGCGAGCCTGCCCAGCCGCCAGGAATTGCTCGCCATGTTGGTCAACACGTTGCAAGCCCCAATTCAGCAGTTAGCGAGCGTGCTCAGCGCGGTGCTGCGCGATTTTGTCAGCGTCCTAGATGAGATACGCAAGAAGCGCGAGGGGGAGCAACAGACACCCCCAGCTAATAATTAAATCGAAATCCTTGAGGAGGGATTCTCCATGGCTGTAAATATCGAAGAGATGGTGGCGACGGTCGAGCAGATGACCGTCAAGGAGCTCTCGGAGCTGGTCAAGGCTCTCGAGGAGAAGTTTGGTGTGAAGGCCTCTGCGGGTGTGCCCATGATGGTGGCGCCTATGCCCGGCGCAGCAGCCGGGGCTGGGGGCGCTACGGCGACCGCGGAGAAGACGACGTTCAAAGTTGTCCTCAAGAACGCGGGCCAACAGAAAGTACAGCTCATCAAAGTTGTCAAAGACATTACGGGCAAGGGTCTTAAGGAGAGCAAGGACTTGGTCGATCACGTGCCCGCAGTGATTAAGGAAGGGATCAGTGAAGAAGAGGCGAACAAGATCAAAGAGCAGTTGGTTGCTGTCGGAGCCGAGGTCGAGATCCAATAGTCTGGGGAGTCTTGCTCACTGAATTTATAGAGCTGAGCGAGGGCGCGGTCGCGCCCTATGCTCTGTTTGGGTGAAGGAGGGTTATGCGCACACGACGTTTGTGGGGCCGTGTCGGCCACGCGATGGAACTCCCCTATCTGTTGCGGGATCAGAAGCGCTCGTATGAGTGGTTTCTCAACGAGGGGATCGCCGAGCTTATACGTGAGATCAGTCCCATCAAGGGTGAGGGGCGCGAGGGACTTGAGCTCGAGCTCAAAGACCCACGGCTCGTCCCTCCCCCGTATTCTGAGCAAGAGTGCAAGGATAAAAATCTAACATATGCTGCGACGCTGCGCGTCAAGGGGATTCTCAAGCAGAACGGCAAAAAGATCAGGGAAGATGAGCTGTACATCGCGGACATCCCGCTCATGACCGCGCGCGGGACGTTCATCATCAACGGCTCCGAGAACGCGTTGGTCAATCATTTGACGCGCTCGCCAGGGGTCTATTTCACAAAAGAAGGGCCCACGGAGTATCGCGCGCAGATCCTCCCTGATTATGGGGCATGGTTGGAGTTCGTGCTCGACACAAAGAAGGAGCGCGTCGTCGCACAATTAGATCGCAGGGGGAATATCCCCCCGACAGTGCTCTTGCGGGCCCTCGGCTACACGACCGCCGATATCTACAAGCTCTATTCAGTGACACTGAACCCCATTACCGCGGAGAAGCTGGCGCGCTTTGTCGACTGCACGATCACGGAGCCCATCACCAACGGGAAGGTGATCGCGCGCGAGGGGGATCGGCTGACCCCTGATCTCATTGAGCAGATCGTGCGGGCGCAGCCGCCACGTGTGCATTGTCTCGATCGCTATATCCAGCGCAGCCTCGACGAAGACAAGACGGCTTCTGCCGAAGCCGCTCTCGATCTGATCTATCGGAAGCTTCGCGGTGCTGAGCGCCCCACCCAGAAGACTAAACAAGATTTCTTCATTAATCTGTTCTTCAACCCAGAGACGTTCAGTTTGTCGCGGGTCGGGCGGTTCATGGTCAATAAGAAATTGGGCTTAGATCGCCCGGAACACGATACAGTCTTGCACAAAGAAGAGATCGCGCTCACGCTCAAGCGCCTCTTAGAGGTCCCGTATAACCCCTTGTTAGTGGACGACAAAGATCATCTAGCGAACAAGCGTGTCGAGACCCCGGGTGAGACCGCGTATAACAGGTTGCGTGAGGGCTTGCGCCGCATGGCCCGTCTAGCTCAAGACCGTCTCAGCAAGTCGATCCTCGAAGAAGAAGAGGAGGAGCCCTTAAGAAATCTCATCAGTGGGCGGATTGTGCAAGCGGCGCTCAATAAGCTCTTTTACGTGGGGCGGCTCTCGCAGTTCCTAGAGCAGACTAATCCGTTAACGGAGCTGACTCACAAGCGTCGGCTCTCAGCCCTAGGGGGCGCGATGAAGAAGCGCCGCGCCAGCATCGAAGTACGCGACGTCCACCCCTCTCACTATGATCGTATCTGCCCCATCGAGACCCCTGAAGGTCAGAATATCGGGCTCATCACGAGCATGGCCACGTATGCTCGTATCAATGACTACGGATTTTTAGAGGCGCCCTATCGCGTAGTCAAGAACGGCAAAGTGACGAATGAGATCAAGTATCTCATGGCCGATGAGGAAGAGCGCTATAAGATTGCGCCCGCGACCGTTCCGTTAGATAAAGACGGTAAGATCATCCCCAAGGAAGTGGAGATCCGCACGGGGCGCGAGAATATTCGCGTTGTGCCGCGCGAAGAAGTCGACTTTATTGAAGTCTCCCCGTCAGCGCTGGTGAGTGTCTCTGCGTCGCTCATCCCGTTTTTAGAGCATGACGACTCCAACCGCGCGCTCATGGGGGCAAATATGCAACGCCAAGCTGTCCCGTTGCTCAAGCCCCAAGCGCCGTATGTGGGAACGGGGATGGAAGCGAAGGTCGCTCGCGACTCGGGAATGCTCGTCATCGCTGAAGAAGACGGGGTCGTCTCCTATGTCGACGCGCAAAAGATCGTGGTGAAATCTGGACGCAAGGAGCATGTCTATCAGCTCATCACGTTCGATCGTTCCAATCAAGATACGCTTGTTCATCAGCGTCCGATTGTCAGGGTGGGACAGAAAGTCAAGAAGGGCGAGGTCTTAGCTGATGGCCCGGCAACTGATCAGGGCGAGCTGGCGCTTGGGGTTAACGTCTTAGTATGCTTCTTGCCGTTTGAGGGCTATAATTACGAAGATGCCATCGTCATCAGCGAGCGCTTAGTGAGAGAAGATATTCTCGATTCGATTCACATTCAGGAGTACGAAGTCCGAGCTGAGGAGACCAAGCTCGGCCCCGAAGAGATCACCGATGATATCCCTGACTTAAGCAAAGAAGAGCTGAGAAATCTCGACGAAGATGGGGTCGTGCGTGTCGGGACGGAAGTGAAGATGGGGGATATTCTGGTGGGGAAGATCACGCCGCGCGGCGAGACCGAGCCCACCCCTGAAGAGCGTATCTTTAAGTCGATCTTCGGGGAACGCTCCCGCAACGTACGTAATACGTCGTTAAGACTGCCGCCCACCACTGAAGGAGGCAAGGTCATTCGCGTCAAAAAGTTCTCACGCGACAAAGGCGATGAACTCGAACCCGGTGTCAATCAATTAGTCAAAGTGTACGTAGCCCAGCGCAAGAAGATCTCGATTGGGGATAAGCTTGCGGGGCGCCACGGCAACAAGGGCGTTATTGCCAAGATCCTCCCCGTGGAAGATATGCCCTTCTTACCCGATGGTACCCCCGTCGATATGATTCTCAATCCCCTAGGGGTGCCGTCGCGCATGAACCTGGGGCAGGTCTTTGAAGCCCATTTGGGGTGGCTAGCCCATCTCAAGGGCGAGTACATGGCCTCGCCGGTCTTCGACGGCGCTCCCGAAGATCAGATCCTCACAGAGCTTTATCAAGAGCGAGCCAAGCACGGCCTGGCCGATGGCGATGACCCCAAATATCCTATGGGTAAGGTTATTTTGCGCGATGGGCGCACCGGCGAGCCGTTCGAGCACCCTGTCACCGTGGGCTATATGTATATGCTGAAGCTCGAGCATATCGCCGATGAGAAGATCCATGCGCGCTCGGTGGGACCGTATAGCTTGATTACGCAGCAGCCCTTAGGCGGCAAGGCCCAGATGGGCGGTCAGCGCCTGGGCGAGATGGAGGTCTGGGCGCTCGAAGCCTACGGCGCAGCCGCGACCTTGCAAGAGATGCTCACCCTCAAGAGCGACGACACCCGTGGGCGAGTGCAGCTCTACAAGGCGATCTTCAAGGGCGAGGAATTCCCCAAGCCGGGGCTGCCGGAGTCCTTCAAGGTCTTAGTCAAAGAGCTGAAGAGCTTGGGCTTAAGCGTTCGCGCATACGACGAGAAAGATCATGAGATCGACCTAGACTGATTATGGAGACCGAGCGTTCGGCCGGCGTGATCGTCTTTCGGGACGGCCCTGCCGGCCGCGAGTATTTACTGTTGCGCAGCGCCAGTGGTGGACATTGGGGCTTCCCTAAAGGGCGCGTCGAACCCAACGAAGACGAGACGGCAGCAGCCCTGCGAGAGCTTCACGAGGAGGCTGGGATTGACGTAGAGATCCTACCCGGCTTTCGTGAAGTGATTCACTACAAGTTCACGCGAGGGTCGAGGAGCTTCTCTAAAGAATCTATCTACTTTTTAGGGCGTGCGCGGTCGTTTGACGTCAAGCTCTCTAGGGAGCATTTGGATTATCTATGGGCGAGTTATGAGCGGACGCGCCAGCGGCTCAGCTACGAGAACGCTCAAGAGCTTCTCGATAAAGCTGAGAGATTTCTCAACGCCCAAGCAAGCGCCTGATTGGCTCGCGCAGCTCCTCAGGAAAGCAGAGACGGTCCTGAATAAAAGTCTTATTGCGCAGCGCGCTGATGACATCTGAAGCGTGGGCAAGTTCGATCAGTTCTCCTGCGTCGTTAACTAAAAAGATATTCTCCCCGACCTCGCCCTTAGTCCATAGGTAGCGATCTGTATAGGGGTCATCGCTCGCTCGATCGAGAGCCAAATAATAGTCCGGGTCGAATCCGGCGTGGGCCACGAGTTCGCGCAACTGCACCGACCACGCCGTGAATTCTTCTAACGGCATATCGAGGGTCTTGAAGAGCCGTCGATGCCAGAATCGGCGGGCGAGATCAGCAAGGATATGGTCGGTGCTCTCTCGCCAAGCTTGTAAGGCCGTCAGCACGGTGGTGTCGTCCAACTGCACGTGATCGGCGATGGTGAGGGCCTGTGGGTCTGTCAGGAGTTTTCTCAATGGAGTGGGCATAGGGAGATCGCGTCCAGCGCGCAAGAGCTCGGAAGCTCTCTGCAAGATCTTGCGTACCATGACGTCCGCAGCGCGCGTCGTCTTGTGATGATAGACTTGTTGGTACATATAGTAGCGCGCGAGCACATAGCCTTCAGCGGCGTGCAGCCCCTTGCGCAGATCAATAGCTAATTCCCAGTCGTCGCGCTGCTTGACGAGTCTGAGACTATGAATGAGCCAGTTCACGTCGAAGTATCCGTACGTAACCCCCGTACAGAGGCTGTCTCTCAAGAGATACTCCATGCGGTCGACGTCGAGCTGACTAGAGAGCAGTTTCACAGCGAACGCCGGCTGGAATGTCCTCTGAAAGAGCTGGATCATTCGCTTGGGGTAGTTTGGATTGGCTCGAGCCAGGACAGCGTGCACAGGGCTTTGGGGATCGCTGATGATGCGCACCGTCCAGTCCTCGTGAGGGATGTGTGTAAATTCTTCTAATAAGTGCGAGAAGGGGAGATGGCCCAGATCGTGCAGTAATGCTGCTGCTAAGAGCAACTCGCGGTGCTCGTCCAAGATGCGCTGGAGGGCGGCTGGGGGATTGAGTTCATGAAAGTGTTTTAGAACGCGCTTCATTAAGAACGCTGTGCCCAAAGCATGGGAGAAGCGCGTATGCGTCGCTCCGGGGTAGACAAGCGAAGTCACTCCCAGCTGGCGGATGTTGCGCAGGCGCTGAAACTGCGGGGTATCAATGAGTTCCAACACTAAAGCGTCGCGCTCTCTATCGAAGCCGATCAGGTTATGTACAGGATCGCGAAAGACCTTGTCCATAGAAGATATTCTAGATAAATGCGCGCGAAAAGACAAAATCTACTATTGCTTGGCCGGACACGAATTTCTTGCTATACTACAAGTGCGCACAGATCTTTACGTTTTCTGCTAAAGGGGTATGAGCTATGAAACTCGTCGGAGCTGATGTCTATTTCTGGTCTTCGGGTATGCCTGATGTGCCCAAGCAGATCGGGCCGTTCGTGTTGCAATTCATCTCCAATCGCGGGACAAGGGTCGTCCAGCCCATCGCGCCGAATGCAGAATTTAGCGATTGGTGGTGCTGTCGCTACCGCGCAGATAGAGAAGTCTCGCACGCTGACGTGCACGCCCTCTTAGAGACCCTGAGCCAGAAGCACGTCTGGACTCAAGTGCAGAAGCTTTTTGAGATCAATGGGGCAAACGCGTATAGTGAGCCGTATTAAGAGCCAAGATCAGGAGGCTGAAAGAGCATGAGCCATAAAGTCGTGCTAATTCGCGGGGACGGCACTGGCCCGGAGCTGTGCGAAGCTGTCTTGAAAGTCTTAGACGCCAGCGGCGCTAAGATCGAATGGGTCGAGGCCGAGGCTGGCGAAAAACCTCTCAACCGGGGAGAACCCATCGTCCCCGACCGCACTATCGAGCTTATTAAACAATACAAAGTCGCGCTCAAAGGCCCCATGACCACCCCCATCGGCAAGGGCTCGGTCAGCGCCAATGTGACTTTGCGCAAGAGGCTCGATCTCTTCGCATGTATGAGACCCGTGTGGACCTTGCCTGGCGTGCCCACCCCGTTCCAAGACTTAAATATCGTGATCTTCCGAGAAAACACGGAAGATCTCTACGCCCAAGTCGAATACTATACCACCCCCGACGTGGCTGTCTCGCTCAAGATCATCAGTCGTCCAGGCAGTCGCAGAATTCTAGAATTTGCGTTCGAGTGGGCGCGCGCCAACGGGCGCAAGAAGGTCGCGGCCGTCCATAAAGCCAACATTATGAAGCTCAGTGATGGGCTTTTCCTGCAGACCGCCCGCGAGGTCGCCCAGAAATATCCGGAGATCGAGTTCAGCGATTATATCGTAGACAATATGTGCATGCAGCTCGTGACGCGCTGGAGGAATTTTGACGTTCTCGTTCTGCCCAATCTCTACGGGGATATTATTTCAGACCTAGCTGCGGGGATGATGGGCGGGCTGGGCGTCGCACCGGGTGCGAACTTTGGGCGCGACTGTGCCGTCTTTGAAGCTGTGCATGGCTCAGCTCCCAAGTACGCTGGACTCAACAAAGTCAACCCGACAGCGCTCTTGCTCTCAGCAGTCTTGATGCTGAGACACCTCAAAGAGACAGAAGCTGCCAATCGTATCGAGCAGGCGCTCTATAGAGTGCTGCAGGAGGGCAAGGTGCGCACCTATGATCTTGGGGGCAGGGCGGGCACGCAGGAGTTCGCTCAGGCCATCGTCGCGAATATGCGCTAACGCATATGATCACCGAAAGGGTCGCAGAGAATCTCTACATTCTCGACACGGGGATGCTGGGGCTGGAGCGCTACGGCGCGCTCTATATTCTGAAAGCCCCAAAGCCCGCGATCATCGAGACGGGCTTCTCGCATACGCTCGAAAAGACCCTGCAAGCTCTGGATGAACTACGTGTTCGTCGGGAGGACGTCGCGTATATCATGCCTACGCATGTCCATCTCGACCACGCCGGGGGCACAGGGCACTTAGCCGAAGCCTGCCCCAACGCAAAAGTGATTGTCCACGAGCAAGGGGCACCACACTTGATAGACCCGACAAAGCTCTTAGAGAGCGTGCAACGGGCTGTTGGCCCGATGTTCCCGTTCTACGGCACGCTCAAGCCCACGCCCAAGGAGCGAGTGCTGCCTGTGCACGGTGGGGAGGTCTTCAATCTTGGGAATGGGTATGAGATCGAAGTGATCGCGGCGCCGGGGCACGCGCCACACCAAGTCTGTTTTTTTGAGCGCAGGCTGCGCGGGCTCTTTACAGCCGACGCTGCGGGGATCTATCGCCCATGGGGAGCGGGGTTACTCCTCACGACCCCGCCCCCGGCATTTCATCTTGAACAGAGCCTAGAGACGCTCGCCCGACTGAAAGCCCTCCAGCCAAAACTCTTGCTCTACACCCACTGGGGCGCGCACACTGATATAAGTCTTCTCGATCAGTGCGCACACATGCTCCAGCACTGGGTGAGCGAGATCGAGCACGCCAAAAAGACCCTGAAAGACGATCAAGCCGTGAAGGAGCACTTCGTCCAGAAAGAAGCTCCGTTGCTGAGCGCGCACTACCCCGAACTGATCCTACGGGGCGAGATCGAGATGAACGTCCAGGGGGTCTTGCTCTATCTGAAGCGTTTTCGGGGGATCAATTAGATATATCTTTCTCGCGCAGCGCCGGCGCGGAGAAGAGCAGAAACTCTAACCGTTCATCGCCGACGCGCTCGATGATCCGAGTTGGGGCGTTGGGCAAGATCACGACTTGTCCAGCGGTTGCTTCTAAGATCTGATCCCCCACGATGATGCGTCCCTGCCCCTGACGAATATAGAGAAAATGCGGAGAACGCTCTTTGAGTTGGACGCGCTCAGCTACACGCACCAAAGCAACAGACCCTGCGGCACTCTTAGCTAAGTACGTCCACTCAAACAGCGAACTTCCCTTAGGCAGCTCTTTGTTCTCCAAGGTCGCTACGTGCACTACCTGGGGCTTGATGTCAGACTCGTCGATGGGGAGGGGCTGAGGGCGGAGTGACGAAGGGTCTCCTGGGGGAAAGACATCACCGATGAGGACTTGGACTTCGTCAAGTCCATTTGGAGCTGGGGCGTAGAAGCTCAAGATCTCTAATGGTTCAGGGCTTGTAATGCGCAGCCCAAGAGCAGTCCGCCGCGGGATCACGAGAAAAGCCCCTGGTTGGATTTCGATGTCTCGATTCTTGAGGAAGCCTACCGCACGCCCTTGGAGCACATAGCTGAACTCATGCGCCCCTTCACGAAAATATGGGACAACGCGGGTAAGAAATTTTCGGTATTCGAGCTTCCCAGCAGGTGTGCGCGCAAGCGTGATACGACTCTCAGAGATACTCTCTACCGAGAGCACTGCGGGCTTGAGTTCCTGGGGGGTGTTCAGCCATATGTATCCTACTATTGCTATGAAGACGGCTACCCCAATCCATATCCACCATCGCACATCCATCGTGTTGGCCTCCTGGCACAGTCTCGCTATGATTCGGGTCTTATTTAAGCAACTCTGCTCGCTAGGCGCAACTATTATGTTTGTTGCAGATCGGGGTTCGCTCTGTTATATATGAACTATGCGCACGCGTTCTCGCAAGACACGAATCGCGATCTTGACGGCGCTCTTCGTCGTGACGATGGCCTCGTCGGTCAATATCTATTTTGTTCGTGTCCAAGCAGCGTTCGACGAGCCAGGGGTCAATCTCTATCTCATTGGGGGGTTCTGGCATGTTGCCCTGGGGATGGACGAACTCGACGAGCAGGGGCACTTTGCGGGCATTACAGTCTATGCGTTTGGGGCAGCCGAGCACTACCGAAAAAAATACGTCAATCCCGAGCACTATCAGGGTCTTGAGAGATTCTTTTACTATCTGCGTTTGGCCTTCACGCAACAGCCTGGTAGCATCATTGCTTGGGATATTCTCAAAGAGCCGGGGATGACCTTAGAGAAATTTTTAGCATCGCCGGATTTGCGCCTCATTGTTCGAGTGCACCCGGAGCAAGCCGCGCGCATCCGTCGGCTCGTTGAGCAGTATATAGCTCTCTTGGAGCCAGACCTGGTCTTGAGTCGGCCGTGGCGGCGGGCGTGGTACGGCGAAGCTCTGCCGTACAGTCTCTTCGGGTTCAACTGCGCAACGTTTGTCGCCCGGTTGCTCTTCGAGGGAGAAGTCTATACGAGAGCCAATCTCGTCTCCGAGAGAGTGATCCCCAAGGAGTGGCGGCTGCCCTCGAGTTTACTCAAAAATTATATCAACTCGGACGTGCTCGGCTCGAACAATCTTGCTCCTGCGCTGCGCTCGCTCCGAAATTAGAGTATACTCACGTTCAGGAGGACGAGACGATGTTTGTACGGATGTGGATGACCACTAATGTCATCACGGTTCCGCCGGAGACCCCGATCTTGGAAGCCCAAGATGTCATGAAGAAGCACGGTGTGCGGCGCCTGCCCGTCGTCAATAAGCGGGGCAAGCTCCTGGGAATCGTCACTAAGAGCGACATTCTCGAAGCGAGCCCCTCGGATGCTACAACCCTGAGCATCTGGGAGTTAAATTATCTCTTAGCCCGCACTACTGTCGAGCAGATCATGGTCAAGGCCGAAGATCTCATCACTGTTAGCCCCAACGACCCCATCGAGCGCGCCGCGCTGCTCATGCGCAAGCACAAAGTCGGAGGGCTGCCCGTCGTCGAAGGAAGCCATCTCGTTGGGATCATAACAGAGTCGGATATCTTCGAGGTGCTGTTAAAATTGCTCGGGGTACATCAGAAAGGCACGCGGCTCACCCTCGAGCTCGAAGACCGCCCTGGCGCGCTTGCTGAAGCCCTCGAAGTCATTCGTGACCACGACGTCAACGTGCGCAGCATCGTCACGTGTGACGAGTGTCGCACGACCCCCGACACCGGGGTCTTCGTCATCAAGATCGACAGCTATGACTGGCGTGGGATCGTCAAAGACCTGAAAGATAGAAAGATCAAAGTGCTCGACGCACGCCATGTCAGCGCTGAGGAGGAGTAATCATGACCAAGCGAGCTAGTACGCTTGGACCCGTAGTCGCTGGAGCACCGCTGACGGGGCGTGAGACCACTCATGAACTGATCGAGACGGCATTTCAAGCATTTGTGGGGCGGGAGCTGCGCACAGCCTATCAGATCATCCGACGCATGATCCTTGAGGATCACACGATTGTGCTGGCGCTCTCTGGAGCTATGACCCCGGCCAGCCTCCACACCACGTGTCTCATCCCGCTCATTAAAGCCGGAATTATCGATATCTTAGTGACGACCGGGGCGAATATCTATCACGATCTGCAGCGCGCGATAGACGGGGAATTCTTTGCCGTAGACCCCAATATCGGGGACATTCGCTTACGTCGGAGCGGGCTGACGCGCATCTATGATTTAGTCTTCCCCGAAGACGATCTCTATCGCACGGACAAGTTTGTGCAAAAGTTACTGACCCAGAGGGCATTCCAACGGCGGATGACCACGCCGGAGTTTCATGATCTGTTGGGAGAGCACGCGGCAAAGTTCTTGAAGAAAAAAGCCCAAGAGAGCTCGCTCACCGTGCAGGCCCATCGCGCGCGGGTGCCGATCTTTTGTGGGGCTCCCCAAGACGGCTCGATCTATCTGAATGTCGCGTATCTGAAGCGCAAGCTCGGCGAAAAGTTTCAGTTCGGCATTGACATCGAGGCAGATATTCACGAGTTCGGCGCGTACCATTGGTTGGCCAAGCACCGCTGGTCCAAGAAGCTCAGTATTATTATCTTAGGGGGCGGGGTGCCCAAAAATTACAGTCTTCAGCCAGAGCCGTATCTGTCACAGATCTGCGGGCTGGAGACCGAGGGCTACGACTGCGACGTGCAGATCTGCGATGCCCACGTGCAGAACGGTGGCCTCAGTTCAGCCACCGCCGGGGAAGGTCATACGTGGGGCAAGGTCTCCGCAGAGTTTCAGAAGAACTCCCAGTACGTCTTTGCTGACGTCACCGCGGTCTTTCCGTTCATCGTGCACGGGCTCCTCCAAGAGGGCCTGAAAAAGACGCCGCGCCGGCTGCTCGACCAGCGCGACGAGGCGCTAAAATTTTTAGATCGAGCGCTAGGGCTTTAGGGTTTGGCTCCGGTGCGCTGTGGGTTCTGACGGAACATCGGCCAGGGGCTTTGGGCTGGCCCGGCTTCGCTGCGGATGGCGTAGAGATTCCCATCGCGCGAGGCGACGTAGATCGTCCCGTCCCCGGCGATCACCGGCGATGAGCGCACTTCCCCGTCGGTCTTGAAGCTCCAGCGCAGGGTGCCGTCGGGGTTGATCGCATAGAGATGGCCGTCATCTGAACCGATATAGACGACGCCATCGGCAGCAATCGCCGGTGACGAATAGACCGGCCCTTCGGTTTGGAAGTGCCACTTCTCTTGGCCATCGGGCTTAACAGCATAGAGCCGCCCATCGAGCGAACCGACATAAATTGTCCCATCAGCCCCGATAGCGGCAGAGGAAACGATTCTATCGTTTGTCTGGAAGCGCCACTTCTCTTTGCCATCGGGGGCGAGGGCGTAAAGATATCCGTCGTCTGCGCCGATATAGATCGTGCCGTCCTCGCCGATAGCGGGCGAGCTCTGCAGGGTATCGCCGGCGCGGAAGCGCCACTGCCGGTAGAAGCCCTCGAGATTGACGGCGTAGACGCGTCGATCGAGCGCGCCCACGTAGAGCGCGTTCTTGCTGAGAGCGGGGCTGGAGACGACTCCCCCCTCGACGTCGACAGGGCGTCCTTTCATCGTTCCGTTAGGCTGCACTGCGTAGAGTTTGGCACTCTCTGAGGGTTGACTTCCAGAGCCGACATAGATCGTTCCGTCCGGGCCGATAGCCGGGCTGCTGCGAATGGGCAGATCTGCCGCAAAGCGCCACTTCTCCTTGCCATCGGGCGCCAGCGCGTAGAGATTCCCGTCGTCTGCTCCGAAATAGATCGTCTTGTCCTTCGCTATGGCGACAGAAGCCGAGAGAATAGCTCCGCCGGCGCGGAACGTCCATTGTACTTGGCCGTCGGGGCTGAGCGCATAGAGAGACTGATCAGCCCCAAAGAGATAGATCGTCCCATCGGGGCCAAGAGCTGGGCTGGAGTCCGTCGGCCCAACAGACGTCTTCCAGAGCAGAGTTCCGCTTGCTGGGGTTAGTTCTAACCCGAAGCGTACCCATTGAGGGCTGTTCTCAGCTCCGGGGGCACGGATCATAATCAGGGCGCGGTAGCGCCCCGCGCTGAGCACTGTATTGTCAGCCTTGACCGTCACGCGTACAGATTCTCCTGTGGCGAGCTCTCCCGCATCGGGAGTAATAGTGAGCCAGGTCGCGTCAGTGAGCGCGGTCCACGAGAGCGCTCCGCTCCCGATATTGGCGATCTCAAACTCTTGGGCCGGAATCTCGCCTACGCCAGCCATCCCTTGTGCGCTCAAGCTCTCAGGGGCCACGCGCAAGATCGGCACAGGCACGGCTTCGAACGAGAATTCGCGGGGCTGGCTTGTTTGTCCCGTTTCATCGCTGAGGGTCACAGAGAGCGTGACGGCCTGAGCTATCGTCGTGGCGATCTCGAACGAAAAGACCCCTTCTTTTTGGCCCTTGACGTTCGGAGTGACTTCGAAGCTTTGGAAGTCCGTCGCAGTGACGACAGTAAAGCTCGCTTTCGCAAGATCGCCGTCGGGATCGCGGAAGCCGACAAAGCCCATGACGGGCTTTCCCGTCGCGCGAATTTGCGCTGGGAAGTCTATGAAGAGAATCTCCGGCGGGCTCTGTTGTGCGGTGCGTCGTGCTAGCGCGAGTGCGGGCTTTATCGTGAGCACCACCCAGATGCGCGCGAGCTTATGCCCGTTGGAGAAGGCAGCAATTAAGATTGGAAACTCCCCAGCAGTGTTAGGGCTACCGAAGATCGAGCCCGTGCTGGGCGAGAGTTGTAAGTTCAGAGTGCTCAGCGCCTGGCTTGTGCGATCTCCAATGGTGACGTTAGGCTCCTCAACAAAGCGCACGCCCACGGGCAAGGCGCTCTTGATCTCGTTGGGGATTGCTATGTAGCTGAACGTCCCCTGCTGGGCTTCGGCAGCAAACTCATAGAGAGCTAGTTCTGAAGAGCCGGTCGCGCAGGATTCGTTAGAATAATCTGACTCTCCTGAGGCTGTAAACGCCCGGACTCGATAGCAGTAGGGCGTCTCGGGCAGGACGTTTGTGTCGGTGAACGTCGTCGTATCGGCAGGGAGCCGAGCGATCTCAATGAACTCCGTGTCGAGCGCGAAGCGCCGCTCCAGCGAGAATCCGGCTTCATTGGTGGCTTGATCTTTCCAAGTCACCTGAATCTCGCGTGGACCACTCCCGAAAGCGACGAGATCCGTTGGGGCATTGGGAATGATGATGGCTTCTCCAAGCAGGAGCTGTCCCGAACCCCAGTCGTTATCTTTCCCTCGAGGGCCGCGGTCTTCGGCGCGTTTTTCGAGAAATTCTTGGATCTGTTGTGGCGTGAACTTAGGGAATATTTGTTTGACGAGCGCGGCCGCGCCCGCAACGTGGGGCGCCGACGCCGATGTTCCATCAAAGCCAGGGTTCTGATTGGAGCCATCACCCGTGTATTTGCCAAATGTCGCCGTCGAGACATGCGATGGCGCGGTGATATCGGGCTTGACGCGATTGTCTTTGGTCGGGCCGCGGCTGCTGTAGACCAAGAGACTTGTCTCTGGGCAGAGGGAGCTTGGGCAGCGATCTGGCGCATGATGGAACGCACCAACTGCTATAGCGTGAGGGGAGATCGCTGGCTCAAAGATCGAGATACTCCCTACAGGGACAAGATACTCCAAGCCATGGCAGATGAGGCAGACCTGAGCTACCAAATCCAAGCGTGCCGGAGCTGCACCTGAGCGCTTCTTGGTGATCTCCACCGCGAAGAAATCGCGCCGACCGGCTAGATTTGGGTTGCGGGTATAGAACAGTCCACCGGCGACTTTGACCGGTACGCCGCGCTGCCACGCCCAATCCCCCTTCAAGCGAACGTCCGGGGCAGACTCCGGGAAGATTGCCAGATCATAGTCATCAGAGGCACCTGTGCACGGACCATCCCAACTCAAGAAGAAGACGACAAAGACCCCTGCGACCTTCTGGCCCGAGATCTCTAAGGGGAAGAGCTCTACTTCGAAAGTGAGGGTCTCATCGTAGCTGGAAAAGTTGTGACGATTGTCATTATCAGGATCCGTGAAATTCCCCTCCCAGTGGCTGTCGCCGCGGTTGCCAGCACTCGTCACCCAGGTGATCCCAGCCTCACGGGCTTTTCTAATATTGGGCTCAAAGAGCCCTTGGCCCCTGAAACATCCTGATGGGAACCCCAACGACGTGTTAATCACGTCGACTTTCTGCTCGATCATCCAGTCTATAGCTCTGCGGAATTCGACGTCGGTGCCGAAGGCTGCAAGATAGAGATTGATTCCCGGCGCAACGTCGGTGACGATCTCACCGACGGCCACGCCGTGGCTGCTTGGCACCTCAGGGTCGTACATTCGGCCGTCACTGCGGAAAGACTTAGCAGTCACGCGTTCCCGTGGAGGCAGTTCGCGGCCGAGCTGTTGCTCGTAACGATAGAACGAAGGATCTATCAAGCCCACTTTGACCCCTCGTCCGTCCACGCCGGCCTTGTGCCATGTCGGCGCGCCGATGAGCCTCTGTCCCTCGCTCACCGTCGACCCCTGATCCAGGATAGGATGAACGGGCGGCCGGACAAACTGTACTTCTTTCAGGTCAGCAAGCTGCGCGATGGCACCCATGGGGACAAGGGCTTGAATCTGGGTGGCGTAACTCCATTCGACCTTACCTCCGGCACGCTCGATAGCTGCGGCGATCTTAGTAAGAGCACTTTCGGATTCGGCTTCAATGACCACGCGGATGCGATCCCCCTGCCGATACAAGCCATACGCTGTCATGCGATGGAGAGCGTCTGTTGCCAAGAGGGACTGGGGTACGCGATAGTCTGAGATCACATCTTCTAGGACATTGGCGATCTTCGGATGATCAAAGTCTCTCGCTTTGGGCCATACCTCCCATTCTTGAGCGACAACCGTAAACCCATTCACAAGACAAAGCACGAGCAAGACCGCGCAGCTCTTCTTGAGCATAGGGCCTCCTTCGGTATCGGGTTGTTGTGCTTACTTTAGCATAAGCATCGCGAAAAGTCAAGAAGGGATGGATTCGGTTTGACAACGGCACGCTATCTATGCTATAGATGATGCACACTTGGTCAGGAGGTGACATAGATGGTGGAGCTCTTGACAGCATTGGGCAACTTTTTGATCGCAGTGGGGATCACGATCTTGCTGATTCGCATTGGTAGCTACTTCGAAGGCATGTGAGGCGCCTTGAGATGGAAGCCCATGAACTCGTCCAGGAGCCTGTGGGCAAGCGTGATCTCGTCTTCGCTGAGCGTAAGCCGGTCGAGCTTGTCCCAGCTCAGCCCTAAGAGCATCTTCAAGTTGTGCGCGAGCCGCGGGCTAAGTCGGGTATCGCCTGCTTGGTGACACGCTGCGCAGACCAAGCCTCCACTCTGGGGGGAGAACCAAAGTTCATCTGTGAGTCTGTGCCTTCCACGGGCGCAGCTGCTCAGCCGTGGTGCAATCCCCAAGGCACGCATGAGCTTGAGCTTGACTGCTACGGCAGCAAGCTCGAGGTTCTTCACAGAGCTCAGCTCGCCGAAAAAGCCCTGCAAAAACTCAAAGATCGTCCGGTCTGGATGGTGCTCCTCCACCAGCTGATTCAGTAAGTGTGCGGTGTGCAGCGCGAGCGTAAGCCGCTCGTAATCGCTCTTGATCGCGCGATAGTCTTCGATAATGCTCGCTTCTTTTAACAGTTTGAGATTTTCGGCGTCGTAGAAGACCAGCTCGCTCAGTGTCAATAGATCGAGCGCTGCGCCGAACTTGCTCTCGGTGCGCCGAGCCCCCTTAGCGATGAGCGAGATCTTCCCATAATCGCGGGAGAGCACTGTGAGGATGAGATCGCTCTCACGAAATTTGATCGCACGCAAGATGAAGCCGATAGTCTTGAGGATCATGCGTGGAAGAGCTGTCGCTGTCGTGTCACACGTTCGAGTCGCTCTGGCACAACGCGCACGCCCAGCCCTGGTCCCGTGGGGACCCTGATCGTCCCGTCGCGCTCGAGCACAAACGGCGGCTCTATGATATCTTCGCGCCAATAGCGTGCGCTCGCCGAAATATCGTTGGGAAGCGCAAAGCCGGGAAGGCTCGCCAAGGCGACGTTCGCCGCTCGCCCGATCCCGGTCTCTAACATCCCGCCGCACCAGACGGGCACGCCCCGACTGAGACAGAGATCGTGAATCTTCTTCGCGTTGAGCAGCCCGCCCACCCGTCCCGGCTTGATATTAATAATCTTGCACGCTCCAATATCAAGGGCTTTTCTCGCGTCTTCAGGGGTCTTGATGCTCTCGTCTAGACAGATCGGGGTCTTCAGCTCTTGTTGCAAGATCGCGTGATCGATCAGATCGTCATAGTCTAATGGCTGCTCGAGCATCAACAGATTGAACTTGTCAAACTGTTTGAGGTGTGGCAGATCAGCTATAGTGTAAGCGGCGTTGGCGTCGGCCATGAGCGCTATATCTGAAAAGCGTTGACGCACAGCGCGCAAGACTTCGATGTCCCAGCCGGGCTTCACCTTGAGCTTGATGCGTTTATATCCTTGAGCACGTCTTTGTTCGATCACGCTGAGCAACGTTGGGATATCTTTTTGAATTCCGATGGAGATCCCGCTTTCGATGCGATCTTTTGTGCCGCCGAGCAGCTTCGCTAATGAGACGTTTTGCGCTTGCGCGAGCACGTCCCAGAACGCAGCTTCCAGCCCGGCTTTAGCCATGGGATGCCCACGGATGGGCTTGAGCCTCGCTTGGAGTTCTTCAGCAGAAGAGATATCCTGACCAAGCACTGCCGGAATACAGAAGTCTTTCAAGACGTGCCATGCTGTCCCGACGGTCTCGTATGAATACCACGGCCCTGCCCCGGCGACGCACTCGCCGTAGCCGGTCAGGCCCTCGCTATGAATCGCGATGATGATGCATGGGCGGGTCGTCTCGCGCCAGCCGCTCGTCTCGAACGGCTCGACCAAATCCATCTCAACATGGTGCAGCTCGATCGCTTCGAGTCTCATCGCGTGAGAAGCTCTTCTTTCGTTGCTCTCTCGAGCAGATAGAGAGCGCGCTTCTGTTGCCCTTGCTCGACCACGAGAAAATCGCTGGCGTAGTATCCTTGAGCGAAATAGTGCTCGAAGATCTCGCGCGTCTGGAGACGCCACTCTCTCACTAATGGCATATTCTGCTCGCGCATCCTTTGCCAGTGATAGGGGATCTCTAAGAGCAGTTGTGGCTCGGTACGCTCCAGCGAATAGTCGCGATTGACTAAGAAGCCGTTGTGCTCTTCGGCGTGATTGATGACGGGAAGATTGAGTGCGGTGATGCGCTGCCCTTGTTGCAATCGCTTCTGAACGCGCGGGCTGGTGATCCACCACTCGACGGTGAGGCGATCCGTCTCCAGCCCCGCGTTGAGCCGATCGCGCATATCGCCATAGAGATTGCGCTCGTATTTGTTGGAGATCACGCCGAGCTTATGGAGATTGAAGTGGGCATTAGGGCTGACGAGGGGGTCGAAGGTCCACGTAATAAGCTCGAGCCCTTGGGCGAGCACGGCCTCGCGCTGCTTGAGCTTCAGCTCGTAGCCGACACCCTGAAAGCGCCGCTCCGGCAGCACCGCGCACATGAGCGAACAGTGCTTCAGTGTATTATTTTCGATCCCGGGGAAGCCGTAGACGAAGCCGATCAGTCTTTCGCCTTCAAAAGCCCCCAGGAGCACTCCGCCGTTCTTGATCGTTGTCAAGATCAGATGGTGAGGCACGACGCTTATATCTTCAAAACCCCAAATCGCTTTCTGGAGCTGCTCGCACGCGTGGAGGTCCTCAAGGCTCTGCAAGGGGCGAATCGTGATCATAGGCGCTGTTTTGCTCTCTTCCGACGATACATAAATTGGTCGGCTTCTTCAAGGACGGCGTCGAGCGAGCGAGGGTTTTGTGGGGACCATGACGATGCCCCCAAGCTGATCGAGAGCTGAAGATCCGCTAGGTCACTAGCCCATCGTTCGTTGAGTTGCTGGAGCTCTTGGTGAAGCCGCGTGAGCACTTGCTCAGCTTGTTCGGCGGTCGTCTGGGGCATGAGAATAATAAATTCATCCCCACCGTAGCGAAATACGCTATCGGTCTTACGGACGATCTGCTTCAGAAAACGCGCTAACTCTTGAAGCGCGTGATCTCCCACGAGATGGCCAAATCGATCATTTACTTCGAAGAAGTCATCTATATCTATGAAGACTAGAGTGAAGGGCGTATGGGAGTCCATGAGCTGAGTGAGAATCTCATCTAAGGCGCGACGGTTGTAGACACCGGTGAGCGCATCACGGCGTGCTTGTTCGGCTAGTTTTTGCTGCTGTTCATGCAGGGCCCGTATTTGATAGTTATTGATGATAGCCAGGGTGGCCATATGGACGAGCAGAGCTAGAGGCTCGAGCTCCGCGGCTGTGGGGAGACGCCCATCTCGTGGCTGGGAGAGCGCAATCCTGCCGAAGATCTGATCCCCAGATCGCAACAGCCAATAGAGCATATCATATGGTCCCCACTCCGTGCTTGCTCTCGCTTGCGCCACGGCGTAGTGACGTAATTGGGGCAGGCGGTCAGCGGAGACATACAGGGCAGTGCCGATAGGCTGGCCTGCTTCGAGAATCTGTTTATCTGAGAGAATCTTGCCCATGGCATTGTGTTGGTGCAGGAGCTGCTCTTGCTCTGGCGAGAGCCCCACCGTAATATACTCAGCGATCGTTGGGGGGTCTGGCCGATCTGGCGAGGTAGGGGCAGCATAGAGCGAGACGC
Source organism: Candidatus Bipolaricaulota bacterium (assembly GCA_030550495.1). Classification (GTDB taxonomy): domain Bacteria; phylum Bipolaricaulota; class Bipolaricaulia; order RBG-16-55-9; family DRXL01; genus JANXCC01. Next base: position 29,279 of record JAUQPG010000006.1, on the reverse strand, counting down.
CGATCCGCTCAAACCGCGAATACCTTGCGAACGCTTGAGCGATCTCACGCACGATCGCCTTCGTATCGGGGCTTTGAAGGATTTGGGCCCCAATGGCGATGAGCTCTCGATAGAGTTCCACAGGAAACCGAGTGCTGGCCTCGCTCGCCTCGTTCATTACCCCTCCTGGCTCAATAACTTAGCGATCTCGGCCTCGTCCTCGTTCCAGCCAGGGCGGACCTTCACCTGGAGATCTAGATAGACGTGTTTGCCCAAAAAAGTTTCAATCTCTTGTCGAGCAAGGCGCCCGATCTCCCGGATCATGCGGCCGCCGTTCCCAATGAGGATGGGCTTTTGCGATTCCCGTGCTACGTAGATATTAGCGAAGATCTCGACGAGCCCGTCCTCGCGCTCCCCCATGTGGACGACCTCGACGCCGGTCGAGTAGGGGATCTCTTTGCGGGTGAGTTGATAGATCTTCTCCCGGATAAACTCAGCGATCACGAATTCTACAGGTCGGTCGAGCTGGGTCTCGTCTTCGAAGTATTTGGGGCCTTCGGGGAGGAGGTCTGCGATCGTGTTGGCAGCCAGCCCAAGGTTGATCCCGTGGGTGCAGGATATGGGAATGATCTCGCGGAAGAGCCCGGTCTGCTGGTAGGCTCTCTGGGTCTCCTCCAGGCGCTCCTTCGTTGCCAGATCGACCTTGTTGATCAGGAGCACGATGGGATTTGTGAAATCTTTGATGCGCTCAAAGACTTTTTCGTCGTATTCATGGAGCTTGCCCCACGGTTCGGTCATATAGACTAGGACGTCGAGGCCATCGAGGGCCGCATAGGCTTGCTTAAGGAGATATTTGCTGAGCTTATCCACGGGGTCGTGGAGCCCCGGTGTGTCAACAAAGATGATCTGTGCCTTAGGCAGGGTGAGCACGCATTGGATGCGATGGCGCGTGGACTGGCGCTTCTCCGAGACGATTAAAAGCTTCTTGCCCATGAGGGCATTGATAAAGCTCGACTTGCCGACATTGGCCTGCCCCAGAACTCCGACAAACCCCGACTTAAACCCCATTAAGCCAACTTCCCTCCCGAACTATCGTGATCGCTTGGTGAATATCATACTGCAAGAGACGATCTTTGTCCAGCGGGGGGATCTGTTGGGAGATGCGGTCATAGAGGGCACGGGTGCGCGGAGCCATCAGCGCGGGATCGCGGAAGTGGAGGGCTTGACGAACCGTCACGAGTTCTATAGCAAGCACGATCTCGACATTGTGCACGATCTGGAGCGCTTTGTATGCTGACGTTGTGGCCATGCTGTTGTGATCTTCTTTGCCTCCAGACGTAGGGATGGAATCAACGCTTGCAGGATGCGCGAGCACCTTGTTTTCGGCAACAAGAGCTGCGGCGGTATATTGCGGGACCATCAGGCCCGAGTTGAGCCCGCTGTCTTGGACGAGAAACTTTGGGAGATCCGGGGCTTCCAACAGGAGCGCGATCCGGCGCTCTGAAAAATTCCCGACCTCGGCAACGGCCTGGCCCAACAGCTCGCAACAGAACGCCAAGATCTGCCCGTGGAAGTTCCCTCCGGATAAGATCTCCCCCGACTCGGCAAAGACCAAAGGGTTGTCCGTAGCAGAGTTCATCTCGATCTCGAACTTCTCAGCGACGAAGTCGAGCGCATCGAGGGAAGCCCCCAGTACTTGGGGAATGCACCGAATCGTGTAATTATCTTGGACGTCGTCGGTGCGGCTGTTAGCCAGCCTGCTTCCTTCAAGCCAGGCGCGCATCGTTTGGGCAACACGGATCTGTCCAGGATGCGGGCGAGCTCTATGAAGACGCTCATCGAACGCCTCGGTATGCCCACGCAGCGCTTCGACGGCCAGCGCGCTGATCGCTTGGGCTTGTGCTAAGAGATTTTGAGCGCGCACGAGCGCCACAAACCCTAACGCCAAAGTCACTTGTGTCCCGTTGATCAGCGCCAGCCCTTCTTTGGGGGCTAACTGTAAGGGCTCCAGCCCAAGCTCACGCAGCAGCTCTCGCCCAGAGAGGGTCTTTTCGCCGAGCTTGGCTTGACCCTCGCCGATCAGGAGCAGAGCTAGATGAGCCAAGGGCGCAAGATCCCCACTCGAGCCAACTGAGCCCTTCGCCGGAATGAGCGGCACGACGCCGTGATTGAGAAATTCTTTGAGATAGTGAATGATTTCAACGCGCACGCCCGATCGCCCTTGTAAGAGTGAATTCAAACGGAAGAGCAATGCAGCGCGGGCAACTTCGTCTGGGAGCGGCTCGCCGACCCCGACGGCATGGCTCTTTAAGAGATTCTCTTGCAGCAGCGAGAGCTTTTCGCTGGAGATCGTCTCAGTGCTGAGCTTGCCAAAACCCGTATTGATTCCATAGGCTCTTTGATTCTTCGCGATAATCTGTTCGATAACAGCGCGGGCGGCGCACACGCGCTCCAGTGCCCTTGGCGCAAGCGAGACCTTCTCGTTACTAAAGACAATCTTCTGGGCGGCTTCAAGAGTTAAAGAGTGTCCATCAAGCTCGATCATACGCATTTTCAGTATACTGCCAGAGAGACTTTGTGTAAAATTGAATCACGGAGGATACGGGGATAATCGGGAAGCACAGATAAGAGTCGCTCCTGTGTCATCCGTGCTCATGCCGTGCTTTCCGTGATTCATAATGTTCACTCAAGAGTTCTACGTCGTCTGCGATAACATTCGCAGCACGTTCAACGTCGGGGCGATCTTTCGCACTGCCGACGCCGCGGGAATCACGAAGATCTATCTGTGCGGCTACACTCCCACACCGCCGCGCTACGAGATCGAAAAGGTCGCTCTCGGAGCGGAAAAGACCGTCCCCTGGGAACATGTCGCCCAGACGTGGAGGCTCTTAGAACGCCTCAAGGCTCAGAACGTCCAGATTGTGGCTTTGGAGAACAATGTCGAGCTGCCGACGATAGATTATCGCGAGTTTATCCCAAGATTCCCCATTGCGCTCGTGCTGGGCAATGAAGTGACGGGGCTTTCGCAAGCGCTCTTACAGCGTGCTGACGTGATCATCACGCTCCCCATGCATGGCAAGAAAGAGTCTCTCAACGTTGCTGTAGCATTCGGGATCGCCGCGTATAGGCTGAACGAACACCGCCGGTGATCTTTCTCTCAGGTTTGCCAAGAGCATAGTATAACGCTATAATAAAGGTGCCTGGGCTTGTCTGAAGCCCCGTGCTAGGGCGTAAGAGCTTAGCTCTTGCGCAATGGTGTGGTTGTGTGGAAGGCAAGTCCATTTTGCTTTTGAGGGATCGCCCATGCGAGAACTCCTCGAGCATCTGCAGCAGCGCTCATTACTGCTCTCGGAAGGGGACCTGCGGCGCATGGTGCAGGCTCTCTCCCGCGAGCGGGATATCTGGCAAGCCGCGGGCGCGTGTGAGCGCCCCTTTCCTCACTTCGTTGCATTACTAGAGACATTACGCGATATGAGATATCTGCGCGTTGAGGGAAACACCCTGGAGTTCACACCGGAGGGCCTCGCGGCTTTAGAGCACTGGGGGATCGCGCTGTCGCCCCCTGTGGGAGGGCTTTGCCCTTCCTGCTCCGTCGGCCCTGCCCCGCTCCCAGAACTCCAAACGAAATTCTCCCAGATCGCTCAAGCTCGTCCATCGGCTGCGTTGGAGTTCGAGCAGGGATTTCTCACGGCAGAGTCAGTGATCCGGCGTGTAGCGTGGTTGGATCGCTGCGGCGATCTCGTCCAGAAAGAGATCGTTCTCTTGGGAGATGACGATCTGCTCAGCGTCGCGTTGGCGTTGACGGGTCGGCCCACACAGATTGTCGTCTTCGAGATAGACCAGCGTCTTGTAGATTTTCTAAACGATCAAGCTCGCCACAACGGCTGGCCATTGAAAGCATATCAGCACGATCTGCGTCAGCCCTTGCCCGAAAAGTTCCTAGAAAAATTTGACGTCTTCGTCACCGATCCGTTGGAGACTGTTGAGGGCTTTCTGCTCTTTGTGGAGCAGGGGCTGTCGGCATTGAAGCCGGGAGCCGGACAAGCCGGGTATTTTGGCCTGACCAAGATCGAAGCCTCTCCCGAAAAATGGCGGCTCTTCGAGCAGAGGCTTCTTGGGCAGTACGATCTGTTCATCTCAGATATAGTGCGAGATTTTGGGGTTTACGAGAATTGGCCCTACTTGGGGGAGACGGCTTCGCAGCAGTCGGCATTCTTCTCTGAAAATCCAGATCGGCCGTGGTATCGTTCCACGTTCTTTCGGATCGAGACGCTGAAAGAGTTTCAGCCACCGCGGTGTCGCTCCCTTGGGGAGGAGGTGGATATCTACTATGACCAGGACTCGATCATAAAGCCAAGGAGGTGAGCAATGCGGGAGCAAGCCCTAGGTCGCCATCTCATCGTGGAGGTCTTCGACGCCGATCCCTCGCTCCTCAACGACGCGCAAGCGTTAGAGCAGTTATTGCTCGATGCGGCGCGAGCTGCCCACGCCACAGTCATTCAGAGCGTCTTTCATCAGTTTAGCCCTTATGGTGTCAGCGGCGTCGTCGTGATTGCTGAATCGCACTTAGCGATTCACACCTGGCCGGAGTACGGCTACGCCGCGATAGATATTTTCACATGCGGGCCCAAGATGGATCTTGATGCGGCTATCGAGGTGATTCGAGCAGGGCTGGGTGGACGCATATTCCAGATTGAGATCCGGCGTGGGCAGGGGGTGCAGAGCTTCCAGTGTGCTGTTGGCGCTTGAGTGCTGTTACGGCTCGCGGAGTTTCTGTAACAGCAGCTCGCGCGTCTTTTTGGGGTCAGCTTTGCCCCCCGTTATTTTCATCACCTGGCCTTGCAAGAAGCTGAGCGCAGCCTCCTTGCCGGACTTAAAGTCCGCTACAGCCTTGGGGTTCTCTGCTAAGACTTTCGTCATGATCTCTGCTAACGCGCTCTCATCAGAGATCTGCAACAGCCCCTTCTCGTGCACGATCTCATCAGGGGCCTTGCCCGTCTTGAATGACTCCTCGAGCACGTCTTTCGCTACCGTGCGATTGATCTGCCCCACGCTAACCATCTCCAAGACGCGCGCACAGTGTTCTGGCTTTAAAGTGATCTCCGTCGTCTGGCCCTCTTTGAGCAGGCGCAAGATCTCCGACATCATCCAGTTGCTCACGTCCTTGGGGTTGGGATAGAGCCTGACGACTGCTTCAAAGTATTCAGCAATGGGACGCTCTTCTGTGAGCACGGCGATATCATAGTCTGGGAGCTTATACTCCTGAGCCCAGCGAGCGCGCTTCTGTGCCGGCAGTTCCGGCAGCGATCGCTTTACTTTCTCGCGCCACGCATCGTCTATCTCTAACGGGACGAGATCGGGATCGGGGAAGTAGCGATAGTCTTCGGACTCTTCTTTGGAGCGCATCGGCTCGGTCTGACCTGTCTTTTCATTCCATAGGCGTGTCTCTTGAGCGAGTAGACCGCCACGGTGAAGAAGCTCTCGCTGGCGTCGTTCTTCAAAGCTCAAGGCGTCTTCAATGGCTCGGAACGAATTCATATTCTTGATCTCGACTTTTGTGCCCAACTCTCCGTCAAGACTTACGGAGATATTCGCATCACAACGCAGCGAGCCCTCTTCCATGTCCCCGCTGCACACTCCCAAATAGCGCAAGACCCTTCTGAGTTCTTCCATATAGAGCCGAGCTTCCTGGGGGGAGCCCAGATCGGGCTCGGTGACGATCTCGATGAGCGGGACGCCCGCACGGTTGAGATCTACCAACGTAACGCCGTCTTCGGTGTGCAGCAGTTTGCCTGCGTCTTCTTCTAGGTGCACCCGGCGAATTCTCACGCGCTTGCCCGTGGGCAGCTCAAGATACCCCCTGACAGCCAACGGTTCATCATACTGAGAGATCTGATACCCCTTGGGCAGATCGGGATAGAAGTAATTTTTGCGGGCAAACGTCGAGCGGTGGGGGATCTCGCAGTGCAGAGCTAACGCTGCTTTCAGAGCATACTCGACGGCTTTCTCGTTGAGCACCGGGAGTGCCCCGGGCATTCCTAAGCAGACCGGGCACGTATGCGTGTTGGGCGGAGCACCAAAATACTCAGCCGAACAGCTACAGAAGAGCTTCGTCTTCGTCAAAAGCTGGGCATGGACCTCTAAGCCGATGACAGTACGCATCAACTATGCTGCACCAGTGGGCTCGCCGTTCTTGCCTGGCACATATCGCACTACCGAGACGACTTTATCGCCCTCATCCAAGTCTATGAGCTTGACGCCCTTGGCGTAACGTCCAACGATCCGCACTTCAGCAGCAGAGATTCTGATGATCTTGCCGTTGAGCGTCGTGACCATGATCTCGTCGTCGTCCTTGACTTTCTCGATCGCTACGACTAGACCCGTCTTGTCATCGACCTTGATGCCCAGCACGCCCTTGCCCCCGCGTCCCTGAGACGGAAACTCTTCCAACGGCGTGCGTTTGCCGTAGCCGTTTTCCGTAACTAATAAGAGCTTATCTTCGGGGTCGCCGGGTTCGAGCGTCACGAGCCCGACGACTCGATCCCCTTCGTCCAGACGCATCCCGATGACCCCCTTGCTGGGCCGCCCGGTACACCGCGCTTCTTCTTCGCGGAAGCGAATCGTCATCCCTTGAGCGCTGGCTAAGATCACTTCCCCTGTGCCCCTCGAGATCGCGGCGTCGACGATATAGTCTCCCGGCTCGGCGTTGATCGCCAGGATCCCGCTCGTGTGGGCGTTATAGAAATCTGCGTATTCGTTACGGTTAAGAATTCCCTGGGCTGTGGCCATCAGGCAGTAGCGATTCTCTGGGCCATCGGTGTGCAGGGGGAGCATGGCACAGACCTCTTCGTCGGGCTCCATCGCGATAAAGTTTCTTAAATTTTCGCCCTTGACGTCCCGGCGTTCTGAGTAGAGTTGATAGGCTTTGAGCTTGTACGCTTTATGGGCTTTGGTGAAGACCAAGAGCTCGTCTTTCGCGTGACAGGTGAAGACGCGCTTCATCGCATCGCCCTCGCGGAGGCGCATCACTAAGATCCCCTTGCCACCGCGCTGTTGTTTTCTGTACGCTTCTTCTTTGGGGGCACTGGCGTAGCCCTTTACGCTCACGCTAATGAAGAGATCTGTATCGGGGATAAGGGCTTCTTCGCTGAGCGTCTCGCTCTCGGCAAAGTCCGCAACGATCTGGGTACGCCGGGGGTCACTGTAGTTTTTCTTGAGGGCTAACAGTTCTTCTTTGATGATCTGATCGAGCTTCTGCGGGCTGGCCAAGATCTCTTTGTACTCTTGAATAGCTTTCTGTTTCTCTGTGTACTCTTCTTGGAGTTCGGTGCTCTCCAGGGCCGTGAAGCGCCGAAGCTGCATCTTCAAGATCGCGTCGGCCTGCTTTTCCGAGAGCTTATAGTGCTTCTGCAGCGCTTCCATGGCCTGGGTGGCATCCTTGGATTTGCTAATAAGCTCTACAATGGCATCACGGTTCTCAATGGCTGTGAGCATTCCTTCGAGGAGATGGGCGCGCTCTTGCGCTGCGTTCAGTCTGAACTGCGTGCGCCTGCGGACGACCTCCCGCCGATGGGCCAAGAAATAGTAGAGCAGCTCTTTGAGCGCTAGTTTTCTGGGGTTGCCGTCAACGATCACTAAGAAATTCGCCCCGAAGGTCCATTCGAGGGGCGTGTACTTATAGAGCTTCTGTAAGACGAGCTGGGGGTTGCTGCCGCGCTTGAGCTCGATGACGATGCGGATCCCGTCACGGTCGGATTCGTCCCGAAGATCAGAGATCTCGTCAATATCCCCAGAACGAACTTTGTTGGCGATAGATTCGACGAGCGTGGACTTGCGCACTTGGAACGGGATCTCTGAGATAATAATCGAATGATCTTCGATGCGGGCCACGCCCCGCACTTTGATCTTGCCCTCCCCGGTGCGATATGCTTCTTCGACCCCGTCACGCCCTAGGATAATTCCCCCGGTGGGGAAGTCCGGGCCCTTGATATACTGCAGAAGCTCTTCAAGAGAAGCATCAGGCTTATCAATGAGATAGACTAGGGCGTCGACGACTTCAGCTAAGTTATGCGGGGGGATCTGTGTTGTCATCCCGACAGAGATCCCCCATGCTCCGTTGATGAGCAGATTGGGGACCTTGGCGGGCAGGACCGTGGGCTCGGTGAGGGTGTCGTCGAAGTTGGGCACGAAGTCAACAGTATTCTCTTCGATTTCAGCTAAAAATTCTTCGGCGATGGGAGCAAGACGCGCCTCGGTGTATCTCATGGCCGCGGGCTCATCGCCGTCGATGCTCCCGAAGTTCCCTTGGCCGTCGATCAAGGGGTAGCGGAACGAGAACTCCTGGGCCATGTTGACCATGGTGTCGTAGACGGCCTGGTCCCCGTGCGGGTGATATTTCCCCATCACTTCGCCGACGATTCTCGCGGATTTCTTGTGAGGGCGGCCCGGCAGCAGCCCCAACTGATACATCCCGTAGAGAATGCGTCGTTGGACGGGCTTTAAGCCGTCCCGCACGTCGGGGATGGCCCGCCCGCGGATGACGCTCATCGCGTAGTTTATATACGACTCACGCATCTCGTCCTCGATATATGTCTGTTCGATCCGCTCCGGCATAGTTCCCCCTTTGGTAGGTCTTTGGACACCCTATGATACTCCAGAATGCAGAAAAAATCAAATAATTTGGGTAATTTGTCTCAGGGGAGGGTGACGGCGTCGGGCTAGGTTACTTCCTTGACGCCGGTGACAGTGAAGGGATCGACCGCATCACGGAGAGCATCCCCCATGAAGTTAAACGCTAAGACCGACAGCACAATGAAGATCCCGGGGATCAGGAACCACGGATAGTTCTGGATCACGCTCGTATACCAGGCTTCTTGCATCAGCACGCCCCAGCTTGTCAGCGGTGCGCGGATGCCGTAGCGCAGGAAGCTCAGCGTGCTCTCAAGAATAATCAGATTGGGCACAGTCAGCGTAGCCGCCACGACAAGATAGCTCATAGTATTGGGCAGGATGTGTTTTAGAATAATACGCAAGTCGCTGCTGCCGATGGCCTTAGCTGCAGCGATGAACTCCGACTCGCGCAGCGCGAGGAATTGCCCGCGGATCACGCGCGCGATCGGAGCCCAGCTCACCAGCGCTAAAATCGCCACGATCCCCCAGAACGTGGCCATGCCATAGAGCTTGTTGGCCGCCAAAATCAGCGAGAGCGCCAGCAAGAACGACAAACGCGGCAAGGCCATGAAGATCTCAATCACTCTCTGGATGAACGTATCGACCCCGCCCCCGTAATACCCGGAGATCCCCCCAAGCAGAATCCCCACCAAAAACGCAATCACGATCACGATCGGCCCAATGATCAGCGAGAACTTTCCGCCCACCAGCGTCATGGAGAAGATATCATAGCCAAGTTTATCCGACCCAAAGAGAAAGAGCTGACAAGGGGATTTGTCGATCGAGTACGGGTCGAAGGGCACGCCCTCCTGCCGCACCCCAAACAGATGGATATCCGTCTTCCAGATGTCCCAGAATCGATAGGGCTCCCCTCGCACAAACAGCTCGATAGTGCACTTATAGTCCTTATCTTCTATCCAGCGATACTTGCCAGGCTGAAAGATATAATACGGGTTGTCTTCGCAGGTCTGCTCCCCGGTGAGGGGGTTGAGGAAGAGCTGGCACTTCTTGAGCCCGTAGACAAACGGCTTCAGTGAGAACTTCCCGTCCTTGTCCCAGAAACGGATCTTGGTGATCATCGGGGGCACATAACTGAACTCCCGATGCTCACTATTGTAATTGTACGGAGCGATGAACTCAGCAAGGACCACAAAGACGAGATAGAAGAGCACGATGATCACTGTGCCGATCAGCCCGATCTTGTGGTGCTTGAAGCGTCTCCAGATCAGGCGCCACTGCGAGACCGGGGCAACGCCCTTGAGCTTCTCAATCTCTTGGGTCTCTTTAGTCATAGCGGATCTTGGGGTCCACAAACGCGAGTAAGATATCAGCGATGAGGTTGCCCATCAACAGCGCGATGCCAAAGTAGAGCAGCCCGCCCATGATCACCCATTGGTCTTGGGTGCTGAGGGCTTCAAAGTAGGCGCGCTCGACCGTGCCCAGGCTCATCACGGCGGAGGTGACGAGCATCGCCTCGAACATCAAGGGGATCCAGAAGCCGAGCATGCTCACGAGCGGGTTAATGGCGTTGCGCACGGCATGCTTGTAGATCACGACGCGCTCGGAGAGCCCCTTAGCGCGAGCGGTCTGCACATACGGCTGCCCCAAGACGTCTAAGAGATTTGCGCGCATATAGCGAATCAGTGCGGCGATATTGGCCGTGCCCACGATCAGCACGACGGGCCACAGGTGCCAGAGGAAATTGCGGAACTTCGCCCAGCTCCACGGCTGCAAGAGATACTCCTGGTCGAAGAGATAGCCCACGCCGAGCCCCTTACCCGGTTCACACCCTACAGCTCCTGGCTCTACCGGCGGGCGGAAGAACTCGACGATGGGGCGAAGCCACGCATAGTCGCACCAGCTGCCGACATTGAGCACTGCCACCATGAGCTGCAAGAAGATCACAGCCAACAAGAAATTGGGAATAGACAACCCCAAAAACCCCATGAAGTTCAGGAAGTGATCCAAGAACGAGTACTTGTGGGTAGCGGAGTAGATGCCAATGGGGATGGCGATCGCCCAGGTGAAGATCATCGTCACGAAGATGATAATCAGACTATACAGCAGGTTTCCGTTGCCAAACAGATAATCTAATACGGGGACCTTGTTGAAGAACGAAAAGCCCCAGTCCCCCCGGGTGAAGATATTCTTGATCCAGCTGATATATTGGGTGAGAGGGTCTTTATCTAAGCCGAATTCTTTGATGTAATGCTCTAGAAGCTCTTGGCTGATGGAGGGGTTGAACTTCCATTGTGCGACCAGGTCTGAGGGCTGGAGCTTCACGACCGTGAACGCGATGATCGAGACAATAAAGAGCAAAGGGATCATGTACAGGATGCGCCGGATGATGAAGCTTATCATAGCTCTGAATTCCCTTCGTCGAGAGGTATCTTATCATATTTTCTCGCTTGAATCAAGCCGCGATAGGGTTATAATAATACCGTCATGTACATAGAGCTCTTAAAGTCGAAGATCCATCGGGCCACGATCACGGGGACGGACCTCCACTATGAGGGGAGTCTGACGCTTGATAGTCTCTTAATGGAAGCGGCAGAGATCCTCCCGTTTGAGAAGGTCGATGTGGTCAACATCAACAATGGCTCTCGGTTGCAGACGTATGTGATAGCGGGGCCAGCGGGGTCGGGGATCGTGCAGCTCAATGGGGCGGCGGCCCGCTGGGGTGCCCCTGGGGATCTTGTGATCATTCTCTCCTACGCGAGCTGTGAGCCTTCCGAAGCGCTCAAGCACAAGCCGCGCGTCGTTCACGTGGACGAGCACAACCGCGTCGTTGAGATCTCTTGAACTACTCATATCTGAAGAGCTTGCCCGGCGGCACGAAGAGCACTTTGAACGGCAACTGCGGATGCTCATGAAGTAACTGCTCTTCGATCTCCTTGAGCTTCTGCTTGTATCGTGAGCTGATGTGCAGCGCAATAAGAGCTTCGTGCACCTGAGCACGCAGGGCAACTTCTAACGCTTCTGAGAGGGTGGCGTGCTTGTAGTCTTCACGCTCCTCTTCAGTCAGAAAGGTGCAGTCGTGCAGGAGAATATCCGTGCCTGCGACATCCCGCGGATCAAGAGCGAGCGAATCACCCCCATACGAGACGAGCTTCTTCTCGTACGTCTCGGAGATCTCCTCGCGCTTGCCCGCCATGACGAGCTTTACGATCTCTTCTTGGGGGAGATCCCGATATTCGGGCTTGAGGCGCTTGCGGTGCTCAATGATATTATAGCCCAGAGAGACTTCGTTCTCGGAGTGGACCGTCTTAAAAGCTTCAACGTAGCGCGGGCACTGGCCGGAGAAGACTTCAATCCGATCCCCAATCTTGAGGGGGACCCACTCCAAGCGATATTTCAGACGACGATTGGTCTTTTTAATATAACTGATCAGCTCTAAGACACGCCAGTTGTCTTGGGGATAGTAAATAGTCAGAGGTTTTTCGGTATCGCCCATGCCGCTATTTCTGATATTGATCAGCCCGATCAGCCCAGTGATGTGATCGGCGTGGCCATGAGAGAGAAAGATCTTCTCAATAGCGAAGACTTTATTGCCCAAGATTGTGCTGATGCCCTCGCCGGCGTCGAACGCCAAGCGATCCGGGCTGTAGTAGACCCAGCTCGAATAGAGGGCTTTGGAGTAGATAATGAATCTCATAGCA
>JAUQPG010000006.1:0-16871 GCA_030550495.1 Candidatus Bipolaricaulota bacterium | reverse complement strand
AATAGCGAAGACTTTATTGCCCAAGATTGTGCTGATGCCCTCGCCGGCGTCGAACGCCAAGCGATCCGGGCTGTAGTAGACCCAGCTCGAATAGAGGGCTTTGGAGTAGATAATGAATCTCATAGCAGGGATCGTCCCTCGAATTCTGTGGGGATGGGCAGACCCATCAGGGTGTAGAGTGTTGGGGCGAGGTCTATCAGTGAGGCCCTCACCCCCTCACCCCTTGACTTCCCTCTCCCTCGGAGGGGAGAGGGGGTGGGGGTGAGGGTGAGAGGGGCTGGGGGTGAGGGCGAGGTCTGGAGCCTATGGTTCCGCACGAACAGAAACGCATCGTCGAAGGTGTGCATCCCTTGGAGTCGGGTTTTGGTGAAGAGGTGGGGAGCACTGAGCCGCGCTTTGAGGTCGAAGCCGTTATGGGGCATAGCGATCAGATCTGGGGCACGAGAGAGCTGTGCTCCCGAATAGATCTCTTCACGGCGCCAGACGCGGGCGATGACGGGTCTTCCCTGGGGGTCTGTGAGCTCTAAGAGGGCTGCTATGAGCTCGGAGCGGGTCTGCTCAGAGTTATCTGTGAGATAGAGCCGTCCAGGGATGAGCCCAAACGCCCGGCTTGCCGGATGGAGCTCGCTGAAGTCTGCGGGAGCCCCATTATAAAAGCGCAAGAATCCGTGCTCGCGCAAGAAGGCGTTGAGCTCGACTTCGTACTCAATCTGACAGAAGCCGTGATCAGAGAGCATGACGAACTCGCAGTCTTTTGGAAGCCGAGCGACCAGCTCGCCGATGAAGCTATCAAGCTCTGCGTAGAGCCTCCAGAAATCTTGATAATACGGGTGCTCGGGGTTATCTTTGGCCTCCCAGAAGAAGTGATGGAGTCTGTCGGTCTCCATGATATGGAGCAAGAAGAAGTCCCAGGGCTCAGTCTCTAAGAGAGAGAATGTGAGCTGGCGGCGGCCCTCCAGAGCGAGAGAGAGTTCTTGAAGAAAGCCGTGGGGGTCGGTGTAAGCTCGTTGTGGGTCGGCATCGATCATATAATTGAGTCTGCGCAAGAGGGGGAGCAGTTCAGTCGGGTAGACGCCCTCGTCAAGCTGGGTGCACAGAAAGCCAGAGATCATAATGCCATGGATGGGCTCTGGGGGATAGGTGATGGGGAGATTGACCCAGATAGAACGCAGGCCCAGCTCCGTAAATCGTCTCCAGAGCGGGGGGGCGGAAAGATCCCCAGCGTTGGGGATGACGAAGCGTCTCTCTCTGTCTATATCAACAAACCCGAAGATATTGTGCTGAGCGGGGTTGACCCCGGTAGCAAACGTAGCCCACGCCACCGACGAGATCGTGGGGATGACCGAGTCCATCTGAACGAAAGATCCCTGGGAAAAGAGCTTTTTGAAGTTGGGCAAACGCTCAAGGGCCCCCGCAAGCAGCGTATAAGGTGTCCCGTCAAGACTCAGCACGAAGAGCTTTCGTGACACTGCTGTACCTCCCTGTTGCGATATACCGTGTGAATTGTATAGACTACTGTGAGTGATCTGCAAACTCGTATGAAGATTTTAGGGATCGACGAAGCGGGGCGGGGCTGCGTGATCGGGCCATTGGTTGTTGCCGGGGTGGTGATCTCTGCTAAGACTTTAGAGAAGCTGAGTGAGCTTGGGGTGCGTGACAGCAAAGAGTTAACTCGAGCCCAGCGTGCACGGATCGCTCATGAGATCGAGCGGCTTGCCCAGAAGATAATAGTCTTAGCGATTGAGCCCAGCGAGCTCGACGAGAACTTGACTGAAATAGAGTTGCGCGCGATGGGGCAGATCATCCAGGAGAGCGGGGCTGAGCGTATCTATCTGGACTTGCCGGTGGGGCCGAGAGCACACGGGAGTTTTATCCAGAGGTTGCGCGCTTATACAGAGTTTGAGCTTATCGCTGAGAACAGAGCTGACGCGAAGTACCCTATCGTGAGTGCGGCGTCCATTATCGCGAAGGTCTCTCGTGATCGGGCGATTGAGCTGTTATGGCAAGAGTATGGGGATTTTGGCTGGGGCTATCCCAGCGAGCCCAAGACGCGGGCGTTCTTGAAAGAATTCTTTGAGCGTACGGGGCGTTTTCCCACGTGTGCTCGACGTAAGTGGCACACGCTGCACAAGCTTACAGAGCTCTCGCTCGATCTCTAGATTGTGCCCAACGCTCTGCCAGCGCGATCCGTTCCGACAGCGGCGGATGGCTGTAATAGAAGAGTTTAATCAGTGGGTGTGGATAGGCATCAGAGAGCTGCTTTCGTGCCATGTCCACCCAGAAGCGAATGAGTGCCTGAGGTTTCTCCGTAGCTTCAAGCGCGAAAGTATCTGCTTGACGCTCACAACGACGACTGACGAAGAGCGTGATGGGCTTCAAGAGAAACGCCAGCACGCTGAAGACCACCAGCATCAGGGGCAGGACAGCGAGTATATTGGTGAGCGTGCGTTGCTCTGGAGCAAAGCGCGGGTCAAGCCGCACCATGACGAGATCGAGCACAAAGATAGCGATCAAGAACAAGAGCGCTTGACTGAAGATCAACGTCCACGTATGACGGTGATAGCTATGGCCGACTTCATGGGCAACGACGACTTCGACTTCGTCGGGGGTGCGGTTGCGCAAGAGCGTGTCGAATAAGATGACACGCTTGGTCTGCCCCAGACCGGCGAGCATAGCGTTCTCTTTGGTGGTCTTCTCTGAAGCACCCATCTCGTAGATCCCTTGAGCACGCAGGCCGCCCTTCTTGAGAAATTGCTCGATCTTCTCTTGCAAGGGATGGTTCTCTAAGGGCTTCAGTTTATAAAAGATCGGCAGAATGAGCACGGGGAAGAGCTGTCCCAGCACAATAACCAAGAGAACGTACCCCAAGCCGACCACAAGCCACCAGAGCTTGGGAATCGCTTGGAGAGCCCAAAAAGTGAAGAGGGCTGCGATCCCCAAGATAAGAAAATTTAAGATCCAGCCCTTGAAGAGATCTTTCAGCCAGCCTTGCGGGGTCTGGGTAGAGAAACCGTACTCTTTTTCGATGAGAAAGTCTTCTTTATAGTCAAATGGAGCGCGCAGCAGCATGGTGACTATAAAAATCAGAGCGAAATAGCTTATGCTGCTGCCCCAGAATCCCCAGCGGCTTGTAAGGGCTTCGGCTATCGTTGTCGAGAGCCCACTTACGTAGACGGCTAGCAAAAAAATTGCTAACATCACACTACTAGCCCAACTGACAACTCTCTTCCGGCGTTGATACTGCTTGGCTCGCTCTTGGGTTGTAGGATCGATGCTGGCTTCGGCCGCAAGCGTGAGAGACGCCCTCGTCATGAACATAGCTTCCACCTCCGTCTTCTAGATTATAATAGTTTAGGTGTTCTACGGGAAGTAGACACGCGGGCTTGACAAGGGCTTCTTTTCTGATCTAATAGGAGCAGAGGTGGTCGAGATGGCAGATCCAGTGGAGCTCGAACGCAAACTCAAGATCAATGCCGTAGCCTCACCGGTCGAACAAGCCCTCTCCCTGGCCCCAGACGAGATCGGCCGTATCTGTATCGCCGAAGAGCTCTCCATTGCTACTGAAGATAAGAAGACCCATATCGAAGTCTACATCCCCGAGGAGAAGCGCAACGAGCTCGCTCTTGGGGATTACGTCGTCATCCCATTGGGCTATAAAGACTACAAGATCTTCGCGAGCGTGGAGCAGCTCTGTTATCGCAAGCGCGATGCTTTAGACGACATGAGCGATGTGCACGTCTTCGTGGGGGCGGAGCGCCTGGGCGAAGACGACTACATCGAGACGGCTGTGCTCAACCCCATCTCGATGATCGGCCCGGAGGGCCAGGCCCTCGAAGTGCGTTATATTCCCAAGCCCAATACGCTCGTGCGCAAAGTCACCAGCGAAGACGAAGTCAAGATCGGCCTGGACCTGCCCGACAAGGGGCTCTTCTTGGGATTTGTGGCCGTCAACGGCGAACCCATCCAGACCCGACAGAAACAATACGTGCCGTACTATCTCATTAACGACGAGACGAAGACCGGAGACCCGTTGATCTTCACGCACGTCTTAATTGCCGGCATGAGCGGGCGCGGCAAGACCCATGTTGCGAAGAACTTTGTGCGCCAGATCGTGGGCTCGGTCTATCCCATGGAACGCCGCGGCGGGGAGCAGCGCAAGCCCTGTATTGTCATTATTGACCCGGAGAACGAATACTGGAAGATGCGGGAAGATAACCCCTATCTCACCAAGGACGCGCAAGAGATGCTCTTTGGGCATGGCATCAAATTTGGCGGGATCAAGGAGAAACTCACGGTCTACGCGGCCGTCGAGGGCGAGCCGCGCTACTCCGGCTGCCCCAAGTATACGAACTTCACCATTCCGTTCACATTAGTAAAAGACTTCCCGTACTTGATCGCCGGGGGTGAGCTCGACGAAAACCAATACGTCTCGTTGGTACAGTTAGTACGTGACTTCTTCTATTATCACGAGAACGGGACGTATCAAGAGTTTCTCGATTTTGTTGACAATCCCAATACTCTTGAGATGTACAAGCAGAACGGGCGCATCCATCCAGGAACATTCCAGGCGTTGCAGCGCCGCGTGGACCGGCCCCAGTTTCACAAGATCTTCGATCAGGGGGCTAACTCCCTCACCCAGCTCTACAACGATATCTTCGCCGAAGACGTTGTAAGCGTCTTCGCAACGAAGCACCTCAGCCCCGACGCTGAAAGAATTGTCGTCTTAGCGATTCTCTCGATGATCGCCGATGCGAAGCTCAAGAGCGCACCGACAGATTGGGGCCGAAGAATCGAGAAATTCCCCATTGTCTTGGTCGTGGACGAAGCCCATCGGTATTTTACGCGAGATCAAACCCAGCAAGATCGCGTCATCGTCGAAAAGTTCATCAAGGCAGCCAAGCAAGGGCGCAAGCATCGCTTAGCGCTTGTGCTCATCACGCAGAGCCCGAAGGATCTCAATGAGTCGGTGCTGGCGCAGATCAGCACGCGGATTCTGTTGGGGATGGAGCGGGAGATGGCCGAATTTGCCGGGGCGCCGCCGCGCTATCAGAAAGTACTGCCGTACTTTGAGCGCGGGCGCATGATTGTGCACGCGCCGGATAACTCAAAACCCCTCGAGCTGAAGGGATTGGACTTCTGCGTGGTGATGCACTAGAATTCATGGGCAAGAAGAAGCGCGAGCTCAAAGCGATTGCGAGCTGGCAGGAGCGGATTGCAGAGCACCAGCAAAAGATCGAGTCGGAGATGAAACGCGCTCGCCCACGGTGGTATCTCATTGAGTTTTGGAGGAAGCAGATAGCAGCCTGGGAAGAGCAAATTAAGCGTAAGAAGAGGAGGTTGAAGCCGTGAGAGTGACTGCGACAAAGAAGCAGCCAACATCCCTTGTTGAGTTGCAAGAAGTTTTTGAAGTGCTCTACTCCGAGCTGTGTGCGGAGTTTGCCAAGATACAGGCCAGTGCACGCGACTTTCAGCAAGCTCGTCCCAGTACAGAGACTTACGATCAAGCCTGGGCGGACTTGTATGTCTCCCTCAGTGTTCTAGAGGCCAAAGCGCGCTCGTTACAGGAGATCTTGGATCAAATAAGTGAGCTCTTAGAAAACGAAGAATACAAGGAGCGTTGATCTTATGGTGCAACAAGTTCTGCCGCGCAGTCAAGTTCCCGTCGAGCAGACGTGGAATATCGAGAGCGTCTTCCCTTCGGATCAAGCGTGGGAAGACGAAATCAGAAAAGTGACGGAGCAGCTTCCGCAGATCGCGTCGTATCGTGGGCGCTTAGGCGAAAGCCCCAAGGTTTTAGCGGATTGGTTTGATCTCGTCGAGCGAGTCGGACGCAGCCTGGGCAAGATCCTCGTCTACGCGGGGATGCAACACAATGTAGATACGACCGACCAGGCTGCCGCAGCGAAGAACGATCGCGCGCGAGGGCTGATGGCGCGCGTCATGGCCGCGATGGCCTTCGCCGAGCCAGAGATGCTCTCGATTGGATTTGAGAAGCTTCGCCAATGGACCAAAGAAGAGCCGCGCTTGGCGATCTATGGGCATTACTTTGATGAGCTGGAGCGCCGTCAGGCCCACATTCGCTCGGCGGAAGTCGAGGAGCTTTTGCGTCAAGTGATGGACCCATTTCGCACAGCTGCTGCAACGCATGGGATTCTCTCTGACGCGGAGCTGACGTTCAAGCCCGCCGCCGGCGGCCACGAGATCACCCACAGCACGATCAGCACACTGCTTCATCACCCTGATCGGGAGGTGCGTCGGACTGCGTGGGAGAACTATTGCGATGCGTTCTTGGCGTTTAAGAATACGATGGCTAACTGCATCGCTGCGGGGGTGAAGCAGAACGTCTTCATGGCCCGCGCACGACGCTATAAGTCTGCTCTGGAAGCAGCGCTCACGGCCAATCACATCCCCGTTGAGGTCTTTCACAATCTCATCAACACATATAAAAAGAATTTGCCTATCTGGCATCGCTACTGGCGGATGCGCCGTCGTGCCCTGGGCTACGATAAGCTCTACGTCTACGACACGAGAGCGCCCTTGACTCAGAAAGAGTTTAAGATCCCGTTCACGCAAGCCGTCGACTGGATTTGTGAGGGCATGAAGCCCCTCGGCGAAGAGTATGTGCAGACGCTGCGCAAGGGCGTTTTAGAAGAGCGCTGGGTCGACTACGCCGTCAACAAGGGCAAGCGCATGGGGGCGTTCTCGACGGGCTCTCCAGGGACGTACCCGTTTATTCTCATGAGCTACACCGACGATATCTTCAGTTTGAGCACGCTGGCCCATGAGCTGGGGCACTCGATGCACTCGTACTTTACGTGGAAGCATCAGCCCTTCGTCTACGCGCGCTACTCGCTCTTTGTCGCCGAAGTGGCGTCCAACTTCAATCAAGCGATGGTGCGAGATTATCTCTTAAGAACCCAAAAAGACCCGGACTTTCAGATCACGGTTATCGAAGAAGCGATGGCGAACTTTCACCGATACTTCTTCATTATGCCAACGCTGGCGCGCTTTGAGCTGGAGATTCACGAGCGAGTCGAGCGCGGCGAGGCCCTCTCGGCCCAGACTCTTATAGATCTGATGGCCGATCTCTTCGCTGAGGGCTACGGCGACGAAGTCGTGATGGACAGAGAACGCGTGGGGATCACCTGGGCGCAGTTTGCCACGCATCTTTACGCAAATTTCTACGTCTATCAATACGCCACGGGGATTTCGGGGGCGCACGCGCTCGCTGAGGGGGTGCTCGCCGGCAAGCCCGGTGCTGCTCAACGATACTTAGAGTTTCTCAAAGCGGGTGGCTCGCTCTTCCCCTTAGACGCGCTCAAGCTTGCGGGTGTTGACCTCTCGTCACCGGAGCCAGTGGACCAAACGTTTGCTCTGATGGCTCGCTACGTCGAGCAGCTTGAGCATTTAACGGAGCGCCGATGAACACGAACGGAAACAAGTCACCGGAGTGGACCTCTTCGGAGTTAGAGAGACTCACAGAAGAGATCGCCAAGCTCAACGAGCGCTATGTGCTGTCCATGCGTGAGTTGCGGCGGCATCCTCCTGGGAGTGAAGAGTATATTCAGCGCTGGGCGGAGCTGGACGTGCTGTTAGAGTGGCTTCAGAAGAAGGTCAGCCAAGCTCGCCAGGAGATCGCACGGCTCGAAGAGACCTGGCCGCGCTGAAGGGGCAGCTCTGTGGCATGTGGCTCTGACGAAGGCCCAGCTGGAGCAGATCCGCGCCGAGCCAGGCCTGCAGCTCCAGCCTGGGTACTTTGAGATCGTCCGAGCTTTCGAGGGCGTCAGCGCCTTGCCTAGTCAGCGGATCGTGCACCTAGAAGGGGCTGCCGTAGGGTTCTTCATCTCCCCGCAGGGCTCTTTATCACTAACTACCATGTGATGCGCGAGGAGATTGAAGCGGCGGGGCGCACGGCGGGCAGCCGCGAAGAGATCCTCTGTCGCTTTACGTCGTTTGAGGTCCCTATAGTGAAGCGCGGGCAGATCGTGGGATGGAAGCCGCTCAAGAACGTGAAGCTGATACGAAATCTCTCTGCGCAAGAATGGCAAGATGGCTACGATGCAGCACTCTTGCAAGCGCCCGTTAAAGCGCCAGCGTATCTGCCCACAGCGCAGCACCAGCCCGCTTTGGGGAAGGAGATCTGGAGCTTTGGCTTTCCGGTGCGGACGCGGCGCAGTCCAGAGCGCCTGCAAGCTGTGGGCTACCCTGACGGGGGCCTCCGAGTCTCCTTTGAAAAGATCACCGAGATCCCCAGCGATCACACATTTGCCTCAGACTGTGACGGGTTCAACGGCAACAGCGGCTCGCCCGCGCTGACACGCGATGGAGAAGTGTTGGGCTATGCCTGGAACGTCTTCCCGCAAGGGGAAGCGAACCGACGCGCTGTGGTCTTCCAGGGCGGCACGATTCATATCACCCTTGGACCGGTGTTAGAGAGGCTACAAGCGACCAAAGTTTTGAGAAGTTAGAGCAATTCTGCTTGCTCCTCAAATTGCTCCAGCGATAGCCAGAGTTGATGCCCCAGTGGGGATTGCACTAGAACCTTCTCATTAGTGTATCCAAGAACCTCATACTCGCAGTTGCATAGCTTGACATGGCTACCCACGGGGCAGATCGCCTCAAGCCACGCGCGCGTCGTCTCCTCTAAGATTGGAGAAGCGTTCACAGACATTGGGAATCACCTCCTCCCTCTCCAAGAAGCCAAGGGCCGGCCGGAACCCGGCCCTCCTAGCCCAGTGCTGGGTCAGCGCCACATGCACAAGATCTACACGCCCCACGTGATTACGAAAGTCATGCTCCAGCGCTTGCAGGATAGTCTCCGCTAGGCAAGCGAAGACAGTACCCTTAGGCAAGCCCAGATCGAATCTCATCTGCAATCCTGGGGCTTGGACATAGCCTCCATCAAGGCGCAGTACCTTGTCTGACCACCAAAACGAAGGGTGATCAGCATTCGGCGGCTGTGCCAAGTCATACACGACAGCCCCCGGCTTAAGCATCTCTGCCGTGAGTTTAAGACTAAGGCTATTCGTAGCTGTTATGACGATATCAGCGTCACGAAGGGCATCAAGGTCAGAAGAGATCACTGTCTCTCTGTCCAAGCATCCCTTCATCCGGTCGAGGAAGGCGAAGAGCATCTCTGAAGCCCGCCCTACCAGCATGAGCCGGTAGTGCCGCCCTAAGAGCTTCGTGAGGGCTTCGCCAATGTTGCCATAGCAGCCGACGACCGCGATGAGCGGGTCATCCAAACCTTGCTGAGCAATAAGTCTCTCAACATCTTCACAGGTCACGGCGACGGTGTAGGCGTTGCCGGTCGTGAGGGCAAGCTTGGTCTGTCCCACCAGCCAGGTGCCGGCTTTAGTCACGGAAGCTGTCAGGGCACCTAGGCCCACGATCTTGCAGCCCAGCTTCTCAGCAAGCTTTAACGCCTGTAAGATCTTCTTCTTCGCTAGGATACGTTCGGGGAGGATCTGTTCAGCTGTCAGTGAGATACTGATCAAATAGCCCTTTGCGCATCGGCCCAGGGCGTCTTGCACGGAGATCTTCTCAAGCACGACGGGCCAGTGATAGCGCAGGACCCACTCGCGCACCCGCGGAGGTAGCTTACGGAAGAACGGGTAGCGGCGCTCGACGTCGTGCAGACCGCGGGGGTGTACGAGAAACGCGAAGTCTGCTGGGCCATAGAGCCAGCGTATCAAGAAAGATGGCAAGAGCAAGGCCAGCCCATCGCGCAGCGAGCTCAGCAGTGGGCGCAGCCATCTCCGCCACAGGCCGAATTTATGCATAGCAACTCCTTGGATTGAGTGTAGCTAAAGAAGCAAGAACGAGCTTTGATAGGGATCAACTATGAAGTTCTGCAGAGATTGATTTCCATCAAGGCAGCTTGTGCTCAGCGCTCGGCATAGAGCTTGCCAGCGAGGAAGTCCAGCGTCAGACGCTTCAACCCCTGGGCCTGGAAGATGTTGCTCCCAATGATTATCTGCCCCACTTTGGCACGCACTGCCGGAACCCCTTTGAGCTGGAGCTCTCCAAGTTTTATCTCAAGTCTGGCTTGCTTTTGACCTTCTAGCCCCAGAGCTTGCCAGATCTCAGGCGGGACGGAGACGGGAGCAGAGGTGCCGGTGTCGATGAAGCATGGGTAAGGACCGCGGGAGTTTACGAACCCTTCGACGATAGGCCTGCGAAGCTCAAGGCTTTCAAGGCCTGGTACTGGCTTTAATGAAACGATTTGGAGCGGGGCTGAATCACCTTGTGGAGGTACAGGCTCTTGGTGAAGAATGACAATTCCTCGCTCATAATCTAGGGTGACGGCGAACCGTTGCAGGGGCTCCATGCCCAAGAGCCCATCGACCTTCCACACTGGCAATCCAAGGAGCTTTATGACCGGTTGGTTTCCTGCTGCAATAACGGGCAGATTTTGTATTCGCAAATTACCCAGCTTCAACTCCTGAGCATATCCCATGTATATGGGAACTTTTCTCCCATTGACGCCAAAGTCGATTGTAAGGCGGGAGCTGGTCAAGGAGACCTGAGCGGCTACAGCGAGCTGAGGGCTGAGAAAGCTTCGAGGAGCGCCAGTATCAACAGCTAGCGAGGCCTTATAGCCATTGAGCCTTACGTCTACGAGAAAAGTGCCAGGCATGAGCTTCATGGCCCACCATGTTAGCCATGAGCCAGCTTGCGCTTCCAAGGGGCCGCTCATGCCTAACTCCACTTGATGGGGTTCAGGCACGATGAGCTTCTCTAACTCATCCTTGGGGAAATCTTGGTAATCCAAAGCGATAATCCGGCCGCCACTCATAAGGAAAAGCCCTAAAGCCGTAATAGCTGCCAGGCCTATGCCGATTAATACCCAATACATCTTTCTTAGCCTCAAGGTCACCTTAATTATAGGAACCAAGGGGCTGCATCAGCAAATGCGAGAACCAGCTTCCGTTTAGCGTTCCAGGTAGAGCTTAGCTGCGAGAAAGTCTACCGTTAAGCGCTTGAAGCCTTTGGCTCGCAACAAGCCGGTGCCCACGATGACGTCAATAGGGACCTCTCGGCCTAGCTCTGCCGCGAGGTTGATCGCTGGTAAGTCCTCCAGCTCGATCTCCCCCAGCTTCAGGCGCCTCACGTGGAACCGCTTCTGGCCGTAGGCCTGAGCTACCCGACCGGCCACAAGAAGCACTGGGCTCGAAGCCCCCGTGTCTATGAGAACTTGGTAGGGCCCTTGACCGTCAAGGAAACCCTCCACATAATAGAATCGCTCTCGCTCCCCCTCATGCTCTAATTCTGCTTTGTGAAGCGAGAGCGCCAGGCCTGATCCCTCCCAAGGCTGCCGGCGGATGAGCAAGCGATGATGCTCGAAGTCCCATGTAGCGGCAAACCGCTCCAGGAACGAGAGCCCTATAAAGCCGTTGAGGCTGAAGAGAGACAAGCCAAGGGATTTGAGCCGATGATGAGCTGCCACTACCCGCACCGGCACATGATATGCGACGAGCCCTCCTAATTCGAGTTTGTCTGCCACCCCCTGGAAGGTAGGAAATGTCAGGCCAGGCTCTGGAGGGGAGAGCGGCGAGCTCTCTGCGGTTAGGCGAAGGCCCACGGCTTGGGCTGTGGGCGCGTAGAGCAGAATGGGCTCATCTGTGAGAACCCCTGTATCCACGGCCAAGGTGAGGCTTCGCTCATTGATTTTAGCATCAGCGAGCAAGACGCCTGGGAAGAGGCGCGAGGAGATCCAGTTCCATCGTGAGCTTAAGGCCCCTTCCGAGCCGTGGAAGACCAACTCCTGGTGGGGTTGGGGGCGCACGGATTGTCGCAGGGCTTCCAGTTCTTGGGGCGTCAGCGGCTCCCAGACAAGTTGGGCTTGGGTGAGTAAGAGTACAAAGAAGCCAGCGAATACAATGGTAAGCCCTATCAGCACAAGCCAGGGGATCATTGAACGTCTCATATATTGTTTCATCATAAAAAGCGCTCTTTGCATTTTATCATCTTGCAAAGAGCGCTTCCGCCTATATGAAGTTCTGCAGAGATTGATTTCTATCAAGACGGCTTTGTGCTCAGCGCTCGGCGTAAAGCTTGCCTGCTAGGAAGTCCAGCGTCAGACGCTTCAACCCCTGGGCTTGGAAGATGTTGCTCCCAATCGTGATGTGCTTCACATTTGCTTTTATAGCAGGAACATCTTTTAACTCCAGCTCCCCTAGCCTTACTTCCAGATAGGCCTGCTTCTGGCCCTCTAAACCCAACGCTTGCCAGGTCTCTCTTGGGACAAAAACTGGTGCTGAAGTTCCGGTGTCAATGAAGCACGAGAAGGGACCAGAGTTGTTTACAAAACACTCAACGATCGGCTTGGGATGCTCGAGACCTCCAAGACCTGACTCTGTTAAAATTTGGAGAGGAACCGAAGGCACTTGTGAGGGGAAAGGCTCACGGCGCAAAACAACAACTCTTCGCTTATAATCTAATAAGAGTACGAGCCGTCGCAAGGGCTCCATGCCCAACACCCCATCGAAGTTCCAAACAGGCAAGCCGAGGAGCTTAACGACAAGCTGCTGCCCTCCCACAATAGCTGGCATATTCTGTATCTTCATATCACCCAGCTCGAGATCGCGAATATATCCCATGTAAACAGGGATTTCTCTCCATCCATGCTGGGCTGTAAGCCTAGAGCTGGTCAATGAGATTTGAGCTGCTGCAGCCAGGTGGGGACTTATAAAGGTTTGGGCGGCGCCAGTGTCAATGCTCAGCGAAGCCTTCCGACCGTTGATCCTCACATCCACGAAGAAAGTCCCAGGCAAAAACATCATGGCCCACTGGGTCATGGGTGAATCGACTTCCACTTCTAGAGAGCCGGTTATAGTCATTGTTTCAAGAGGATTACTTGTGACTAGCTTCTCTAATGTATCTCGTGGGAAATCTTTGTAATCCAAAGCAATGAATTGGCCACCACTCAGGAAGAGAAGCCCCAAAACTACAGCTATTGCTACGACTACCCCTATTAGCCAGTTCATCTTTCTCCTCTTCATGAACACAGGTTTTTATATATTTAATAAGACGAATAATAAATGTCAAGGGGCTGCCTGAGTAGTCAGGCAGCCCCCTTATTTGCTGCCATTTGTTTTTATGGTCCTACACGTAAGGTAACTGTGCCGCTTAAGTCAGCAGTTTGGTAGGAGTCAAGTTCCGGCATATAGACAACGATTTCATGCATGTTTTCCCGTTGCAGCTTCAGAGCTTTATCGAGGAACGAATCTGCATCCTTCAGGGGGAAGCTAAAGAATGATTTCGCTACCTCGAATGCCTCTCTCTTCAGCTCCAGGGCGTTTACATCCCGGCCTTGGAAGGCTGCTTCCCGCAGATTGAAAGTGCTGCTCAGCTCTGCTCCAGGCTTTCCTTGCCAAAAAGCCGATTTCTCTTCCACGGAGCCTTTGGGGCCTTGGTCACACTTCCAGACACAATTGTAGTTATCAACAATGATAAGGGGCAGACTAGGAATTCTCAGCACTGTAAAATCTGCTCCTATCATGCTATCGCTATAGGGAAGCCGTTTCCCAACTCCAATCAAGAACGCGTCTATCTTTTCTAGGTCCAGCTTTTTTAAAAGAGGAGCAGAAACGGAGACAGGCCATATGATTCTAGCTGTAGTTCGCTCGCCTAAAGGTCCGCTCGGAGTCATCTGGCCGACCAACTGTGTAGGCACATCTGAAAGCGAAATCTTGATTGGGCCTGTTTCCTGCCAGATGCCGTTTACAGGGACTTTGATTGAGGTCAGCTCAGCTTCTAACGCTGTGACTCTCAATGGTACAGTTTGAGTGCCGACTTGCGCCCAAATCCAAGCACCGAATGCACCTAACGCTACAACTGCAACCGCCACCGTCACGACCTTCCTTCTGCCGTTGAAGAGCTTGCGGAGCATGGTGATCCCTCCTTCGTAGATTCTGTAGATTCTGTTTGCCGCAAGGCACTCTGCCAGCTCCTTCTCCATGATCTCCCTCCTTGTGCTTCTCAGCTGATAGCCAAGATCTCCCTTATCCGTCCGCACACGCGCTGAATAGCCAATGCTCTGCTGCTCTCACCCCCTCTGGATCTTAAGCTTCTTGCTCGCCTTGCCCTTGACAAACCACTCCACCTGTGGCACACCAAGGGTCACAGGACCTGCCTCCAACGTGATGTGTCCATTAGACTTGCTGTCAGAGATCGCCTTCACGAGCTCTTCTATGCTTGTGACACTGCGCCGCTCCTCCTCGCGCCCACCCACCGCCCGCAGCGTCAGCGTCTCCCCCTCCAGCCCCTCTGGCAGAGTCAAACTCCCTTCTTGGGTGAAGACAGCTCCTCGGAAGGGCCGCAGCGCCACCCTGAACTTGACCTCCTCTCCAGGCTTGTAGACTTCTTTGTCTGTCTCCACGCCCACGATCTCTGCGACTTTGGGCTCTTCAGTGAATTCTAGATCGACGATGATCTCCTTGAGATCCACGTGCTGGAAGGGGTTGAACGCTATATTAGCAATGATCTGAGCTAGCTGCAGGCTTGGTGCTAACGCTATATCTTGCCACTCGAAGAAGATGTCGCGCCGGATGATGCTGAGCGGCGTGCCGTCCTTCACCAGGCGCACGATATAGCTAGCCTTCACTGTGCCCCCGCTCACGCGATTAAGCGCAAGATCTAAAGCATTTGTCGTAGCTGAGAGCACTAGCGAGGGCAAGAGATCCGCCATCTCCACTAGGTCGATACTGAAGTTCTTCTCACTGCGGCGGTCGGCATCACGTACCCGAATCTTGAGTGCGACTTGCTCCGGCTCGGCTCCTAAAGCCCCAGCGATCCCTTGGGCACGGTCCTGGTGGATCGTGCCGAGCACCACAGCGTCAGGTGCCCCATACTTGAAGGGGATCTGCAATGTTCTAAATGTCGTGTAGATGAATGCCCCAGTTAAAAAGTATTGCGAAGGCCCTTTGAGCAAGAAGGGGTGTCCGAAGGCCAAGAGCTTATTGCCCTCGACATACGTGACAGTACCAATGGAAGTGAGTGTGACGTCACCCTTGGCAAGCAAGACGGCCAGAGCACTGCCGGGCTTTAAGTCTCTAGTGGCTTGCCAGCGGCTGCCCGCTACGCCAGTCTCTAAGAACGTCAGCCCCTCATTACCCAAACGGAATCGGCTTGTTTGCTCTAGCGAGATAGGCAAGGGAAGCTCGGTCGTCGGCTGTAAAGCCAAGACATCGTCGCGCTTCGGCCCCGCCGTCAGTAGGGCAAAGCCCCGTGCGCGCAGACCGGAGACGAAGATCAAGTTCTGAGCTTTGCGAGCAAAGAGAGTCTGAGTTTGATTTGCTAGCTCTGACGGACCGGGCAAGCTCGACACGAAGCGCAGCTCGCGGATACGGCCTGAACGAGATCGCACGGGGATCGTTCCCGAAGGCACTACAGTGAGCAAAGCTTGCCCCTCACGCAGGAGCTCCAACATGCTCTCAATAGGGGTCACAAGAGCTAAGGCGTCCTGCGGGACCGCCCAGGCAGCCGCCATACTAATCGCTCCAATCAACTTTCCATCCACAAAAACGGGGCTGCCACTCATCCCCTGGGCGATCCCGCCGGACTCCTCAATCGCCTTCCCACTTGCTTTAATGAGGATAAAGCTGTTGAGTAGCTGCGGCCCCTCGATCACGTCAACGACCTCGATGAAGAAGTCTTCAATCGTTGTGCCGCGCACGACCGTCTTGCCGATCCCTTTCATTCCCGGCTGTACCTGCGAGAAGGGCAAGATCGGGGTTGAAACTTGTCCTTGTAGCTTATATACTGAAGAAGAACCAAAAACTAGGAAAGCACCAAGGATGATCATTAAGCCGAGTTTTGTGCGCATAATGTCATTTCATCTCCTTTTGATCAGTTCAGCATATTAGCAATGGTAAGGACACAGTTCATTGATGGGGATCAAGTGAGGGGCAATCACTCTCTTGATCTTTATCAATAACAGCATCTTGGTTGGGGGAATATAATAAAATGAATCAAAATGGCGAACAAAGAACAATGGCAACTAACGATCTACGTTCCCAAGGGCTTGAGGCGAGAAAAGCCATTGGAGCGATTGCGGAAGTTAGCTCGTCAGCGACGCCGTTCCCTGAACTTTCTCGTCCTCGAGGCGATTTTAAACTACTTGCAAGCCTAGGAGTTAAAGCAAAGCACGATCATTCCGAACTGAACTGAAAAATAATAAGGGGGGGGGTAGTATGCAATCACACATACGACTGCACAGCTTGCCCTCTCTCCGCGGTGAGAGGGTCCCTACAGTTCTGTAAGCAGCTACGCTTTCGCAAGGGCGAGACGATCTTCGAGCAGGGCGATCCCGCATTTGGATTTTATTGCTTATGCACAGGAGCGGTGAAACTGTGGCGGCGAATGCGCAATGGCCACTGTCAGATTCTTGCTCTCTTGCGGGAGCCGGGTTCTTTAGTGGGTATCGAAGCCTTCATCGCAGAGAAGAGAGACTACACTGCTACTGCCCTGGAGGAGAGCCAGCTCTTCTTCATCGCTCGCGAGGATTTCGGACGGCTGCCGGGTCTGGAACTTCTCAAGGCTCATGTTCGCTTGCTGCGCTTGCTGGAGCGACGACTCATAGATACACTAGGCCGTGGAGCACGAGAGCGGTTAGTGCGACTCTTGCTCTCTCAACCTTGCTCACTGACGTTGCAGGAGCTCGCCGGACTCAGCGGCTTAAGCATGGAGCACACATGCCGACTTCTCAAACGCCTGGAGCAACACGGGTACATCGAACGTGATGGTCATGCCATCAAAATTGCTGAAGAGAAGGCCCTACAAGAAGTTATATAGCTGCCCAGATTTGAATCACTTGCTGAGCTCGACTTTATCAGTTATACTTTGCACACGTCGAAAGGGTGATCCGC
>JAUQPG010000035.1 GCA_030550495.1 Candidatus Bipolaricaulota bacterium | reverse complement strand
AATATCGTCTTCGTCCGATGGTACGGCTTTTGTCGAAATTCTTCTCGCTGCCCCAGATTCCACAAAAGCCAATCGATCTCGAAGCTGCGCAGCGGCCGCCCGAGCTGCTCGAGCTCGCGCTTCAATAATTCTACCGCCCAGATCGTATGCGCGCGAATCTCGATCTCTTCTGGGCTGCCCGCCGGTAGCTCCTCGCGACGGTCAATTCTCTGAGCAAGCTCCGTGCTGTAGCGCAGAAGCCCAAGATGGCGCAAGACTTGTGGGACTTTATAGTCCGCAAACGCTGTCAATCGATCTATATCTGAAAACTCTCCCCAGCTCTGTCCCCCAAAAGCCCCATAGAGATCCGCACAAAAGATCTGCGCCCGTTTGTAGAAATATACGGTGCGCCCACGATAGCTCGCTTCATCGCGAAAGCTCGAAAAATCTTGGGCTAATAGCTCAACTAAGCGCACAACTGAGCGCCCAGCACGCTCGACAAGCCGCGCTGCCTGCCCATCGTATTTCTCTTGCAAGACCATCCCGGCCTCGCGCAGGACCTTCACGCGCTCGTCCAGGAGCGGGATCTCGTTCTCACCATCGAGAATATCACGGAGTTGAGCCTTGTCTATCTGTGCGAGAAACGCCGCTTCCAAGATGGGAGTCTCTCGTCCAACAGCTTCTGTGAGTGCCATCGCGAGCGCGATATACCCGTCATGTCCGCGATAGCGCCAGCGCGGCTCCGGCCAGAAGCAGAAATTTAAAGAATCTAACACAAAGAGATACTGCACCGTGCGCGCCGTCCCGTCGCGAAAGTGTATCCCGTCCCAGACAAAGCCCAGCGACTGCTGGGCTAGCTCTCGCGCACTCGCACGCAATGCTTCTTCATCAAGAGCGACGTGCTCCGCCTGCTTGACCACCCAACGCGCAGATTCTAAGACTCTTTTCATAAACGCTTCGATTATAATTCGACAAATCTTCGCGTACCACGTACAATTGGAGCAAACGGAGAACCTCATGTCTAAAGAGATCGATCCGACACAGCTGGCGATTGCCGTCTTTCGCTCGTGCGTCTACGAGATCGTGCTCTGCGAGACCGAGCTCGACTGGGACGCGCTGCGCCGCTGGGAGTTTATTCTTAAACGGGGCGAGGTGAAGGACTACTCGATCACGCGGCGCTTCCAAGCGTTTGCTCGTGCCAAACAGCGTGCGCGCAACCCCGAAAACATTTCAGCGTACTTGCTCTATCGGCTTAGCCACGGCGGCGCTGGCCCGGAGGATGGCCTCATCCTTGACGAGGAGACAGATCATCAGAAGGGCCCACACTGCATTGGCTGCGGCGGCTTGATAGATCAAACTCGTCGTGCCCGGATACTTGAGCGCATCCGCGCCGGGTTTCGTATGTCCGACCTGAAAGTCCCTATAGATTGTGAAGAGCTGATCAACACGCACTTGACCCAAGCCGAGATGAACGAATTCGTCGGACACCAAGTGAGCTTCAGCTACCAAGAGAAGCTGATCAATGAAGCTTTTGACGAATTAACCAAGCAGAAGACGTAAGAGAAGCTCTCTATCAAAAGTGCGCGTTCTCATGGTATACTGAAAAGGAGGTCGCTATGAAGCAACGGGATCCACTTCGGGAGATCATGGAAAAGCCCCTCGAGCCTCTCCCGTACTCATCCCATCCAAGCGATGCTATCCTGCGCGACTATAGTCACGGGCGTCTAGGTCAAAGCGGCTCCTTTGATGTGGCTGGGCTCCAAGCGGGTCGCTTAGCAAGATGGCATCGCGCGGAGGTCACGGCGCATCTGTTAACGTGCCGTCGCTGTGCTCAGCTTGTTGCAGAACTTCGCCAGGAACCTGTGCTACGAAGGGCTCTTCTTGAGTGGCTTCTTCCTCAAAGGGAGCCTGTGCCGGCCTTCGCCCGCGCGGTGATGCTCGTTCAGTTTGTTATTATTGTGGGCTTAGTCGGGATAATCTATTTTAAACCGGCGCCGTTCTTCCCGTCGCTCAGCCCGACAGCTTCAGTCATCCCTGCGCCAGAGATCAAAAAGTCTCAGGAGCAAGCCCCACCGCTACCACAACCCCAAGGGATGATAACCTCCGAAGCACCCTCCGATCCCATTCCGCAGCTCATAGAGTCCCACCCTGTCACGGTGCGCCTAGCCCTGCGCGAGGACACCCCGCTACGAGAGCTGGAGAATCTAATGCAGAGCATTAACGGGATTCTCATCCTCATGCGTCAGAACGGTTTTGTCGTGCGGCTCTCCGCCGAGGAGAAGCTCGAGAGCATTCTTGAGAAGCTTTCACGAAGCCCATATATTATCGAAGCGCGTAAAGACTGAAAGGAGGTCCTCCTATGCAAACTCGGTGGTGGCTTCTTGGAGTCGTAGGGGTGGTGATAGTCGGTGCTATTGTCGGCTGGACGATCTATGAGGCGAATGCCGATCCGCTGCGCGGGATCGAGACAATCGCCATCGAGCCCATCGAGAACGTCCCGGACTTTGTGCAAGAGGGCGTCCTGGGGCAGCTGAGCGTCAAATTCAAGGATCGCGGGATTCGCATAGATGCCGCAAATCCTGATGCAGTCATCCGCATTGACGTAGAAAGATTTGAGCTGACCGAATCCGGGTTTTATGTGAGTGCTTTGCTGGAGATCAAAAAGAGAACAGGTGAGCACCGCAAGATGATCTTCACGCTCAGCATTGATAAGAGTGGGATCAAGGCGCAGCTGAGGCGTGCCTAAGGCTATTGGGCTTGCAACGCTTGTTGTGCCTTTCGCAAGGCTTCCTCAAAGATTGCCACGACGTCATGGGTACTCACTAAAGGGAGAAAGTCTTTGAGCCAGCGACGGATGTAATCAAGATCTAGTTGGAGCTTTTGTCGAATAAGGATGCGCTCGATATCTTCTTGGTCCCGTGCCCGCCCGGCGACAGACTTATGAATAATCAAGTCTTCGGCACTGATGAGTCGAAGAGAAATCCCCTCTGGGAAGCTCACCCTTACAGCACGGCGCAGCGTTTCTTCCTCATAGCCGGGGATGCCAAGCGAGATATCTATGGGCACTCCTCCTGAGCTTTCGACTAACAAAATGCGATGGTGCAGGGCGAAGTCTCGAGCATCGGGGAGTCGGGGACGAAATCTTTGAAGCACTTCGTGGATGAACTGTTCCAGGCGCTCTTGAGGAACCATGACGGTAACATCTATGTCATGCGTTGTGCGCGGTTCGCCCCAATGCTGAACGGCCAAGCCTCGCAAGATCACGTACCCGATCTCATGCTCTTCAAGAAATTGCGCTATCTCTGCGGCTGCTTGCCAAAGCGTCATAAGCGGCAAGTACACGGCGCATGGCTATCAACAGAAACGACGGGGTCTCTCGATCTGTGGAGGATAAGCAACTGCGATACAAAGCAAGATAGATGCGTTGTGCATCTTGGGTGTTCAAAGCTAATAGTCTTCGGACACGCTCTTTTTCAATCTGCTCGTTGGCTGCTCGTTGATCCTGGAGCCACCGCTGGATTACTATCTTGTTTAATGAAGCCATACCAAACTTATTGTATCACAGCCAGCTCCAGTTCGCGAGCTGGGGGAGACTCGCAAAGAGCCCGTAGAGTCGCTATAATACCCCTCACTGAGAATCGCACTGGAGGACTTCATGGGGAGCTTTGATACAATCGTTTCGCTCTGTAAGCAGCGCGGGTTCGTCTTTCAGTCATCAGAGATTTACGGGGGCATTGGGGGCTTTTGGGATTACGGCCCCCTCGGCGTTGAGCTAAAGAATAATATTAAGCAGATATGGTGGCGGCGCGTCGTCCAGATGCGCGATGACGTCGTCGGGCTCGACGCTGCGATCATTATGAACCCGCAGACGTGGGTGGCCAGCGGCCACGTCGAAGAGTTCACTGATCCGTTGGTAGATTGCAAGCAGTGCAAAAAGCGCTTTCGCGCCGACGCTATCGTGAATAACGCGTGCCCGGAGTGCGGTGCCGTCGGACAGTTTACGGACGTGCGCAGATTTAACTTGATGTTCAAGACGTATGTCGGCCCAGTCGAGGAGAGCGCCGCGTTGACGTATCTGCGCCCCGAGACTGCTCAGGGGATCTTCGTAAACTTTCAAAACGTCTTGATCGCGATGCGCAAGAAGCTGCCCTTTGGGATCGCCCAAATTGGGAAGGCCTTTCGCAATGAGATCACACCAGGGGACTTTATCTTTCGCGACCGAGAGTTCGAGCAGATGGAGATCGAGTATTTTGTCAAGCCGGGCACCGATGACTATTGGCATCAGCATTGGGTTGAGGAGCGATTACGCTGGTACATTGAAGACTTAGGATTGCGCCAAGAGAGGGTACGCGCGCGCGCCCTGCCCAAAGAAGATCTGGCGCACTACTCGAAAGCGACTTTTGAGATCGAGTACGATTTCCCGGGCAAGGGCTGGGCGGAGATCGAAGGGATCGCCAATCGCACCGACTATGACTTAAAGCGCCATACCCAGCACTCCGGGAGAGATTTGACGTACTTTGACGAAGAGACGAAAGAGCACTATATTCCCTACGTGATCGAGCCATCGTGCGGGGTAGATCGCATCTTCCTTGCTGTGCTCCTCGATGCGTATCACGAAGAAGAGGTGCGAGGCGAGAAGCGCGTGGTCTTGAAGCTCAAGCCCCAGCTTGCCCCTATAAAAGTTGCAGTCTTTCCGTTGCTACGCAATCGCCCTGAGATCGTCCAAAAAGCCAAAGAGATTGCCGCTGCGCTGCGCAAGCACTTTACCGTCTGGTATGACGATACGGCCGCTATCGGGCGCCTCTATCGTCGTCAAGACGAGATCGGCACGCCCTACTGTATCACGGTGGACGTGCAGTCTTTGACCGATAACGCTGTCACCATTAGGGATCGCGATACCATGCTTCAAGAGCGCGTGCCCATCGAGCGTCTTGTCTCCGTGCTCAAAGAGAAGTTCGCCCAATGCTAAAGCCCCCTTGCACCGCAAGTGAGCTCTTGCTAAGATCAAAACAAGGAGTGCAGCTGTGAAGCTCGCGATGCGTCGCAGTATTGTGATTGTCTTTGCTCTTACCGTTGCTGTAGGGGTGCTGTGGGGGCTCTTTGCTGCGCGCGGGCAAGCGCCTAATGCGTCCACGCTCTTTAGTCCGCTCTTAGAAGCCTATCAGCGCATCAAATCGAACTTTTACAGACCGGAAAACGCTCCCGATGCCCGCTTGCTCAAGGGGGCTATTGAGGGCATGGTCGAAACCCTCGGCGATCCCTACAGTCGTTATCTCTCCGCAGAAGATTACCGGCAATTCAACGAAGGTTTTGAGAAGGAAGTCGTTGAAGAGTTTGGCGGGCTGGGGATGCAGATCGAAGTGCGCGATGGGAAACTCTTAGTCGTTGCACCTTTGCACGATACCCCAGCTAGCCGTGCGGGCATCGAGGCCGGGGATTGGATTCTCGAAATCAATGGGGAATCGACTGAGGGGATCACTCAAGAGCAAGCCGTCAAGAAATTGCGCGGCCCCAAGGGCACTCTTGTCACGTTGAAAGTCCGCCGAGAAGACGGCACTGAAAAGATTTTTGAGATCGTGCGCGATATCATTACGATCAAGATCGTCAGTCACAGCGTGCTCGCCAATGGTCAAGTTGGCTACATCCAAGTCTATACGTTCAATACCATGACGCGTGTGGATGTCGAAAAAGCTCTCAAAGACTTGCTTGCGCGAGGCGTCAAGGGCTTGATCTTAGACTTGCGCAACAATCCTGGCGGGCTGCTCAACCAAGCTGTAGATTTGGCAAGTCTATTCGTTGACGAGGGGCCGGTGCTGAAGGTCCAGAGCCGCAACGGCTCAGAAGTCTATAATTCTAAGGGCAATCGCTACCCTAACTTGCCGTTGGCTGTGTTAGTCAATCGAGGCACAGCAAGCGCCTCGGAGATCGTCGCCGGAGCGATCCGGGATCATCAGATGGGGGTGCTCTTCGGCAAGCGAACGTTTGGCAAGGGTGTTATTCAAACGTCGTTTACGCTGAGCGACGGCTCGGCGATCTTGTTGACCACGGCAGAGTATTTCACTCCTCAGGGGCGTCGCGTGCACGAGACGGGCCTGACCCCAGACGTCATCATCGAGAAAGAGTCTGAAATCTTGCCAAAAGCCCTCCAATGGGTTTTGAGCAATCTCGGTCGGACCTGTCCCTGCTCACCTCCCGTTAGCTATGATCGCAGTGCGCGGGCTCGTCCATCGCCTTTCCTCGTCTGGTTTGCACCCTAGAGTGCTTTTAAATCATATCGATCTTGCTGTTGAGCGAGGCGAGGTTGTCTTACTGATGGGGCGCAATGGCTCTGGCAAAACGACCTTGGCCCGCTATATGGCGGGCTTGCTTCTCCCCACCGAGGGCAGCATCACTGTAGACGGTATACCAACAGATCAAAATCCTCGCGAGATTCGACGTCGCGTCGGCTTACTCTTCCAAGAGAGCCATGAGCAGCTCATTGCGCAGACGCCCCTGGAAGACGTAGCATTCGGGTTAGAGAACCTCACTCTGCCCCCCTCCCATATTCAGAAGCGAGCGTGGCAGGCGCTGGAGCGCGTCTCTCTCGCTAAGAAAGCTCTTTGTCCCATTGAGAGGCTCACGCCGGCAGAACGCCAGCGCGTCGCCCTTGCTGGCGTCCTTGCGATGAACCCAGATTATTATATTCTCGATGAGCCGGACCGAACGGCAGACCAGGAGGGGCTGGCGCTCTTGCTCGCTCTCGTTCGACAACTGCGTGCTGAACAGAAAGGCGTGCTCATCATCTCTCATAAAGAGTTCTGGCGCAAGCATGTAGATCGGGTTGTATACTTAGAGCACGGCAAGGCGACTGAGACAGGGCCAGCGGGGGTGCGGGGGTCACAGCTTGGAGGTTCACGCAGACGCGAACTCGAGCGAGCTTGCAGATCGCCTTCTCCATTTCGTGTGCGTGTGCGAGATCTGAGCTTTGCATACGATACTGTTCTTGCTCTCAAGGGCTTCTCGGCTGAGATCACGCCGGGGGAGTTTATCGTGATCACGGGGCCGGCGGGCTCGGGGAAGACGACCCTTGTTGAACTGCTTGCGGGCTTGGCTCGGCCGACTTCCGGTTGTGTTCTGTGGAACGATACCCCTATACACGCTTTGCCGGCGAAGGAGCGCGTGCGCTGCGTGGGCTTGGTCTTTCAGGAGCCGTATCAGCAGCTCTTAGGGGAGAGTGTCAGAGAAGAGCTACTGTTGGGGCTGATTGCCCAAGGCATCAGCCTCAGCGAGGGGGAGCAAAGGGCGCGGTGGGCTTGCCAAGCTGTTGGGTTAGACTGGGAGCTCATCAAAGAGCATCCGTCGCATCGCTTGAGTGTGGGCGAGCAGGCGCGCTTGGCAGTTGCTGCTATGCTTGCTCTACGCCCACATATGCTTATTCTCGATGAGACGCTGGCGACGCTCGATCCCGCAGGGCAGGCCGAGCTCCTGGTATTGCTGCAAGAGCTCTGTGCTCAAGGGATGACTGTGCTGGTGGTGGCTTCGGAAAGCATTTCCGATGTGGGATCTCGCCTATGGGTGCTTGAGGGCGGGAGACTGCTCTATGATGGCCCTCCGCGCATACTATGAAGACGCTTAAAGATTGGATACGTCTTGTTGGAGCTCTTACGCTAGCGGGGCTGGGAGTAATTGTTACAGTGTTTTATCGAGGGGAAGAGTTTGGGCTGCTCATTGGGATAGCAAGTATTGCTGTGAGTCTTGGCTTCTTGTGGCACCTGTGGAACAAATAAAAGGGCTCGGCCAGATATACCTGACCGAGCCCTGCTGGTTCCGTTAGTTATGTGAGGCAAAGCCGTAGACTGTTCCAAAGCCCACGACCCCTTGTATACAGACGGTCTTACCTCCTCCTTGGACGAAGAGCACAAATGTGCCCAAGAGAGTGTACGGCAAGTTTGCCGTGCTGAACGACCCGATGAAGCCCAGCTGGACCATGCCGAACGAGCTATAGCGCTGGAAGGTGAGCGCCGGGCCGAGGGACTGAATCTGCAAGGCGTTGAAGAACCATCCAGCGTCCTTGATCTGCATGACCCCTGGCAGGCTCACGATGGGTGCCCCGCTGCCGATGGCGACCGTGAACGGGAACTGATTAGGCAATCCCGAACAGGCCGCAGGTAGCACGATGGGGAAGGGCCACGGGAATGGATAGGGGAACGGCCACGGCCCAGGGAACGGGGAGAAGAACCAGCCGAAGAAGAACAGCAACAGATCAAATGGCGTGAAGATCGGCGGACAGATCACGATGATGATGACCACGATCTGGCCCGTAAAGATATCGATGAGCACGAAGATCGGGTCTTCGCCGATGGCTGTCAGGTACTTACCCGCGGGGATCGTATACCCCGAGACTGTCGCGTTCTGGGTGAGCTGGAGCACGCCCGTGAAGACATAGGTGTTCTGGATCTGCTGGATGTTGATCTGCTGGGGCGCGGTGCTCAAGGGAGCGGCATTCTGGCCCTGGGGGATCTGGGTAGCTTGCGCCTGGGCCAGCGCTTGCGCCAGGCCCGCTGCCTGGAGCTTGGCCATGATCTGCATGGACATCTGGGCAAACTGCGGCGACCCCGGCGTGATCACCTGCTGGACGCTGAACCCCCTACCTGGCTGTGGAGGCTGGGGTTGCCCTACAGGCACGCAGTTAGGTGGTGTCCCGACGTAGCCCGGGGGGCAGCTTGGTGGCTGCTGCTGTCCAGAGACGATCTGCAGGGTCGCGACCGCTGTGGCGACCTTCGCAGTAGGCACGATCGCCTGGATCGCTTGCTGGATTTGCTGCCCCACAGCTTGTGGGTTCGTGCCTAGAAGTGGGAAGTCACCGGTGCCGCCCTCAAGCTGCGGGATGCGCTCCGTTGAGGCGATGATCTGCACGTACTCTGGGCCAAGTGGCGGCGAGCAGACGAGGCGATACGTCGCGACCCCGGGCAGGGTCCGCCAGTTCGTATCAGTAATGTAATTATTCGACTCGAAGCGATTGGGTAGGAGCCGCGTGACGTTATTGCCCTGGACGTCAAGGATATACGCATAGTACGGGGCTTCACTGGCGCGATACTGGATCTCGATGGTCTGGCCGACAGCGCAGACGGGACGGCTTACTTGGATGAACGCTTGAAACTCCGTGGGCTGGATGACGATCCCTAAAGGCGACGGCTGTCCTTGGCTGAGGCTTGGGCCCACGCCGACCAAGCTCACCAGGACAACCCCCAACACGATGAGGCTGAGACGCTTCATAGTAGATCCTCCTTTTGGAAGGGATACCCTTCCGTAGTTCTATAGTCTGCCCTGCTGTACCTCACCTCCAGGTGCAGGGCGCTCCACGACAATATATAGTACAAATCCCCCCTTGAAGTTTCACCACAGCTCAGATATATTAAAATTCACTTATGAATTGTGCTATTCTTGGCGCTGGGGGCTGGGGGACAGCCCTGGCTCGGCTTCTGGCGCGTAAGGGGTATGCGGTGCGCTTGTGGGCGCGGCGGCCGGAGTTCGCCCATGAGCTCGATACACTGCGTGAGAACAGAACATATCTGCCCGGGGTCGCCCTCCCCAACGATCATCTCGAAATTGTCAGTGACCTTGCCCAAGCAACAGAGAACGCTGATGTGGTGCTCTTGGCAGTCCCGTCGTTTGCCATGCGCGAGATTGCCAAGAGACTGAAGGAACTACGCGCTCGCCCTCAGGCGTGGATCAACCTGGCCAAGGGCTTGGAGCGCGATTCGTTACTGACAATGTCTGCGGTCTTGCAGCAAGAGCTTCAGAGTGAAAATATCTTCACGCTCTCTGGCCCAAGCCATGCCGAGGAAGTTGGACGGGATTTCCCCACCAGCGTCGTGCTCGCTGGCAGAGATCTTGCCCTTGGAGAGAAGCTCCAACGTGCCCTGATGACCGAGCGATTCCGCGTCTATCTCAGCGATGATCTTCTCGGGGTTGAATACGGAGGCGCGGTGAAGAACGTGATCGCGCTCGCTGCAGGGATTCTTGACGGGCTTGGCTACGGCGGAGACAACGCAAAGGCTGCACTTATCGCGCGCGGACTAGCAGAGATGGTGCGCCTAGGAGTATGCTTAGGGGCACGGCGCGAGACGTTCTTCGGGCTTGCTGGCGTGGGGGATCTGGTAGCCACGTGCACGAGCGAGTATAGTCGCAATCGCCATGTCGGGTATCGTCTCGGCAAAGGGGAGTCGCTGAGGGAGATTGTGGAGAGTATGGCCATGGTCGCCGAGGGGATCTACGCGACGCGGGCCGTGCGCGAGCTTGCTCGCCGATATACTGTTGAGATGCCGATCACAGAAGCAGTCTACGCCGTACTCTATGAAGGCGCTGATCCCCTGGCTCAGCTCAACGCTCTGATGACGCGTGAGCCCAAACGAGAGATTTTATAAAAGAGAAAGGAGCCCCATGTCGCTCAAACGAACGCCCTTATATGCAGCTCATCAGCGGTTGGGAGCCAAGTTCGTCGAGTTCGGCGGTTGGGAGATGCCTATCCAGTACACGAGCATTATCGAGGAGCACAACGCCGTGAGATCTTCCGTGGGGATCTTCGACGTCAGCCACATGGGCGAACTCGAAATCACAGGCCCCCATGCGCTCGATCTCGTGCAGAAGCTCATCACCAACGACGCCAGCGCCATGAAAGAGTACCAAGTGCTCTACTCCCCCATGTGCTACGAGTCTGGGGGCACGGTCGACGATCTGTTAGTGTATAAGCTTCCGGATCGCTTCTTGCTCGTAGTCAACGCTGCAAACACCGATAAAGATTTCGCCTGGGTGCAGCAAAACGCGTACAATTTCAGAGTCACCGTCAAGAACGTGAGCGCAGAGTACGGCCAGATTGCGATTCAAGGGCCGAAGGCCGAAGCGCTCTTACAGGCGTTCACGGAGAGTTCTCTCAAAGATTTACGGTACTATTGGGCGACGCACACGCGCGTGCTCGGCTCTGAAGTCTTGCTCTCGCGCACCGGCTACACCGGGGAAGATGGCTTTGAGATCTACGCTGGGCCGGGCGTCATTGAGCGTCTTTGGGATGAGCTTGTGCGGGCTGGGGCCAGACCTGTCGGGCTTGGGGCACGCGATACGCTCAGATTTGAAGCGGGCATGCCCCTCTACGGGCATGAACTCGATGAGCAGACAACCCCCGTCGAAGCAGGCCTGGGATGGACAGTCAAAGAGAAGAACGCAGACTACAACGGCAAAGCAGTCCTATTGGCGCAGAAGCGTCAGGGCACTAAGAAAAAGCTGATCGGGCTGAAGATGCTCGAGCCGGGGGTACCGCGCCAGGGTTACAAGATCTTTGCTGATGGCAGGGAAGTCGGAGCTGTCACCAGTGGGATGTTCGCCCCGTCGGTCAATGCGTTCTTAGCGATGGGATTTGTCGTATCGGATACTCCTCCAACGGCAGCGCTGGAGATCGAGATTCGCGGGCAGAGAAAGAGAGCCCAGATGACGAAGCTCCCCTTCTATCGAGGCAGTGTCAAGCGATGAGGGTGCTCGATCTTGGTGTGCGGGACTACGCAGAAGTTTGGCGCTTGCAAAAAGAGCTTGTCGTCCAGCGCCAGGTGAGGGTGATTCCTGATACGCTCATACTCGTCGAGCATCTTCCGGTCTTCACGATCGGTGCGTCGAGACGCAATACCCCTCAAGAGATCGGAGGGATTCCGTGTCTGGGTGTCGAGCGCGGCGGGGATATCACGTTTCACGGGCTAGGCCAGCTCGTCGGTTATCCCATCATCGACTTAAAAGATCGCGGCCGAGACGTCCATCGCTTCCTGCGCGATCTCGAAGAGGTGCTCCTCCGCACCCTGCACGACTTCTCTCTCGATGCCCAGCGGAAGCCAGGGCTGACAGGCGTCTGGGTGGGCTCGAAAAAGATCGCTTCTCTAGGGATCGCCGTGCGACGCTGGGTGAGCTATCACGGCTTTTCCCTCAACGTCTCCGTAGATTTGAGATATTTCCGCATGATCCGTCCCTGCGGGCTCGACGGCGCCGTCATGACCTCGCTGAGCGAGCTTCTGGGCAGAGAAGTCTCTACAGCCGAAGTGAAGCCCGTCTTGCTTCAGCACTGGGCAGAGATCTTCTGTTGTGCAGATCACGCTCTGGACGTAGCGTCGATTACATTGCGCTATTGACTCTTGCCCCCACTTTCGGCTAGACTCAAAGACGGTGAACGACTGTGAAGAAGTTCTTGATAGCGCTGGGCGTGATCGCGCTCATTGCTCACGTTGGTATCGTGGCTCAGACGTTCGAGCTGCAGATTGAGCAGATCATAGACCCGAACACGATCTTCACGAAGAGCAGCGGGCAGTCCCCCGATTCAGCGGTAGTCAAGATTCTCTTGCGTGGACTGCCTGCTCCGGAAAGACCGGTGGACATCGTCTTCTTGCTCGATCGATCGGCTAGCGTCAATCTCGCGACAGTGAAGAAGATCGGCAAGGAGTTCTTGCACCATCTCAATGAGAACGACCAAGTTGCCGTCGTCGGCTTTGCTGAGACGGCAGAGATGCTGCTGCCCCTCTCGCCGGATCGCGCCCAAGCGTATCAGATCATTGACGGAGCACAGCCGGCAAAGAAGACCGCTCTCGGCGAAGCCCTCGCGCTCGCTATCGACGAGTTGACCGCGCATGGGCGTCCTGAGGCGCTGAAAGCGATCGTGCTTCCTTCAGATGGGAATAGTCTCGTGGGGCGTTTACCACTGCCCGAAGCGCAGCGCGCCGGAGAGAACGGGATCCCCATCTATACTGTGGGGCTCAGCGGGGCTATGAATCGCGTTGCGCTCAGCCAGATCGCGCAGAAGTCCGGCGGCGCGTTCTTTGGAAGCTATAATGCTCAGGTCTATGAAGGGATTCTGAAAAAGCTTGGGCGTCAGGCGGTGGCGCGCTTCGTGCGGCTGCGTGTCACGCTCCCAGAGCAGATTATCTTTGAGGGCGCGTTTGAGCCGGCGCAGGTGCGTCGCGGTGCCAAGGGTGCTACGGTTCTCGAGTGGAATTTCCCGGTCGTCGTCACCGGCGAGACGAGAACTGTCTCGTTTCAGATCGGAGCGCGAGCTGGGGGAGCTATCGAGCTTGGACAGGCTTCGGTCATTGAGTATCGCGATCCTAAGAACAGACTTCAGAAGCAGAATATCCCGACGGTGACGCTCACAGTAAACAAAGTGAATAAGCCCCCTGTCGCAGCGTTTCGCTTCTCCCCAGAAACCCCTAAGATGGGCGACCAAGTCTGCTTCAATGCTTCAGAGTCCCATGACCCTGACGGAAAGATCGTGCGCTATGAATGGGACTTCGATGGCGACGGCACGTTCGACGAGACGACGACGGAACCCAAAGTCTGTCATGTCTTCGAGCTTGCGGGCAATTTCAATGTGACGCTGCGCGTCACTGACGACGATGGGGCAACAGCAGAGTTCACCGCGACTGTCACAGTGAATGGGACAGCGCCGATGCGCGTGGCGATCCCCATCGCGCGCTTTACGTTCTCGCCCTTGGCTCCTAACGCCGGGGAGCCCGTGACGTTCGACGCCTCGGCGTCGCAGTCGGGCAACGGCGAGATAACTCAGTACGAATGGGACTGGAACGGCGACGGGGTCTTTGACGAGACCGTGACGACGCCGACGGTGCAACATACGTTTAGCGATTCCGGGCCGCGAGAAGTGAAGCTGCGCGTCACTAACAGCCAAGGGCGCACCGCTGAGTTTTCAGCGATTGTGACAGTCATTGGGCGTGTCCCTCTAGGATTCGATATAAACTCTCTGGCGACGACATCGCTGGCGGGAGAGATCGCGTTCCCTAGTTCGTTACAGTACTACACGCGCGACGGGCGCGTCACCGACGAAGAGCTCAAAGACGCGGCGACGCGCTTTGGTATTGGGGTCTACGTGCCGGGGACGCGCTATCTGCTCACCCAGCAAGACCTAGAGATGCTCAATCACTTAAATTACAGTTATAAGAATTTCTCGCGCTATCGCGATATGAGCACTGCCCAAGCTGAAGGGTATCGTCCGCTGGGGTCTTTTGTTGAGGGGCTTGGGCAAGTCTATCTGAACGAAAAGATTCTGAATGCCCCGTTGGCGCTGGCGACCCCGCCGCTCTTGCTCTACGACAGCGCACAAAAATTAGTTGGGGTTCGCTATGTGGCGTTCAAGCCCGACGAAGGGCGGCTCTTTGGGTTTAGCGTTGAAGGGTGGCCGAAAGTTGGCGCGGCGTTTGTGCTGACTGTGTGGCTTGTGCCCAACCCCAATGGGCCGTTTGCTGCAAGTAATCCCAATGTGAAGTAAGATCATTAATAGAGCTGTGGGGCTAAGGGTATTGTCCTCCTTGATTTGTCTTGAGGAAGCGTAAAGCAGCAGGGCAGACATCACCTCTTTGGTTCTCTTGAGACTCACCCAGACCAGGAATTTCATTAGACTTGCCAGTAATCTTGCCAGTAAAGCTCTCTTCTGCAGCTTGCCTTTCACACGCTTTTGTCCAAAGTGAGACACCCCACCCTAGATTATTCACAATCTGATTCTGTACAATATTTACCGTGGCTTGCTGAGCAATGCCTATCCCCATCATTTTATGGCCTGATGTAATATTCCTCTGGATACTAACTGATGCTTGACCACTGATCCAGATACCTTCTGAGCCGTTGTCAGTAATGACATTTGAAATGATAATAGCTTAGGCTTGATCCTTCACAGCCAAACCTGTCATATTGTTTCGCGAAATTGTATTATTCTCAATAACTGCTCGACTTTGATCCCAAACGCGGATTGGCCTATCGCTCTCTGAAACATTATTCTCTCTCATAGTTGCTTGGGCTCGATGCCCCATCAGAATACCGAATTGATTTCGTTCGAGCGTGGCGAAGAGGAATAAGCATCCAGCCATCTGATCGGAGTTGCTCAA
Source organism: Candidatus Bipolaricaulota bacterium (assembly GCA_030550495.1). Taxonomy (GTDB): domain Bacteria; phylum Bipolaricaulota; class Bipolaricaulia; order RBG-16-55-9; family DRXL01; genus JANXCC01. The sequence goes on along the minus strand of JAUQPG010000035.1, from coordinate 802 downwards.
ACCAATATGGTGAGAGGTCGGCACAAGCTGTTGTCGCTATAATCCGATCGTAAGGAGCATCTTCTGCTATCCATCTTCAACTTTTAAGTGAATCCGGTTGTAGCCTGCTGCGTCTAGAAGCCGGCGCGTTCGCGTTGCAATTTTCAGGATGGAGCTCTATCGTCGTTACTTGACCGCTTATACCTACGATCTCAGCCAGGAGCGCAGCCTTGTAACCTGTACCAGTCCCGATCTCTAAAACACGCATTCCTTCCTCTAGTTCCAGGAGCTCGATCATGCGTGCCATAAGCCACGGCTGGGTGCTCGAACTTCATGGTGAAAGATCGGTCACGAGAGAATTATCGGCATAGATGTACTCTAGGAGGTTTGGATCGGGGGCCAGAGGATCCAGCGGCTACCAACTGAATTCCCCACTCGGTCAGATACGATAGAGTCTAGCCCTGCGACATATCTTTGAAGAAGTGCCTTAACGTCTCTATCCACTATGACCCTCTGGCCCCTTTAGCTCTCCAGTTCTCCTAAGATCGTGTGGGTACTGGGCTCGCCCATGGTGCGCACTTATCAAGCGACGGTTCACAAAGAACTGGCTTACATTGAAGTAGCAGTTGAAGGCCTGCAGAGATTCACTCGAGTCCAGTTGACGGCAAATAAGTATAAGAATCTCACTCAACGCCAAACTGTCTACGTTCAGGAGTTATAGCGGCTGGGCAACTCATGCCACAATTAATGATATTTGTAATTATTCCTCGTCGAATTTTCTTTTTACCGCGCAACGCTGTTGTGTGAATGAAATATCACTGAT
>JAUQPG010000034.1:12927-15978 GCA_030550495.1 Candidatus Bipolaricaulota bacterium | reverse complement strand
GACTACAACCGCCATAGCGCACAGCGCCGCCACGACCCCGTACAAGAGCAAAACAGTCACGCGCTCGCTCAGCCCCAACGCTACAATTCTGTGATGCAGATGCCCACGATCAGCTTGGAGGATCGATCTTTTCTGTCGCACACGGCGCAGGATCGCCCACGCCGTGTCGAAGATCGGCAGGCCTAATAGCAAGATCGGAATGAAAATCGGCACATCGCTAAGTGTCGTGCTGAGATGTGACTGTGTCGCTTGCACGGAGAGAATCGCGAGCCAGTAGCCGATAAAGTGCGTCCCGCCGTCGCCCAGAAAGACTTTTGCCGGAGCCCAATTGAAGAACAAAAAGCCCAATAAGACCCCAACAAAGCCGACAGCGAGCGCACAGATGATGGTGTTGTTCGATTGATGCGCGATGAACGCTGTTGTCCCAAAGATGATAGCTGCACTTCCCGTCGCAAGACCATCCAAGCCGTCTATGAGATTAAACGCATTGATCGCCCCACTAATCCAAAAGAGCGTGAACGGGATCGTCAGCCAGCCCAGAGCCAGCTCGACTCCAAAGATACGGACAGATTGAATTCCCCATCCCGCGACGAGCACCGTGACGCACGCGCACAGAAGTTGTCCCACGAGCTTCGCTTTCGGGCTGAGCCCGAAGCGATCATCCAGCAATCCCGTCAAGAGAGCGAGTAAGCTTCCTAGTGTAAGCTTCCAGAACTCTGCAGTACCCACAAGAGCGAATATGGGCAGCGCAGCACAGGCAATGGCCCAGCCTCCGAGCGCTACTGTGCGCTTGTGAATCTTGTGTGCGTCATCGGGGGAATCGAGCAAACCGAGTCGTGGAGCTATATATCGGCTGAGCGCCGTGAGCACGAGACTGCCTCCAAACCCAATGAAAAACTCTCTCACCACGGGAGCATTATAGCACAAAAGCTATAGCTCGTAGCGCTCGATGAGCTTCTTCTCCTCACCGGCGATCTCGGCGCGGATCTCAAAGTACTCTGCCAGCCCGGAGTGTTTCAGTTTCTCTTTCAGAAGATTGTCTATCTGGAAGATCCCGGCGGAGTTGGCCATCTTGATCTCGATGCAGATGGGGCGTTTTTCGCCCTTGCGCAGCTGCACGTCTTCTATGGCTAACGCCGAGACGGCGTGAATTGTGGTCGAGCCAGCCTGGAACGGGATGCGCGCACGCCCCTCTTCCATGTCTAAAGCATCGGCGATCTTGACAACCCCAGCTTCGACCGTCAACGGCTCAATCTCAGTCTCATGAGCGTAGACGGCGTGCAGGACTTCAGCCGTGATGATGGCGCGCTCGCGCTCTGGGTAGATATCTTTTAGTAGCTCGGGCAGTAGATCAGCAGCCAAAGCGACTGAAAACGGCTCGTGATTGGTGCGATGCACGATATGCCCAATATCGTGCAAGCACGCGGCAAGCACAACGATGACCTCAGCGTCGTCTTTCGTGAGCTTATGGTGCTTTTCCGCGCTAGGCTGGACGCCCGCTTCGATGAGCATTCGTAAGATCTTGAGGGCCAGATTCGCGACAATTCTAATATGCACGGGGCCATGATCGTTGATCCCCAATCTGTCGATAGCATTGATGTTGGAGCAGTACCAATAGGTGTGGAGGGTCACGTTTTCGTTGATGCGGGCGACGACCGCTTCGAGTCTCTTGTTCTCTCGGACGGGGATATTGAGGGTCATGGCACTAGGAATGCTTATCGGTCTTATAGATATGCCGGAGGCGTTCTACGCCTTTGATCTCTTCGATCACGCGGGCCACGGCTGGAGGCACGTGAGATCTCCACTCATCGCCTTGAAGCATGAGCTCGCGAATCTTGGTGCCGTCCCAGTGGGCGCGCTCGACGTAGGGCAGTGCGCGCACCGTGATGCCGCGCTCTTCAAAGAGCTGCTGTACCAAGGGATTATTTGAATAAACGATCTCAAATGGCGGGGTCAGGCTGCGGATGTGGGCGACGTAGAGCGAATTACGCTCGATATCTTCGATGGGCAAGACATAGGTTGTGAGTGAGGGTTTTAAATCTTCGAGCGCTTTGGTGATCATCATGATGCGCTCTCCGGCGGTGAAGGGGTCTTTAAGGGTGTGGCTCTCTTGGGCGGAGCCGATAGCGATGATCAGTTCATCAACCTCTCGGCTCTCAAAGATCTGTTTAATGACGGCATGGTGGCCGTTGTGATACGGTTGGAAGCGTCCCAGAAACAAGCCGCGCTTCTTCATAAAGATTTCTCCCTTGCGAGGAACTCGCTTACAGCGTGGGCGACTCTATCGGCGCTGGGCAGGCCCTCGTCGCCCATCTCGATAATCACGGTTTTATCAGCCGTAACACGAAAGACCCCGTCATGCCCGGGTTTGAGCATCACGGCTTCGACTCTGTCGGCGTAGCTTTCTAAAATTTTCTGGGCGGCCTCCAGGGCCGGCTTCAGGTACATGCACTCGTCGCAGTATTCAATAGTGATCGTGGGCTTAGGCATAGCAAGAGTATTGTACAGAGCGCGCGCTGGCTCGTCCAGCGGGGATTTGCCGAAAGCTGTCACTGGGACTAGAATGGAGAAACCATGAGCGCCAAGGAAGAGATTATGGAGAAGCTGAAGGCCCTCAAGCCGGAGCTACAAGCTCATTACAAAGTGCGTGAGCTTGGGCTGTTTGGTTCGTTTGTGCGCGGGGAGCAGCGCGAAACGAGTGATATTGATATTCTCGTGGATTTCACCGAAGATGCGAGTCTATTCGACTTAGTCAGGCTCGCGGATTTTTTGGAAGAAAAACTCCGACGCCGCGTGGATATTGTTACGAAGGACTCACTGCGTGTCGAGCTTCGCGAGTCTGTTCTGAGAGAGACAGTCACGATATGAGAGACTACCGACTCTATCTCAAGGATATTCTCGCAGCGAAGCAATTTGTGGCCGGGATGGACTTGAAGACATTCCAAGCTGATGACAAGACGGCCAGCGCAGTCATCAGGAAGTTCGAGATCATTGGTGAAGCAGTGAAGCAACTCCCCGAAGAAATCCGTAAAGCATATCCTGAAGTGCCCT
>JAUQPG010000034.1:0-12827 GCA_030550495.1 Candidatus Bipolaricaulota bacterium | reverse complement strand
ACCGACTCATTCATTTTTATTTTGGTGTCAACTATCGCTTGGTATGGAGGACAATCAAAGAAGATCTGCCCAGAGTGAAGCCACACCTTCAAAGGATCTTGGAGCAAATACAATAATTGAGCGCCCTCGCAATTCTAGCTATAATTACCCCACTGAGGTGATCTTTGCTATGCTCAAATACGGCAGCCAAGCCCCAGATTTTCAGCTCAAAGGTGTCGACGGCAAGATTTATAAGCTCTCAGATTATAAGAACAAGAAAGCCGTCGCCGTGATCTTCAGCTGCAATCATTGCCCCTACGTCAAAGCGTATGAAGATCGCATGATCGCGCTGGCCCAAGAGTACGAGCCCAAGGGCGTGCAGTTTCTCGTCATCAACTCCAACGACCCTGTGAAATACCCTGAAGACAGCTTTGACAACATGGTCAAGCGCGCTAAAGAGAAGGGCTATCCCTTCCCGTATCTCTACGACGAGACTCAACAGATTGCCAGAGCCTACGGGGCCCAGCGCACGCCCGAGGTCTTTCTCTTCGACTCAGCAATGAAGCTGCGCTATCACGGCACAATCGACGACAACTATCAAGATCCCACTAAGGTGACCAAGCGCTATCTCAAAGACGCGCTGGACGCCGTGCTCGCCGGGAGGGAGCCTGACTTAAAAGAGACGCAGCCGGTGGGCTGCACCATCAAATGGAAGTGAACCGCTTCTCGACGGCAGCCCAGTTGACCACGTTCCACCACGCTTGAACGTAGTCAGCCCGACGATACTGATATTTCAGATAATACGCGTGCTCCCAGACGTCGATCCCTAAGATGGGGATCTTGCCCTCCATGAGAGGGCTGTCTTGGTTTGCCGTCGAGTAGACTTCGAGCTTTTTCTCGGGGGTGAGCACAAGCCAGGCCCAGCCCGAGCCGAAGCGCCCTAACGCTGCTTCTGTAAATTTCTCTTTGAACTTCTCAAAGCTTCCGAAAGTCTGAGTGATCGCCTCAGCGATCTTGCCCGTGGGCTGGCCGCCGGCGTTGGGGCCCATGATCTCCCAGAAGAACGAGTGATTGCTATGGCCGCCGCCGTGATTGCGCACGGCTGTGCGGATCTTCTCCGGAACGATCGCGCAATTGTTGGCCAATAGCTCTTCTAAACTCTTATTGGCCAGCTCCGGCGCGGATTCGAGAGCCTTATTGAGGTTGTTCACATACCCAGCGTGATGCTTCGTATGATGGATATACATGGTCAACGCGTCGATATGGGGCTCTAAAGCGTCATACGGGTACGGCAAGGGCGGTAACGAGAACGGCATACTACAGCCTCCTTTCACACGGTGTCTTTTATAGTAACAGATTCTTGGGCTTGTGTCCAGCTACATCTGGGCGTGGCGCTGAGCCCATGTCAGCCCTTCGTCAAAGGCTAAGAGATTAAACTCGACGGTCTTGGGCGGGACAAGCTCGGTGATCGCCTGGCGCCACTTGGTGTGGGGCAGATCGAGAAACCGGGAGAGTGCACCGAGCATAACCGTGTTGGTGAGCGCGGGATTGCCCAATTTTTGCGCGATCCCCAGCGCAAGCACAATGAGTACGTCGCGGGCGCGCCGATGCAGCGTCTCTTCTATGGTCTTGTCGTCCGGGTATGGCGCGAGCTTGAGCGACTCGATGCTGGGCATGATGCGCTGATCGTTGACGAGCGCCAAGCCGTCCCCTCGGAGATAGTTGAGATAGCGCAGGGCTTCTAGCTTTTCAAACGCAAGCAAGATATCCGCAGCCCCTTCGGGGACTGCGGGGGAGAGCACGGCTTTGCCATAGCGCACTGTAGAGAAGACGGACCCGCCGCGCTGGGCCATGCCATGGACTTCAGACGTTGCCACGGAGAACCCGGCGAGCATCGCGGCCCGCGCGATGATCTGCCCTGCCAGCACCGATCCCTGCCCGCCTACGCCCACAACGACGATATTCGTGGCTGTGCTCATCGTTTTGCGCCCTTCTGTCGTAGATATGTCGTGACGGCGCTTGCGACGCGTCGTCCTGTGGCGATGCTCTGCGTCACGGTGCCGTAGCCGAACGCGACGTCCCCGCACGCGAAGATTCCTGGCTGCGACGCTGCGCCTGTAAACGTCGTGTGAATCTTCTGAGCGAACCGAACTCCTGTCTCTTTGAGAAAATCAAGATCAGCCCGCTCGCCGATAGCGAGGATGACCGTATCTATTGGAACGGAGAACTCGCTGTTTGGGACGGGCACAGGCCGACGGCGCCCGTCTTTGTCCAGGGGGCCCGGCTTCATACGGATCAGCTCCAGCCCACAGACGCGCCTCTCCCGAGCAAGCACTCTGATGGGATTGGTCTGAAACTCAAACTGTACCCCTTCTAAGATTGCTTCATCGATCTCATCACGGATCGCGGGCATCTCCTGAGCTGTGCGCCGATAATACACTGTTACGTCTGCTCCTAGGCGCTTAGCCGAGCGCGCGCAGTCTATCGCTGTGTTTCCCCCACCGATGACCGCGACCCTGCGCCCAACTTTGACGCTCTGCCCGCGATTGACGCGCCGCAAGAAGTCTACGCCATAGAGCAGCCCTTCTTGCACGTCGCTTGTGCCTTCGAGTTCTAGCTCTTGAGGGGCCGAATCCCCCACAGCGATGACGACCGCGTCATATTCTCTCTGAAGCTCAGCGAAGCTCACGTCGCGCCCGATCGTGACGTTGCACTTGATCTCGATCCCCATCATGTAGAGTCTATCGATCTCGCGATCTAAGATCTCTTTATTGAGACGGAACGCGGGGATGCCGTAGCGCATCATGCCGCCGGGCTTTTCGAACGCTTCGAAGACCGTCACGCGGAAACCGCGTCTTCTCAGATAGAACGCTGCGGACAGCCCCGCCGGCCCAGCCCCGATGATCGCAATTCTCTCTGGCCGCTCCTCGGCTGGGGCAAACTCCGCGCCGGAGAAATGTTCTATGCCGTAGTCGCCCAAAAATCTCTCGACGTCACGCACGGAGAGCTTCGCCGGATGGCCCGGTGTCGAGAACTCTCTTACGAGATCTGGGTAGCGCTCGGCGTAGAGCTTCTCTTGGGGCCAGCCGAGTGCATTGACTTCATGATCGCATGGGTGCGGGCAGACCCGCCCCGCAACCGCCGGGAAGGGATTGGCGCGTAGCAAGACCTTAAAAGCATCGGCATAGCGCTTCTGATGGACAAGCTCTAAGACCTGGGGAATATCAATCCCGGCGTTGCAGGTGGCGCAGACTTGCTGACAGTGGGTGCACGCGATGCACAGCAATTTATTGATTTCAATGTGCCCGTCTCGGACTTCGATAGCGGGGCAGCCCAGCTCCGTGCACGCGAAGCACTCCGTGCACTTTGTGTGATCGACTGAAACGAGCTCGCCGAAGCGACGCTTCTCCTTCAGCACACATGGCGCATCGGCGATGATCACCGATGGCTCACGGCGATGGAGGGCTTCGTCGATAGTGCGCCACGCTGCTAAAAGATCATAGGGGTCGATGCGCTGGACGTGCTTTATCCCTAACCCTCTGGCGAGCGATTCAAGCTCAATAACGGGAGCCGGCTCGCCCTTGATGGTGCGCCCGGTGCCGGGGTGCTCTTGATGCCCGGTCATGGCCGTCGTGTGATTATCTAAAATAATAGTGACAGTCTGGCCGCCGTTGTAGAGAATATCTATCAGCGCGGGGACACCAGAGTGATAGAATGTCGAGTCGCCGATGACCGCGACCAGTCTTTTCTTCTCTTCTTCAGAGAAGATCTTGGCCATGCCGTGGGCCATCGAGAGCGACGCGCCCATGTTCATGCATGTGTCCATGGCGTCGAGCGGGGCGAGCGCGCCAAGCGTGTAGCACCCGATGTCTCCTGAGACGATAGCGTCGAGCTGTTTGAGCACGTAGAAGACCCCGCGGTGCATGCAGCCGGCGCAAAGAATCGGCGGGCGTGGCGGCAGGGGGGGTAGCTCGACGGGGGGAGGGGTGGCCCCGTCGCGGGCGCGCTCCACCGCCTGCCGCACTCGCCCAACCGACAGTTCGCCAAAACGCGGGAGGTGAATCTCTTCTGTAGAAATCCCCAAAGCGCGCACCTGCTCCGTAAGATACGGCTCAAGCTCTTCGATGACCACGATGCGCTTCTTGCCCTCACAGAATCTTTTGATGAGCTCTCGGGGCAGCGGGTGCGTCATGCCCAGTTTCAGTATAGTCGCATTGGGGAAGGCCTCGCAGGCGTAGAGGAACGCCGCTCCCGCCGTGATGATCGCTAAGTCATCCGAGCCTTCGAAGATTTGCGCCCAGCGTTCAGCTTCTTTTTCGAGTGCGGGGAGACGCTGGGTCTCTATGAGCTGATGCCGGATGCGCCCGTGGGCCGGGAGCACGACGTTCTTGTGGACGTCCTTGCGATAGGGTTTTCTCGGAATTTCCTGACGCTCCCCCAGCGTCACTAAGCCCTTGCCGTGGGAGATGCGCGTCGTGGTTCTCAGCAAGACGGGCGTGTCATAGCGCTCAGAGATCTCAAACGCTGCAAAAGTGAAATCTTTGCATTCTTGGGGGGTAGAAGGCTCCAGCAGGGCGACCCGCGCCGCGCGCGCAAAGAATCTATTGTCTTGCTCGTTTTGCGACGAGTGCATCCCCGGATCGTCGGCGGAGACGACGACCAAGCCCGCATTGACCCCCATATACGCGACAGAGAAGAACGGATCAGCTGCGACGTTGAGCCCCACGTGCTTCATCGTAGCGATGGCTCTTCCCCCGGCGAGCGCCGCGCCAACGGCGACTTCGAGCGCGACTTTCTCGTTTGTCGACCATTCGCAGTCGACTTCAGGATAGCGTGCGAGGGCTTCTAGGATCTCCGTGCTGGGGGTGCCCGGATACCCACAGCCGACGCGGACGCCGGCCTCCCATGCCCCACGGGCGATCGCTTCGTTGCCCGACATCAAGACCGTCTGAGCGCTCATGCTGACTCACGGACCTGGCGCAGCAAGCGCTGCCATCGCTTATCTATGAGATCTTGGATCGCTTGGATGTCTTTCTCTGTAAGATGGCTGAACCGCCCCTGGAGCTTGAGGTATTCGCTCACGGGGAGCGCCGTATCGTCCTTGGGCTCGTTCAAAGTATATCGTTCACCGTTCTCGACTTCGTAGAGCGGGAAGACCCGCGTCTGCACGGCCAGCCGCGAGAGCTTAATAGCCCATTCTGAAGGAGCTTTCCAGCCCGGCGGGCACGGCGCAAGCACGTGCAAGAACTTCGTGCCGTAGATGCTCTTAGCTTTCTGGACTTTGCGAATAAAATCGTCGGGATATGCGACGGTCGCCGTCGCAGCATAGGGGATGCGATGGGCGACCATGATCGCCATGATGTCTTTCTTGGGCTCGCTCTTTGGGGTCTTCTCTGGGGTCGTCGTCGTCCACGCTAAGAAGGGCGTAGCCCCGCTGCGCTGGATGCCCGTATTCATATACGCTTCGTTGTCGTAGCAGATATAGATAATATTTTCGTTGCGTTCGGCAGCTCCCGAGAGCGACTGCAACCCGATATCGAACGTGCCGCCGTCGCCGGCCCAGGCGAGCACGGTCGTCTCGGTGTCGCCCTGAATGTCTAAAGCCGCGCGCACGCCCGACGCCGCGACCGCCGCGGTCTCGAACGCCGTGTGCAGCACGGGCACCTTCAGAGACGTGTACGGGAACGGCCCGGCAATGATCGTCCAGCAGCACGCGGGGATGACGACGATAGTTTTCTCTCCAAGGGCCTTAAGCGCATACCGCATCGCCAGAGCGCCGCCGCAGCCCTGGCACCCCAGGTGTCCTGAACCCATCAGTTCTCTCTCTGGCAGCGTGAAGTTTCTCATCGTTTCACCCCCACCCAGATGAGATCTTCAGGCTCGTCGCGGCTCTCGGTGTATTCGATAATCTCTCTGATCACTGTTGGGGTGATGTCGCGTCCGCCAAGGCCCGCGACAAACCCGAAGATCAGCGGGCGATCGGGTGCGTTATAGAGCGCTGATTTTATCTCTTGCGCAAAGATCCCGCCCATGCCAAAGCTGATATTTCTGTCTATGACCGCGACCTTCTGAGCGTTGGCTAACGCCTCGCGCACGAGCTGGGCCGGGAATGGCCTGAAGACCCGAATCTTCAGCAGCCCGACCCGACGCCCTGCCGCGCGCAGCTCGTCGATCACATCGCGCGCCGTGCTCGTGACCGTCCCTGACGTCACTAAGATTAAATCAGCGTCGTCGGCGCGATAGGGCTCGATCAATCCGTAGCGCCGCCCAAAGAGCTCATAGTATTCTTCGTCGGCGCGGGCCCACTCAGTGAGAGCGTCTTCCATGGCCTTGTGCATCTTGTAGCGCAGCTCCATATAGAGATCGGGCGGGGCGAGCGCCCCGAACGAGCGCGGGTCGCTCACATCTAATTTATACACGGGCTGATACGGCGGCAGATAGCGATCTACCAACGCTTGATCAGGGATCTCGATCTGCTCGGCCGTGTGCGAGAGCACGAACGCGTCCAGCACGAGCATCGCGGGCATGAGAACTGTCTCGGCAACTTTGTATGCTTGGATGACGGTGTCTAAGACTTCTTGGTTGCTCTCGCAGTAGACTTGCATCCAGCCGACATCGCGCTGGGAGAGACTATCGTTCTGATCAGTCCAGACGGACCACGGCGGGCCCATCGCTCGGTTGACGTTGGCCATGACGATGGGGAGTCTCGCTCCGGCGGCCCAGTGGAGCATCTCGTGCATGAGGGCCAAGCCGTGGGCGCTCGTCGCCGTGAATGTTCTCGCTCCGGCGCTTGCGGCGCCGACGAGCGCAGCCATCGCGGAATGCTCCGATTCAACTTTAATAAACTTAGCGCGCAGCGTCCCGTTGGCGCACATCTCGCTCAAGAGCTCGACGATCTGAGTCTGCGGCGTGATGGGGTACGCCGAGATGACCTGCACCCGCGCGAGCATTGCCCCATAGGAGACGGCGTGATTCCCTGTGACGACCTTTTTCGTTCCGGTGAGCGTGGGCGTCATAGCTCCTCCTCGACCAACGAGATGACGCTGCGCGGGCACTCTTCGGCGCAGACCCCGCAGCCCTTGCAAAAATCATAATTGATCTCATAGTGCCCATTGATCCGCGCGATGGCGGCGTCAGGGCAGAAGACCCAGCAGTTATCGCAACTATTGCAGACCCCGCAGGAGAAGCAGCGACTTGCTTCGACGCGGGCTTGCTCGGCCGAGATCGCGCGCTTGGTCTCTGCGAAGCTCAAGATTCTCTCTGAGACCGCAAGCTGGGGCGTAGCGACCCTAGGTCTATGCGTGAAGTAATTGAAGTTGACGCGCACCGCTTCTTCGAGTGTGGTTGCTTTGGGTGGGCGCTCGCCGCGCAAGAAGCTCTTGATCTTTTGGGCGACTTCCTTGCCGGAGCGCATCGCCTGGGCGACGGTGCTGGGGCCGGTCTGGGCGTCACCGCCGATGAAGATCCCCGCGCGCTCGAGCATCCCCTGAGCACGCTCGATCACGATGCCCTCGCTCGTCTCCAGGTGCTCCGAGAGGAACGCTAGATCAGGCTCCTCGCCCACAGCCTTCAGCACAGTATCTGTGTACATGATGAAATCCGAGCTGGGGATGGGTACGGGGCGACGCCGTCCACTCGCATCGGGCTCGCCCAGCTTCATACGAATACACTGGACTTCGAGCTTTCCGTTGAGCTTGCGAATAGCTACCGGCGCGGCGAGAAACTCAAACTGCGTGCCTTCGTGCTCGGCTTCTTCGATCTCTTCGGCAATAGCGGGCATCTCCTCGCGGGTGCGGCGGTAGACAACAATGGGGTGTGCCCCAAGTCTCAGCGCGGTGCGGGCGCAGTCCATCGCGGTGTTGCCACCGCCGATGATGAGCACTCGCTTGCCGAGAGCGATTGTCTTCCCAGCGTTGACGGCTTTGAGAAACTCCAGTCCCGTCAGGGCGAACTCTTCCCCAGGGATGTTCAAAGCGCGGCTCTGATGTGCCCCAGTAGCGATGAAGACGGCATTGTGTTGCTCCCAGAGTTTTTCGAGAGATATATCTTGGCCGACTCTCGTGTTGGTGCGGAACTCGACCCCCCAGCGAGCGATGAGCTCGATCTCGCGATCTAGGACTGCTCTGGGGAGACGATAGGGTGGAATCCCCAGGCGCAGCATCCCGCCGGGCTGACTCGCCCCTTCGAAGACCGTGACAGCGTAGCCGTCTTTGGCTAAAAAATACGCACACGCCAGCCCCGCCGGCCCAGAGCCAACAATCGCGATCTTCTCTGAGCGTTTGGGGCGCTCTGGGATTCTGTCTTCGAGATCAAAGCACGCGTCAGCGACGAAGCGCTCTATTGCAGCGATAGAGAGCGCCTCATCGAAGTCCTTTCGGTTGCAAAAACTCTCGCAAGGGTGATAACACACCCTCCCGCAGACCCCTGGCAAGGGCGAAGTCTCTCGGAAGAGCCGCCAGGCGTCCTCATAGCGTCCTTGGGAGACGAGAGAGAGAATTCTGGGAATGTCATTGCCCACAGGGCAAGCGTTCTTGCACGGCGCGAGCTTTTCGCTATAGACCGGGCGGAGATACCGCCAGCTTCCTGTGCGGTTGTGCCCCATATCGGCCAGCGAGACGGCCATGGGCGGCATCTCGTGCTCGCTGGTGAAGACGATGGGCTTCTTCATAGAGCGCTCCTTTCCATGATCTTGACGGCTTCGTACGCAGCGCGGGCGGCCGCTTGGTTGCGCTCGCGCTGGCGCTCCGGGACCTTTTCAGCGATCGCTTCGAGAAGCGTTTCGAGGTGGACAAATCCCGTCAGGTGCGCAAACGCCCCCAATATTGCCGTATTGACGATGGGATTGGTGCGGGTGCCCAAGTTATGCGCCACGGCGATCTCCCCGGCGGGCACGGTCGCCACTAAAAATTTTTGCAGAGCTGTAAAGCTTTCTGGGGGAGAGTCGCTGTTGATGAGAATAGTTCCGTGAGGCTTCAGCCCCGCGGTGACGTCTACGGCTAATAAGAGCGTTGGGTCGAGGACGACGACGTGATCGGGCTCGTAGATCTGACACCGTCGCCGGATAGGGGCGTCATCGAAGCGCAAGAAAGCCATCACGGGAGCGCCGCGACGCTCCACCCCGAACGCTGGAAAAGCCTGAACAAATTTGCCCTCTTTGAAGAGAGCTGTGGCTAAAATCTCAGAAGCGACGACTGCGCCCTGCCCGCCTCGTCCGTGAAACCGCACTTCGATCATTGAGGATCAGCTCCCGTCCGGATCATCCTAACCCCGCTAGGGTGAGAAACTCAATGATCTAGACCAACTGAAAAGCTGCTCTTCGTCAAATCTCGAAGAAAAGTTTGATCTAAAGCAGATTTAAGGATGATGAGTGATATTGTTGCTGGGGGCTCACGGGGCTAGAGTGGAGCGAGAAAGGAGGCGACGATGGCGGGCTTTCGGTTACGTGACGGTATCGGGATTGAGCTCTTTTTGCAACGGTTGACCGAGGCAGCCCTGGAGGAGGTCGAGCGGGAGCACGGGCCGGCAACCCCGGAATTCAAAAGGCGTCTTGAGTGGGCACTCAAGCGCGTCTTGCATTATGAGATGGAGGCATCCCCGCTGTGCGGGCTTGCGACGACGTGCAGCCCGGTAGAAGGGGCACGGGCGCGCCCGTGGTCCAAGCAAGCTGAGGCGTGGGGGATGGTCTCCAAGGCCGATCCAGAGCTAGAAAGAGCCAAGCGCTGAGCGTCACGGCCCAATCTCGAAGGTGAGCACTGCTTGGTCAATAATTTGTCCCGTGTGGTCTTTCAAGACAGCGATGAGCTGGGTGGTGCCGGGAGGAAAGCGTTTGGCGGCAAAGCCCACGGGCAGGCGCAGCGTCTGGGCGCGCCCTAAGCGAATGGCTCGCGGGCCGAAAAGTTTCTCGCTCGTGCCGTCCCCTTTTGTGACATACAGCTCGCCGATGACGCGCCAGTCGCTTGTCTGGATGTTCACTAAAGTTGCGGTGAACTCAATCCGTCCTGAGATGGGGACGGTAAGCGCTCCCAACGGCTCCAATCGAACAGCGCGCCCAGGGATAACTGCCGGGGCTGCGCCTCGCTCCGGGTTTTCAGTCTTTAAACTGGGAACTTGGAACTGTGAACTCGACACTGGTCTGTGGGCCGGGGGTCGAGCGGGGAAGCGCAGCGGGTCGATGAAGTCCGAGCCATCCCCACTGTTATAGGAGGGGGATTGCGCCGGCTCGGTGAGTCTCGCTGGAGCGGTCCCAGGCGGCAAGGCAGAGGGCTGCTGGGGCATGGGCTGGGAGACGGACCACCCCAGAAGCACCATCATCGCGATGATGAGCAGTAAGACGCTTCCGCGTTGTGCACGCTTCGTGTGCTTCATAGCGTGGCCATCTTATGCCAAGCGAAACTGAACTCAAAAGAGAAAGGCCCTCTCTCGTGACGAAGTCCGACACTTTGCTATGGGACAGAAGGCCCTTACCCTCCAGCCCCTCTCTCCTCCGAGGGAGAGGGGAGCCGAGGGGTGAGGGGGTGCGAGGGCCCAAAAAGAGCGACCCCCTGGCCGTGCGTCCACCAGGGGGCTGCTGATCGGAGGTTTCCGCCAATGTTTAGAAGATGGCTCCAGTATAAGAGCCTCGCAAGCCAAAAGAGAGGAGCCGTGTCTGCTTCAGGCACATGAACCCAAGACTTTTTTGAAGGACACGGGCGTGTAACGGGGATCACCCAGCGCGGGCAAGCAGCTCCCTGAAGAGCATTTTCGCGCGCTCGCGCGTCTCTTCGATAGTGCCCGACGTGTCGAGCACGAAGTCGGCTTTAGGGGCAAGAAGCTCTGGGGAAGTCTGAGCTTCGACGCGACGGCGCGCCTCGTTGGGAGAGAGCCCACTGCGCTCTATTAGTCTCTGAATCTGCGCATCACGTGGGGCGCTCACCAAAATAATATAATCGAAAAAATCGCGCCGGACATAGGGCGATTCGAGCACAAGGGCTGCTTCTATGACTAAGAGCTTTGTGCCCTGAGCGCGATGCGCCTCAGCGAGCTTCTCAAGAGCGTCTTGGACGGCCGGGTGCACCATCGCGTTGACGAACTCCCGCGCCGCTGGGTCGGAGAAGACGAGCGCGCCCAGTTTTTTTCGATCAATCTCGCCGTCTTCTGAAAGAATCTGTGCGCCAAAGCGCGCGACGAGCTTTCGGTACGTCTCTGTGCTTTTTCTGTACGTCTCCCAAGCGACCTTGTCGGCGTCAACAACAGCGACGCCGGGGAGCTTCGCAGCTTCTTGTGCGACGAGGCTCTTGCCTGTAGCGATGCCCCCCGCCAGACCAACGATCAGCATTCTATGAGTTCGCTTAGCCTTCAAAGCTTAAGAATTGGCGCCAACGTTGGTAGAGTTCGGCCGTGGCGCGCACGTCATCGAAACAGTATTGAGCAATCTCACGGTATTTCCCTGCAGCGAAGAGCGCATTGATCTGTGGGCCGGAGAGGCGCTCCTTGGGGCTGGGGATGCCGAACGCTTTGCAGTAGAAATCGAGATTGAACCGTCGAGTCGCGCCGGAGAACGTCAATTTCTCTAAGAGATCTATGTGCTCGGTGTCAGAGCGTGGGAGCATTAAGTTTCGGGTGGGCTTGATGCCCAAGATCGCTGAGCGCAACAGTAAAAATGGGCAGTCGAAGCCCCGGCCGTTGAACGTAATGAGCTGTTTGTAGGATCGCACGTCTTCCCAGAATTTTTGAAGAATTTCTCTCTCACTGCCCGACTCGTACTCGATGAGATTGTCTTCGGAGCGCCAGGACTCTTTCGTCGGTGCTTGGTAGTAGACGCGCCCTTTATGACTCTCGACGTTGAGCATCGCGATGGCGACGACTTGGGCGGTGAACGGGTAGAGATTGAATTGGGCGATGAGCTCTTCGCGTTTGCGCTCCTGGCGCTCTGGGGTCTCCTCGCGTTCGGCTAATTTTAGAAGATACTGTTGCTGGGCTTCGTCGAAAGACTCGATGGGCATTCCTACGGTCTCGATGTCGAAGACGAGTTGGGCCATAGAGCTATTATAATTCTTTATGAGCGTGTTCGACCAGTCGCGCCCAGTCGATCTCACCCTCACCCCCGTCCCCTCTCCCCTGAGAGGGAGAGGGGAGCCCAGGGGTGAGGGAATCTATGGGCTCGTTGCGAATGTGCAGAAAAAATTCGATATTCCCTGCGGGGCCACGGATGGGGGAGTACGTTGCGTTCACAACTGAGAGCTGTAACTGATCTTCGATGAAGCGCGCGAGGTCTTCCAAGACGCGCTGATGCACTGAAAGATCTTTGACGACGCCGCCGCGCCGGACGTGCTCTCGGCCCGCTTCAAATTGGGGCTTGACCAGACAGATCAGATCACCCTTGGGCTTCACGATCTCTTTCAGCGGGGGCAAGATTAACTTGAGCGAGATGAACGAGACGTCCACGGTCGCGATGTCGACAAGCTCGCCGATCTGTTCGGGCTTCAAATACCGAGCGTTGATCTCTTCTAGGACAATGACTCTCGGGTCGGTGCGCAGCTTCCAATCGAGCTGTCCTTTGCCGACGTCCACAGCGTAGACTCTCTTTGCGCCGTGCTGGAGCAGACAGTCTGTGAACCCTCCGGTCGAGGCGCCGACGTCGAGGCAGACTTTCTCCGTGACGTCTATATGAAAGACCCGAAGGGCGTGTTCGAGCTTGAGGCCGCCCTGGCTGACATAACGCAATCTCTCTTTGACTTCGATCTGCGCGTCAAGAGAGACTTGCGCGCCGGGCTTGTCTATGATCTGTCCGTTGACGCGCACCAGCCCTGCAGAAATCGCTCGCTGGGCTTGGGCGCGCGAGCTGAACAGCCCACGATCTACGAGCAAGA
>JAUQPG010000033.1 GCA_030550495.1 Candidatus Bipolaricaulota bacterium | reverse complement strand
AAAACCATAACCGACTTGCACACCCCTTCAAAAAGCTTCATACTATAGCCGAGAAAGGAGCTGAGGCCCATGCCCGATCTCTTCAAGGAGGGTAAGCACCAGAGGGTATCCCCCTTCTCCCCAGAGCAGATCGCGGAGCTCGAAAAGCCCTTAGATGAATCACGAGTACAGCGCCGCCCGGACGGGCTGACATATCTGCCTACCTATGACGTCATCGAGACGGCCAATAGGATCTTCGGGTACGGCGGCTGGCAGCGCGAGATCAAACGCTTAGAAAAAATTTACGAAGACACAAGCGAGGGCACCTACAGCGTCGGCTATCTCTGTGAATGCCGCATTCGCATCGGCGACGTCGTCCATGAAGACGTGGGCTTTGGCTCTGGAGTGAGCCAAACTGACCCCGCCCGCGCGTATGAGACAGCCCTCAAAGGCGCAGTCTCCGATGCCCTCAAGCGATGCTTCCGGGCACTGGGCGATCAGTTCGGGCTGAGCCTCTATAAAAAGCATGAGCCCGAAGAAGCCCCATCCGTGCCGTTGGCTACCGAAGCCCAACTGGGACGATTACGCAAGGAGCTACGCTCCGCCAATCTCAAAGAGAGCAAACTGTTAGACTACATCAACGCCATGATGGGAACGCACTACACACGCTTAGAAGAGCTTCCCCTCAAAGTCGCGAGCCGCGCTATCGATCGCTTCGTCTCCGAGCGCGAGAAGTTCATCCAAGAGCTCAAGGGCATCAAGGGGTGAGCAATGGGCTTTAGCTGCGGGCTAGTCGGCCTGCCCAACGTCGGCAAGAGCACGATCTTCAACGCTCTCACAGCCGCCAGGGCCAAAGTCGATAACTATCCGTTCACAACGATTACCCCCAACGTAGGCGTCGCCCCTGTCCCTGATCCCAGGCTGGACGAGCTCCATAAGCTCTTCCCAGAGAAGAAAAAAGTCCCAACGACCCTGGAGTTTATAGACATCGCTGGGCTGGTCAAGGGCGCGAGCGAGGGCCAAGGGCTGGGCAATCAGTTCTTAGCTGAGATCAGAAACGTCGACGCGATCGTGCACGTCGTGCGCTGCTTTGAAGACCCCGACGTCGTGCACGTCGACGGCACTCTTGATCCCAAGCGCGACATCGAAGTGATCGAGACCGAGCTTTTGCTCAAAGACTTAGAAACAGTTGAAAAGCGCGTCAAATCGTTAGCATCGCGAGTAAAAGTCGGCGACAAAGCTGCCAAGGCTGAATATGAGTTCTTTGAGCGTCTTCGTCAGGGCTTGGCGCAAGGGCAGCATATTCGCGATATCACGATCCACGATCACGAGCGCCCGTTTCTGAAAGACTTAAATCCCCTCACGCTCAAGCCCGTGCTCTTTGTCGCTAACGTCGGCGACGATGGCGAGAACGAATATTCGCGAGAAGTTCAGAGACTCGCGGCGGAGCGTGGCACCAAAGCCGTCGTAATTCGCGGGCGATTGGAATCTGAAGTCTACGAAGCCGCCGACACCGACGAGGAGCGGCGCGCCTTCAGAAGAGAGCTGGGGCTCGAAGAGTCTGGGCTGGACGCGCTCGTGCGCGCCGGCTATGAGATCTTGCATTTAATAACGTTCTATACGATTGACGGCCCAGAGGTCCGCGCTTGGACGGTACCCAAGGGCACACACGCTCCCCAAGCCGGCGCGAAGATCCATACAGATTTTGCTAAGCGCTTCGTGCAGTGTGAAGTAGCGCGCTGGGACGAGCTCGTCAAAGAGAAGTCATTAGCGCGCCTGCGCGAGCTGGGGCATCTCCACCGCCACGGCGAAAGATACGAAGTCCAGGATGGCGACGTCATCCACTTCATCGTCGCCTAAAGTTGACAAATCCCCTTAAAGAGGGTATAGTGTAGATTTGTCTGATTCTATTAGCACTTTCGCGGGAGCGGAGAGTTTCGATTATGCAGCTTTACAAAGCAGCTAAAGAATTAAACACGACCATCGCTGAGCTCGTCGCGCGTCTAGAGACACGCGGGATTAAGAAGCGGAAGCATAGCTTTGAAAACCTCACCGAAGAAGAGTATAAGATCGCACAGGAGCTTTTTACCAAGCCTGAACCCACACCCCAAGCCCCCGCCACTCAACCGTCGCCTCCCCTGAAAGCCCCTGAACCCCATGCTGAGCCTACTCCAGAGAGGCCGGAACCTCCACGCCCTCAAGCCCCTTCTGCTGCTCCGCCTGGAGCGAAGCCAGCACCGGCTGCGCCTCCTGTCACCTCCCAAGCCCCGGTGTCGCACGCTTCAGCCGCCCAAGCTGTTGCGCCCGCTCCGGCAAAGCCCAAAGCAGAGGCGAAAACAGAAGTCCTAGAGAAGCCTGCGCCTCCTCCGCCTCCTGTCAGACCCTTAGTCCCTCGGCCTCCGGTCGTCACGATCTTGGGCCACGTCGACCACGGCAAGACAACGCTCTTAGACTATATTCGTAAGACGCACGTAGCTGCCAGCGAAGCCGGCGGCATCACTCAGTCTATCGGAGCTTATCAAGTCGAGTATAAAAACAAGAAAATCACGTTCATCGATACGCCAGGTCACAAAGCATTTGCGAACATGCGCGCTCGCGGCGCCCAAGTGACCGATATTGCGGTCTTAGTCGTCGCCGCGGACGACGGCATCATGGAGCAGACCCGCGAAGCGATCAGCCATGCCCGCGTCGCCAAAGTCCCGATCATCGTCGCGATCAACAAGATAGATAAACCTACAGCGAGTGTGCAACGCGTCAAAGAACAACTAGCGCGTGAAGGGTTGACCCCCGAAGACTGGGGCGGCGAGACGATCACTGTGCCCATCTCAGCCCTCACGGGTCAAGGGGTCGACGAGCTCCTCGAGATGATCTTACTCGTTGCCGAGCTTCAAGAGCTGAAAGCAGATCCCAAAGCTCTTCCTCGTGGGGTTGTCATCGAAAGCGCGCTCGATCCCACCCGTGGCCCAATCGCTACAGTAATTGTTCAAGACGGGACGCTCCGCGAACGAGATATTATGGTCTGTCACACGGCCTACGGGCGCATCCGCGCGCTCTTGGACGACCGTGGACGGCGGGTTAGCGAAGCCGGCCCTGGCTCTGCCGTTCAAGTCTTGGGGCTTTCGGAGGTCCCTGGCGCGGGAGAGCGCTTTGAAGTCATGACCGATCTGATGGAGGCCAAGCGCCTTGTAGAAGCTCGCTTAGAAGAACTGCGCCGCAAGCGCGTGGAGAAGCCCCGGAGAACTATCCAAGATATCTTACAGCAGCAAGCCCACGCGAAGACGCGCGTTCTACAAATCATCCTCAAAGCTGATAGCGTCGGCTGCCTAGAAGCTGTGCGCAATGAGCTAAAAAATATCAAAGTCGAATCAGTGCAGTTAGAGTTTTTGCACGAGGGCGTGGGCAACGTCAACGAGAGCGACGTCTTGCTCGCCTCGACTGTCAAAGACGCGGTCATCATAGGCTTCCGCACCGGGGTCGACGACAAAGCCGCCAAACTCGCCGATCAAGAGGGCGTGTCCATTCGCCTCTACGATGTGATCTATCACCTGACTGATGATGTGAAGAGAGCGTTGCAAGGGTTGGTCGCTCCGCAGATCCGCGAGACGAAGATCGGCGAAGCGGAGGTCCGCCGGATCTTCAAGATCCCCACTGTCGGGGTAGTGGCGGGCTGTTACGTGCGTGATGGCTATGTGCTGCGGGAGGCGCGCGTGCGCGTCAAGCGCAACGATACCGTGATCTTCGACGGAGCCATAGCGAGCTTGAAGCATCGTGACAGAGACGAGAGAAAGATCGAGAAGGACAAAGAGTGCGGGATCAAGATCGCCGGGTTTGAGAAGGTCGCAGAGGGCGATATCTTGGAGTTCTACACGCGCGAGGTCGTCAAAGGGTTCTAGCCGGGGGTGGTCGTATGCGGATCGGGGTGGTGCGCCTGACCTTGCGCTTGCATGAGCCGACATCCCTCAAAGAGAAGCGTCATATCCTTCAGAGCCTCATCGCGCGATTACGTCGGAAATTTAACGCATCTATTGCTGAGATTGATCGTCTAGACGATTGGAAGTCGGCCGTGCTTGGTGCGGCGATCGTGTGTAACGACGGTCGAGTCAACAATGCGCTCTTGGGGAAGCTCGTCGAAGCCGTGGGGCATTTTCAAGATATCACCGTGGAAGACTACGAAATAGAGATTCTATGAGCCGCTGGGGCTTGGAACGCTTACAAGCAGAGATCCATCAGAGATTGAGCGAGATCTTACAGTTTGAGGCACGCGATCCACGCCTAGAGCGCGTGACGATCTTCACTGTAAGACTGTCAAAAGATATTCGTCATGCGTGGGTCTCCGTTGGGGTGTTAGGCGACCCTTACGAAGAGACAGAGTCACTCAAGGCTTTACAAGAGCATCGGGGGTTTTTGCGCTCGGCACTGGCCAAGCGCCTCCATACTCGTCGCACTCCGGAACTGCACTTTGAACTGGACGAGTCAGAGCGTCGCGCCCAGCGCCTTGAAGAGTTGCTTGGGAGAGCGTCCTAAATTTTGTGATACTCCCAGCCGAGAGCAGGAGGAGGTCAGTCATGAACGTCGCGCACCTCTTTGAGCACGCCGCGCAGCAATACCCAGAGAGAACAGCAATCTATTTCCCCGGTATTCCCAACGCCGTGCCCCCACGAACGATCTCGTACAAAGAGCTCTCTGAGTGGACAAGCCGATTTGCTGGGGGGGTGAAAGCGTTAGGGCTTGCGCCTGGAGATCGCTTCGCGGTCTATCTTCCTAATTTGCCAGAGTTTGTGATTGCCATCTGGGGCGGGTTCAAAGCCGGCTGCGTCCCCACCCCGATGAACCCCACGCTGAAGAAGCGCGAGATCATCCATCAGATCACAGATTCCGGAGCAAAGCTCATCATCGCTCCGGTCTTCATGCTCGAAGAAGTTGCCAAAGCTGCTGAGGAGCTACCCGATCTGGAGGTCTTCGTCGTCGGCCCTGGCTCGCCGTACCCCAATTTCGACGAATTGCTCAAGCATCCCCCGACATTTGTCGAGCGCGATGATGACGATATAGCTCTTATGCCCTACACCTCAGGGACGACAGGCAAACCCAAGGGCGTCTTGCTGACTCATAAAAATTTAAGCAGCAACATCCAAGCCGTGATGAAATTGATGCAATCCAAGGGCGCAGGAGAACGACTGCTCGTGCCCATCCCCATGTTTCATATTACGGGGATGACCGTGCTGATGCTCACCCCGCTCTCCATGGGCGTGACTATCTACCCAATGTTACGCTGGGATGCCGAATATGCTATGCAGCTCATCCAAGAGCATAAGATCACGAGCATGGTCTGCGTCCCCACGCTCTATATTGACTTGCTCAATCACCCGAAAGCGAGTCACTATGACTTAAGCTCACTGAAGCTGTGCAGCTCCGGTGGCGCAAAAATGCCCGTCCCCGTGATCGAAGCGATGCAGAAGAAGCTCGGCGTGACCGTCTACGAAGGGTATGGGTTGACGGAGACATCGCCGGTGACGCATACGAATTTAGCAGCGCCAAAGCCCAAGATCGGCTCGATCGGCTGGCCCATCGAAGGCGCCGAGTGTAAGATCGTGGACGAAAACAATAGACGAGTCCCGGTGGGGCAAGTGGGGGAGCTGTGTGTGCGCGGCCCTATGGTGATGAAGGGCTATCACAACAACCCCGCAGCGACCCGCCAAGCTATCGACTCTGAGGGCTTCTTCCACACGGGAGACTTAGCCTATGTTGACGAAGAGGGCTATTACTATATAGTCGATCGCGTCAAAGACATGATTAACGTTGGGGGCGTCAAAGTCTTCCCCAAGGAGGTCGAGCACGTGCTCTATGAGCACCCTGCTGTGGCTGAATGTGCTGTTGTGGGGATTCCCGACGAGCGCAAGGGCGAGACGGTCAAAGCGTACATTGTGCTCAAGTCCGGATATGCACCCTCAGAAGCTCTTGCTGAAGAGATCCGTCAGCACTGTCTCAGGGAGTTAGCAGCGTACAAGCACCCGCGAGAGATCGAGTTCGTGAAAGAGCTGCCCAAGACGGCGTCGGGGAAGATTCAAAAATATGTGCTGCGGGGGCACTGACGAGCCCTTCAGCTCTTCCGTTCCCCAGGATTGCTTGAGCTTTGCGCTCGCCTTTCCGCGCGCACGCGCGAGACCCCAT
Source organism: Candidatus Bipolaricaulota bacterium (assembly GCA_030550495.1). GTDB lineage: Bacteria > Bipolaricaulota > Bipolaricaulia > RBG-16-55-9 > DRXL01 > JANXCC01. Next base: position 10,093 of record JAUQPG010000033.1, on the reverse strand, counting down.
ACCCGAAAAACCCGATCATCGCCACAATCCCGGCAATCAAAAAGACCTTGGGTGCCGTGGGCGGCGAGAAGACCATATATCCCAAGCCAATAAAGCCTATCACCGCGCTAATTAAGATGATCACCGCAAAGATCAATTCCCCCATAGGGCGTCCGCTCCTTGAATTAATGTACTCTATTGTAACTGACGGACCCGTGTCTGTCCAAGGTTGCCCCACGCGTCCATTGGCAAACAGAAGAAGTCGCGCTCACGCCTAGACCTCAGACACCGTTGCCCAGCCCATGAACTCGTACAATCAGTGTACCGGTGCTGCTGTGCAGCATAAATGACAGCAGCACCGCAGCACAAGAGAACTGTCACCCTGTAAAGCGAGGTGCTATGCGCCGACAGATCTGCTTGCTCGCTCTGGTCAATGTGATCGCCCTTTGTGTGTCAAGCGTGATCCCAGAACGTCTTGTCTATGCAGACTGCTCGCTGACGATCACGATCACGTCCAGCCCGTTCGCGCTCGTCGCTTCCGATGGGCCGCGCGTCGCCACGCTCTCGGCAAAGATCCAAAACTCAAGCTCGACCGCTCTTAAGAACGTCATAGTTTTTATCGGCAACGGCACGACCCCCGGCGCATTCGACGACGCTGGGGGCCAGAGCTTGCAGATGCTCGGCTCCGCAAGCGAAGCGGCCCGCTTCTTGGGTAATCTGCCCGCCGGAGCGACACGCACTGTCTATTGGCACGTCCTCTATCCCAGCACGTCTGATATCTCGTACCCGTATACAGTGTGGGTGACATCAGAGAATAGCTGCAGTGCCTCGCGGAACGCAACGCTTCAGACAAAGAGCGCGTCGGCTTTAAGCTCTAGCAAGATCTTACCCATTGATGGCTCAGTGACCATCGAGCCAAGCTCTGGCCAGATTGGCATTGGGCAGCTTGTCACGATCACGATTAGGGGGTTTGATCTAGGAGCTGTAGGAGCCGGCCCCCAAGCCGTTGAAGACGTCTGGCTTCAGCCCGTCAGCAACCCCAGCTTCGATCCCACATGCCTGCGCCTACTCCGCACGGAAGCCGCACTCAACAGCATTAGACCTACCCCCTACAGCGATCAGATCTACTTCACGGGCGTTGGCTCTCACAATCCACCCCCAAACTACGCGCGCAATCCTTCAGATTACGTCACGTACACGTTCATCGGGCTGCGAAATTGCGCGACGACGCTCCAGCCCTACCAGCAAGCCGCCTCCGGCAGCGGGCACAAATTTAATTCCGACATCGGCGCGATCACGGTAAATATTCAAGTGCGCGAGACCCTCGGGACGCTCTCCCTCGATACGTCCGTCACGCCGACGGCCGCGACCCCAGGGACAACCCTTACGTATTCTATCGCTTACGGCAACACCGGCGGAGCGCCTATGGGCGATCCCACCTCGGGAAGTAGCGTCGTGATCACGAATATTCTCCCATCGGAGATCACATACATTGGGGGAAGCTCGACGTGTAACGCAAACTGTCTGAAACTTTGGTCCACCGACGGCGGCACGACTTTCGTCACGACGGAGCCGTCTCCTGCGGCAAGCGTCAATGCCCTAAGATGGGTCATTGGCGATCCCATTCCCGCGGGGCAGAATCCCGCAGGCACTGTTGGCTTCCAAGCAACAGCAACATCGGCTGATACCGTCTGCAATACAGCCCGAGGCACGATCAGCTCTGCTTCGGTTGTCGCTTCGGACACGGCGTGCGTCAACAGCTCGACAGATATAGAGCTGACGCTCTCTGGCCCTACGACAGTCCTCCCCGGTGGTTCACTCAATCTTATTCTCAGCTATCATAACGCCGGGCCGTCGGTCGCCGAGGACGTTCAGATCACGCTCACGCTCCCTGAGAGCACACAGTTTGTGAGCGCCAGCCTAGCACCAGTGAGTAATTCTGGGCAGATATTGACGTTCGTGATCGGCTCACTGGCGCCGGGCCAGGGCGGGTCACTCAACGTCCAAGTCGCCGTGCTCAGCTCGATCTCCACCGGCACAACGTTAACGACCATCGCCCAAGCGACGACAAACTCCCCAGAGACCAACACGGCTAACAACTCAGCTTCCCTGACGACAACCGTTGGCACAGCTACGCAGAGCCCACAGCTGCGAGCCATTCTCAGAGCATCTCTTGTCGAAGACACCCCCCCGCTGGGAGCCAGCCCCGGCGATACTATAGAATATTCAGCAACAATCACCAATACGGGACCTGTTGCTGCTACAGGCGTCGTCTTTCGCTTCACCCCAGACCCAAATACGACCCTCGTGGCAAACAGTGTCACTGCCACTGCAGGGACGCCTTTAGTAAACTCGCAAATTCGCGTTGATTTAGGTGCTCTCGCTCCCAATGTTTCAGCGATGATCCAATGGCGAGTCCGCATAAAGAACCCACTCCCTCCGGGGACTGTCAGCATCCGCGCTCAGGGGCTTGTCTCGAGCAACGAGCGCCCTGATGAACCTACGGATGATCCCACGACGCTCACCCCCTATGACCCAACGGAACTCCTCGTGAGCACAACGCCGCTGCTGCGAGCATACAAAACGTACTCGATCTTCACGGATCTTGACGAGGACGGCCAGCCCAGCCCCGGCGATATTCTCAAATATACGATCACTGTAACCAACGTGGGCCGCGAGAATGCCGGATCTGTCATAGTATCTGATCAACTCGACCCGAACGTGACGCTTGTGATCGGCAGCGTGACGACCACCCAAGGAGCTGTGCTTGTGGGGAACGCTGAAAACGATAGATTCGTCCAAGTCAATCTCGGCACACTTGCGGGTAACAGCGAGAGCGCGACGATCACGTTCCGTGTTGGGGTGAATGCCCCTCTGCCTGGCGGTGTCGTGGCTGTTGCGAATCGCGCGCTGGTAAGCAGCGACAATACCCCCAGCTTTGTGAGCGACGATCCCACGACGCTTGCCGTTGAGGACCCCACTGTCACCGTCGTTACAAGGCGGCCTTATGTGCTCGTCTCTATGAGAGATTTTCTCAAAGTCGACGCCGACGGAGATGGCCTGCCCACCCCCGGCGATATCCTCAGCTATCACATCACACTCATCAATATCGGGAACGTCGAAGCAACGAACGTCTTTCTGAGCGACACCCCTGATCCGAACACATCGCTCATTGTGGGCAGCGTGCGCGCCTCTGTAGGGACAGTGCAGACGGGCAATGCCGTCGGAGACAGCTCTGTAGGGGTTCTTCTAGATAGAATCGCGCCGGGAAGCGTAGCTTCGGTCTCCTTCGACGTCGCTATAAAAGAGTCTCTCCCCTCAAGCGTCATCAGTCTCTCTAACCAAGCGCTCGTGAATGTTCCTGGCGTTGGCAGTACAGCGAGCGATGACCCTGATACTCCTGCCCAGGGAGATATGACAAAGACAGCTATCGCTGCTGCGCCGCTCATACACCTCACCAAAGACGCCTTCTTGGTGTACGACACCGATCGCAGCGGCACCATCAGCCCAGGAGATATCATTGAATATACCCTGACACTGATGAACGCTGGAACCCGAGATGCCACGAGTATTTCGCTCTCAGATACCCCTGATCCTAAGACGCGCCTCATTGCCGGAACGGCTCAGATCAACGTAGGTGTCGCGCATGCCGGGACCTCCAACGTAGCTGCCACCATAGGCACACTCGGAGCCTTTGGCGGCCAAGGCCGCATCAGCTTCCGCGTCCAGATCAATAACCCTCTTCCAGCAGACGCGTTCACGATCTCCAATCAAGCTCAGATCTCTGGGGCGAATATCTCGGCTCAATACAGCGACGACCCGCGTACCCCAACGCCTAACGACGCGACGCTCGTCGTTTTGAGCAGCTCATTCTTGTTGTGCGGAGACGTGGACGGCAACGGCTTGGTCGAAGAGACTGATGCGCAGCTAGCCGCCCGCGCGATCTTGGGAGCTCTTGAGCTCACGGAGTCACAGCGGCTTGCTGCCGACGTCGCACCGCCGTTTGGCAGGCTCGACGCCCGTGACGTCACGCGCATCAGCGAGATCGCTCGTGGGTATCGAGCGTACTGCCCGCCGCTCGATGCGCGAACTCCGCAAGCAACTCCCCTGCAAGCATCGCCCCCTGTGACCCTGGAGCGCGCAGAATATCGCTCCCTAGGGCGTTTCATCCGTTTCCGCGCGCAAGGGTCGGGCATCGCTGTCGTGAACGTTCAGGTCTTCAATCTTGCTGGGAAAACTGTCTTTATCAGTGACTGGCTCCAGGGCACAGAGCTCACTTGGAACCCAGACCCCCTCGCCAACGGCGTCTATCTCTATGTGCTGAGTGTGCGAGGGGCCGATGGCTCGCTCGTGCGCAGCCGCATCCAAAAGCTGGTGATCCTGCGATGAAGCGCAAAGTCGCGCCGTGTCTGCTCATAGCGCTGGCAATCTTGACGGGGTGCGAAGGGTCCTATCGCACCCACGTGATAGTAGGCAAACTGGAGCTGCCTTCAGGAAGCACAGGCATCGTCCGCATCAGTATTCTCAATCCCCCGGATGCCCAGATGATCCAAGTCGGTCCTGTGGGGTTTTTAACGTTTAATCCCGGGGTTATTCAAGTGACGGGGCTGACTGGGGTGAACGGATTTACTGTCTTTGGAAGTACGATCAACAATATGATGGGCTGGGTGCAGTTTGTGGCGAGTTTCCCTGGGGGGAGCATCCGACCCATTAGTGCGGCGGGGCTAGGGATCTTAGAGATTCCCATTATCGAGATGAGCGTCCAGGCTGTAGGCCCTGCAGGAACGCAAACAGCGCTCACCATCACCGCTGTCGATCTCTTCACTGATAGAGTCGGGCAGCCTATCCCCATAGGCCCGCCTATAGCTGGACAGGTGGTGATCATTACCCCATGAAGAGAGCGCTCATCCTCGCTGTCGCTATTGCTATCCTTCACGGTGGAGTTTGGAACCTCCAACGAGGAACTGCTCTTGCAGCGCCCGTCTTAGGAGAGGTCAACGTAGCCATCTTCTTCGAGCCGCTCAACCCCACCCAGACCAAAATAGACCAGATCAACGTCGACGCCGAGACGACTCTCCAGCTTGGGTTGTTCATCAGTGGGCTAGCGCTCACCAGCACGAGCGTCTTCAGCTTCAAGGGCGCGGAGTTTCAAGCCTTCGAGCTGTACGCTGGCATGGTCATCTCGTTCAGAAACGTCGTCATCTTTGCCCCAAATATTCTCGAAGTCGACGACGACCCCTTCTGGACGATTCAGTTTGCTCAACCCGATCCGGGGCTAGTCAGCGTCCCCTTACGCATGTTCATAGACGAGCTGGCTTCGCCCTTGGATTTAGCGAAGCTGCTTGCGCCCACCGTCGACGATCCCCTTCAATTCCGCAAGCTTATCTCCCAGATGGCCGTCAACGTTTGGGGCGTTCGATTCTCCGTCACAATGCTGATTGCAAACTTCGGCACAGTGAATGCGCCCGATTTCCAAAGCGGGCTGATCTTTGAAGCCGGTGGCCGCACCCTCGGGGGCGCGGAAGTCATCTCCCAGCTATACATGGGCGCACGACAAGGCTGGGAGTGCTTTGGCGAGTGCAAAGCCCTCGAACGATACTTTGAGGGCCGCGTCGTGCCCGGCTTCGAGTTCCAAGAAGAAAAGCTGATTATCAGAAATTTGACCATCGCGGGAGTAACGTTTGGAGCGGAGTTCGCGTTCGACTTCACGACCCTCGAGCTGTCACACATAGTCCTATCAGTGAGAATCTCTGTGCTGGGGGTGATCATACAGCAAAAGATCGTCTTGAATGATCTGGCGACGCCGTCATTTGTGAGCTTCGGCTGGACGGTGCAGCTTGGAGAAGGGGTCTTCGAGATCGAATTCATTGACCCCAATGGGCTCTTTCAGTTCCCTGCGAAGCGCCTGAGCTTCTTTGTGCAATGGGAAGCGATCTCGTTTAAAGATGAACTGGTCGTTCAAGACCCCGTGGGACTATTACACACTATTGAAGTCTCGGCAGAATTCGATCCGTTCAGATTTCGCTCGCAGACGGCGTTTCTGGGCGGGCTCATCAATGGGTTCTACAATCAAAAAGTCGAGATGAGCTGGGGGATAGCAGGGCCAGGGACGTGGGCCTGGCTTGTCAGCCTTGAAGCTCAGCTGCGCCGAGAGTACTTACTCTACGTCAGCCCTTCGATCAGCGTGAAGTTCTAGAGACTTGCCTAGCTCTGCTCCATCGCGCTAAGATAGAGCGATGAGCGAGATGCGGTCACTCTTTACTCAAATAGCCCGACAACAGCCCCACGGGCCTGCTTTACCGGTCTTCACTGTCAGCCAGATCAATCGCGTCGTGCGAGATCTGCTCGAAGCGGGCATCCCTGCTCTGTGGCTTGAAGGCGAGATCTCCAACTTCACCCACCATCGCAACGGGCATATGTATTTTACGCTCAAGGACGAGGCCGCCGAGATCGAAGCCGTGATGTTTGCCAGCCAGAACGCGCTCCTGCAGTTCACCCCCGCTGACGGCCAGAAAGTCATTGCGTTTGGGCAGATCACGCTCTATGAACGGAAGGGGCGCTATCAAATCAATGTGCTGGAGATGCGCCCGGCGGGCATCGGGAAACTTCAGTTAGAATTTGAAAAGCTCAAGGAGCGCCTCCAAGCTGAGGGGCTCTTTGATACGCGCTTTAAGCAGCCCATCCCGCGCTTCCCTGAGCGCATCGGGATCGTCACTTCCCCCGAAGGCGCAGCCCTCAGAGATGTTCTCAAAATCTTGCGCGAGCGATACCCCATCATTGAAGTCCTGCTCTTCCCTGCGCGGGTCCAGGGAGAGGGTGCAGCTATGGAGCTCGCCGGAGCGATCCGTGCCGCGAATCGCTATTCCCTCACAATAGAGCCCCTAGACACGCTGATCGTCACGCGTGGCGGTGGCTCCTTAGAAGATCTCTGGGCGTTCAACGAGGAGCCTGTGGCCCGCGCGATCTTTGAGTCTGCTATCCCGATCATCTCTGCCGTGGGGCATGAGATTGACGTCACTCTTGCTGATCTTGTTGCGGATGTGCGTGCGCCCACGCCCACGGCCGCCGCACAGATGGCCGTCCCCGATCGGCGAGAGCTTATAGAATTCGCTCAAAGCGCGCGAGCACAACTCAAGCAGCTTGTCTTTGGGCGCATTGAGAACTATCTTCTGCGCATAGAGATGCTGCGGCGCAGTCGCGGGCTCCACCGTCCCGTGCAGCTGCTGCACGAGCATGAGCAGACGCTCGATCACGCGTCAGGGTTACTCCTGCGCGCGATGCGCGAGCGTCTTGCGCGCCATCAAGAACGTTGGCAGGGCCTGGTACGACACTTGGAGAGCCTAAATCCCGCGAGCGTGCTGCGGCGTGGGTTTTCCGTCGTCGAGAGCGAAGCGGGGCAGATCGTGCGCTCCGCTGAGCAAGTACGCGTTGGAGAGCGCGTGAAGATCCGGCTGCATCAGGGAAGACTGCTGAGCCGTGTCGAAGCCAAGGAGTCTGATCATGGAAAAGAAATCTCTAAAGATTGAGTCGGCGCTTGCGCGCTTAGAAGAGATCGTCCGTCAGCTCGAGAACGAGCAGATCTCGCTTGAAGAGTCGCTAGAACTCTTCGAAGAAGGGGTTAAGCTTGCTGACTCGATCCAGAAAAAATTAAGTGAAGCTCAGCTCCGGGTCAAGAAAGTCCTCGAAGAGGCTGAGGGCTTCAAGATTGAGGATTTTGGAGGATAGCTCAGGAGGCAAAAATGCGTCTCATAGCGTGCAGCTTTGTCCTTGCGTTCGCGTTCAGTCTCGCAGTAGCAGCGCAGTTTCTCGATCTCGATCCCAAGCTTAATTGGTACGTGCTCTCGACAGAGCACTTTAACGTGATCTATCCTGAGGGCTTAGAAGCCATTGCCCAAGAAGCGGCGCTCATCAGTGAAGAAGCGTATCAGTTTTGGGCTAGAGCACTCAGATATACGGTGCCCTTCAAGATCAATGTTGTCTTGGCTGATCCCTCAGATTTCGCCGTCGGTGCGGCAAATCCCTTTGGTGATATCATCGCCAGCGTCTCCAACGCCCGTGTTTTTAATGAATGGCTCAACCCCCAAAATCCATCGTGGCTCGAAGACGTCTTATATCATGAGATCGGTCACGTCTTCGATATCACAAAAGTTTCGGGGCTTTCGGAAAAATTACGTCCGTGGCTTGGCCCGGTGCTCACCCTCCCTAATGCAAGCAAGCCTGGCACGATTATCGAAGGCATTCCCATCTATTTTGAGCTCAAGCGCTCCGGCGCATCACGCTCGAACTCCAGCCGTGATGCCATGTACTTCCGCGCCCAAGTCTTAGAGAACAGATTTATCCCACTTGCTCAGATGGGGGTCGGCTACGGCTACGATCCCCCGCACTGGCCCTGCGGGTATATGCTCGCGCATGACGGGGGTGCGTGGTTTGCCCGATTTATCGCAGAAACCTATGGAGACGACAAGCTTGCCCTCATAGACGAGATCAACGCCAACGCGCTGCTGCCCCTTCTCACTTTTGGCGCGCTCAACGATTTCGGGAATGTCTTTAGAAAAGCCCTTGGTGTCTCGGAGCAGGAACTCGAGCGAGCTTGGCAGGATTGGCTCAAAGCTCAGTTTGAACCCCAGATAGAAAAAATTCAGAGCGAGGGCATCACGCCGTCGCGCAAGATCAGCCGTCTCAGCTATTGGCACAACGACCCAACTTGGTCACCCGACGGGAAGTTCATCTATTACTATCACAAAGACGCGGTTCGTGAAGCGTCTATCCGACGTATCACCTCCGACGGCAGAGACGATCAGTTTCTCTTTGTTGTGCCCTTCGAGTTGGATTTCTTTCGGCCTCCGTTCTTCGCTCCGGCTCCGCAGATTTCTCCCGACGGCAAATTCGTGCTCTACACAAGACACGAGATCTTCGACAATCACTACGTCTACGCCGATCTTTATCTGTGGGATTTAGAAAAGAAAGAGGAGCGTCGGCTGACGGAGCGCGCCCGCGCGTATAATCCGGTCTTCTTTCCCGATGGCAAAAGAATACTCTTTGCGCAACAGCGCCCCGACGGCCAAGCGCCAAGCCTAGCGATCTATGAACTAGATACAGAGCGCGTCGTGCCGTTCTACGAGTTTCCCGACGGCACTTTGCTAGATTCTTTTGCGATCTCGCCCGATGGCACCAAGATTGCTCTGTCACTTTGGAAGATGGGTGGCTACCAAGATCTATATTTGCTGAGCGCTGACGGCTCGCAGCTGACGGCTCTCACCCAAGACAAACCTGGGGACTTCGACCCCGACTGGTCCCCCGATGGGCAATATATTCTGTTCAGCTCAGAACGCGACGGCGTCTACAATCTCTTTGCGTACAGAGTCTCTGACGGACAGTTCTTCAGAGTGACGAACGTGCTGACGGGGGCGTTTGCTCCAACGGTCTCGCCTGACGGCACGAAGATCGCTTTTATCAGCTACAGCACCAAGGGCTACGAGCTGCACGTGATGGGCTACGACCCGCAAGCTTGGAAGCCGGTAGAGTTTGAGCGCGAGACGGTCCCGCAATGGCCTGGCTGGCGCGCAGGAGCTTTGTCAGCAAAGCCCTATCGTGCAGAAGAGTTCTTAGCGCCGCGTCTGTGGGTGCCTGTTCCCAATCCCCTACAGCCCGCTGTGCTCTTGGTCGGGTTCGATCCGCTTGGGCATCATAGGTATACGTTTTACGCCGGCCTTGATCTTCCGACACGGCAGCCTGTGCTCGCTTTCGATTACTCGATGGAGTTTGCTCTCAAAGGGCGAGACTGGTTTGCAGAGACGCTGAACTCGCTCAGCCCCAGATTCATAGCCCATCTGGAGCACACAGCTGAGTCTGAGAGCGTTGCCCGCGGGGAGATTGAGCTGACGGTCTTGCGTGTAGTAGGACGAACGCAGACGCTGGCGCTGGGGGCACAGCTGCGCCAAGCTGAGCAGCTCATGCCCTCGTTCTTAGTGCGCTACGGCGAATCGCTTGAGGGCGGGAGCGATCTCTTGCGCATTGGGCGCGATCTGGAGCTTTCGGCGCAGTTTGTGCTCGCTGAAGGCTCTCGATGGAAGATGCTCTTTCAGATCCGGCAGCGCGAGAGCATTCAGTTGCC
>JAUQPG010000005.1:14519-67972 GCA_030550495.1 Candidatus Bipolaricaulota bacterium | reverse complement strand
CAATGAGCGCTTCGAGCAGGGGATGCCCCGGCGCAACGAAGATCGCTTGAGCCGAGCGTGCCTGCGCTTTCTCGAAAGCGATCTTGCTGTAGCTGGGGAAGACTTCCCCGTAGCGATCCCTAAACGAGCGCGACACAGCACGGATCTCGTAGGGCACGTGCGGGATGCGCCACAGGCCGTCAGTACGACGCTCCAGGGGGATTTCCAAGGCGCGACAGGCGCGCGCGAAGAATTTTTCAATATACTCCGGCACCAGGCGGTTCTCCCGCGCGCGACGCTCTTCGCCCAGAATGCGTTGCACATCAACGTGGCGAATCGCCAGCCCTTCGAGGGCCGCTTGGCGAACCCGCTCCACTGCTTCATAGTTGGGAATAGCCTCGATCTCGCGCACGATCTCGTCTAGGGTGCGACGGTTGGCGATTGCCTCGACGATGAGCTCTTTAAGACTGCGTCCGGGAAGCACTTCCCCGATGACGTCGAAGACCCGGTCGCTCCCCAGGGCTTCTTGAATTTGAGCCAGCTTGCGAAAGAGCGCGTCCAAGACCTTACCCTCGCGGGTATCGCGCGCCACAAGATTATAGATATGGACTTCCTTGGTCTGGCCGTATCGGTGAATCCGCCCCATGCGCTGCTCCAGACGATTGGGGTTCCAAGGGATATCGTAGTTAACCATCAGTGAGCAGAATTGCAGATTGATCCCCTCCCCACCGGCCTCAGTGGAGACCATGACTTGGGCGTGCTCACGGAACTCGTGTTCAGCGCGGATGCGCGCGTCAAGATTCAATCCTCCGTGCAGGCCGACGACGGAGTAGCCCCAGGATGTGAGCTTTTCCACAAGATAGTCGAGCGTCTCCCGCGACTCAGTAAAGATGAGCAACTTCTCTCCTGTCTGCCGGATGCGCTCCTCCTCCATTACCTTGCGCAATTCGTCAAGCTTACGCTCGATCTCTCGGCGCTCAGCCTGCTTGGCCAGGCGGATCAACTCTTCAAGCTGAGAGATCTCCGCCTGGAGCTCCTCACGCGTCTCTGCTGCTGTCAGGCGCTCGACGAGCTCTTCTTCTTGACGCAAGCGCTCTATCTCTTCGCTATCTTCGAGAGCGTCTTCGTCGACATCGCCGCGCTCGGCAAGCCACTGTCCTAGGCGCAAGAGCTCTTTCAGGCGCGCAGTGCGCCGTTCGAGAGAACGCCGGACAGCCCGCACGCTCGATGCTAAACGTCTCTGCAAGATGAGCAAGGCGAACGCGACGTTGCGCTTATCCGCTGCGAGGGCCTTGTTGTACGCGCGCTCGACGTAAGTCGTGACCGCGTTATAGAGCTGTTTTTCCTCATCGCTGAGATAATAGGGGATCGTGAAGACGTGGCGCTTGGGAAAGAGCGGCCTGCGCTCAAAGTCGCAGAGATCTTCTTTGAGGCGCCTCAGAAACAGGGGGTTGTCCCGATCACGGACAGATTGGGCCAATATCTCCGTCGATGCGAAGAACCCAGGCTCAAGAAGATCTAGGAAGAGCCGGAAATTTTCCGGATCGCCACGATGGGGCGTGGCCGTCAAAAACAACAAAAACTGACTCGTTCGTGAAAGCAGCTCCCCTAAGCGATAGCGCTCCCGTTTCGTGATCTTGTCGCCGTAGCGATATGCCGCGAGTTTGTGTGCCTCATCCACGATAGTGATATCCCAGCGGGCTTCAGCGAGCGACGCCATCACGTCATCTTGTTTAGCAAAATCCATTGAAGTGATGACGTGCGTGTGCTCATTCCAGACGTTGCGACCCCAGGTGGCATTCATGACAGCGCGATCTACAATGACAAAAGACTCGTTGAAGCGCTCCCTCATCTCCCTGAGCCATTGATCCTTGAGATGACCAGGGACGACGATGAGCACGCGGTGCACTAGACCCCGATACTGCAGCTCCTTGAGGAGCAACCCCGCCATGATCGTCTTGCCCGCGCCGGGATCGTCAGCCAACAAGAAGCGAATCCTGGGATGCTTGAGCATATAAAAATAAACAGCCTCGATCTGATGGGGAAGCGGATCGATCTGCGAGACATTGACCGCAAAGAGCGGGTCGAACTGCTGCGCATACCGGATGCGATGGCCTTCTATGGTCAGAAAGAATCTTTCAGCATGGCCTTGGAAGTCTTGGGCAGTGCTCGATAGACGGCGGACTTGCACCAGGTCTGCAGGCGAAAAGATTCGTGAATAGAACTGTTGAGTCTGTGTGCCGACGGCTTCAATCTGCACAAGGTCTCCGAACGCTTGGAGGCGCAGGACACGCACCGGCTCAGGCCAGCAAGCACTCTCGAGAATCTCGTCCACGTGGATATCCTCCAACTCCATCGAAGCCTCCTCGCTCAGCGGTGCTAGCATGAGTCTGAAGGAGATTATACCGGCATGGTCTGGGCAAGATCAAAATTCGAAACACACAGCACACTCGAGGAGGTCTATTGGGCAGGTGGTAGGCCGTGCAGGGATCGAACCTGCGACCCCCTGCTTAAAAGGCAGGTGCTCTACCACTGAGCTAACGGCCCACAGAGATTTTACCCATCTGTGCTGGCTCTGTCAACCGAAGATTTGTCCCAACCCTCTCGAAATGATAGAATACCCCCGAAGGAGGCCGATATGAAACGCTTCGCAGTGCTTGTTCTTTTGCTCGCTACAGTCGCTGTCTTGTCTCTCCCCAACTCGCTCGCTCAGCCCAACGTGCACGAATTTACTCTCGATAACGGCTTGAAAGTCTTGCTCATTCCCAGACCCGGTACTGGCATTACAGCCGTAGATATTTGGGTCAACGTGGGCAGCCTCAACGAGACGCGAGAGATCTCGGGCATCTCGCACTTTTTTGAGCACATGCTCTTCAAGGGCACCGAAAAACGCCCCGGCGGCATCGACAGAGAAGTCGAGGCCCTCGGCGGCCGCACCAACGCTGCAACGTCCTACGATTTCACCCATTACTATATCATTCTGCCTAGCGAGCACACCGAGCTTGCTATAGATATCATCGCAGATATTACACAAAACTCGACCTTCCCCGAAGAAGAGATCGCTCGCGAGAAAGAAGTCGTCCTGCGCGAGCAGCAGCAGCGCTCAGATTCACCCACTTCGTTTGCGTTCTTCACGTTGCGCCAAGAGTTTTATACTGTGCATCCATACAAGCTCCCCATCATTGGCTTTGCTGATAGCTTGGGGAAGCTGACGCGCGAAGACTTTCTCAACTGGATGAAGACGTACTACGTCCCCAACAACATGACGCTCATCGTCGCAGGGGACATCGAGATCGAGCGAACTCTACAGATCGTGCGAGAGAAATTCGGCGTGATGGAGCGCAAACCCATCCCAGCTCAGACGTATCCTAGGGAGCCAACGCGCACCCAAAAGACCGTCAGAGAGATCCGCCGCGACGTCAGCCAAGGATATTTAATATTCGCCTGGCCTGGCCCGTCGGTCAAAGAAGCCCAAGACGTCTACGCCATGGACGTCTTGATCACATTATTGTCAGAGGGGCGCAGCTCACGATTCTACAAGAAGCTGCGCAAAGAATTGGGTTTGGTGACGACGATAGACGCTGGGTATTTCACCCAGAAAGAGCCAGGGATTTTCAACATCTACGCTGAGTTCCCCTACGAGAACCGCGTCGCTGTCGAGCAAGCGATTCTCTCAAAACTCAAAGAGATTCTCGACGGCAAGCTCAGCCCTGACGAGGTCGAGCGCGCCAAGACCGTCTTGCTCGCTCGGGAGGCCCTCCAGGCTGAGACAAGCTCAGGAATCGCTAGCACGCTCGGGTTCTACGCCGTCGTCGCGGGAGATTATACATTCGCGCTCACATACCCGGAGAGGATCCGCGCTGTGACCGTCCAAGATATCGTGAACGTCGCGCGTAAGTATATCAATCTTGACACTTACTATGAGCTTGTGCTCATCCCTGAGAGCGCCGCCGAGCAGCCGACGACTGACGAGCTTATCACGCTGCCCAATGGGCTGAAACTGATCCTGCGCCAAGACCCTTCTGCGGAGACAGTCGCGCTGCAGGCGTTTGTCGGCACCGGCGCTCGCGCTGAACCACCAGAACTCACGGGGATCGCCGAGCTGACATCGCGATTGCTCTTACGCGGCACGACCTCGCGCTCCGAAGAAGAGATTTTTACTGAAATTGAGAACTTAGGGGCGCAGCTCAGCCAAGACTTGCTGGCCGACATGGCTCACGTGACGCTGGTCGCTCCGAAAGAGACGCTGGAACGCGCCCTGCCCATCTATCTTGATGTGCTGCTGAATCCGGCGTTTGCCCCAGATGAGGTCGAGCGCGCTAAGACCGAATTCATCCGTGAGATCCGTGCTCAAGCCGACCAGAATTTTTCAGTCATCTACAATAACTTCCAGAGCACTCTCTACAGCACGCACCCCTACGGGCGCATCCCGACCCCCGAGAGTGTCTCGCGCATCACCCGCGACGACATCGTGCAGTTCTACAAAAAATACTACGTGTCCAACAATATGACCGTCGTCGCTGTTGGGGCGTTTGATCGCGCGCTGCTCGAAGCGCTCTTGCGGGCGAAACTCCAAGAGCTCCCCAAAGGCGCCGAAGAGCTGCCCCTCAAGCCCCAGCCCATCGCTCTGGCGCTGACTGAGAACAAGCGCGTCGAAGCAGCGAAGCGCTCGAATTTAACTTGGCTGATTCTAGGCTATCCCGCCCCGCCGGTGTCCAGCCCTGACTACCCAGCGATGAAATTGCTCAATGCGATCTTAGGTGGCGGTATGAGCTCGCGGCTATTTAGCGAGTTGCGCGATAAGCGTGGGCTCGCATATTCGACGGGCTCGTTCTATCCGTCGCGCGCTGAAGAGAGTCACTTGGTAACGTACATCATCGCGCTGCCGCAGAACGCTGAGACCGCGCAGCAGGGTATTCTCCAGATTATCAAAGATATCCAAGAGAACGGCGTGCCTCAAGACGAGCTAGACCGAGCTAAGAGCTATGTGATCGGAAACTACAGAATCGATCACGAGACGACAGAGCGCCGTGCCTGGTATCTGGGTTGGTATGAAACACTTGGCGTGGGCTACCAGATGGACGCTCAATATCCAGAGCTGATCCAAGCGGTGACGTCTGAAGACATCAAGCGCGTCGCCCAGAAGTACTTGCAGAACTATGTGCTCTCGATGCTAGGGCCGGAGTTTTAGGGTGCAGGCTAGGGCTCCGTGCGCAACACTGGCTCCAGCCAGTTGATCTGTCTCAGTTCAGCTTCGATCTGGAGCACGCGCTCGCGATGCCCTAAGATCCGGTGCAAGAAGTTCCGCAAGAGCCTCCGCACCTCTTCTGGTTTGTTCTGGGTGAGAAAGCTGAGCGCTAGCGAGGCGTTCATCTTGATACCGTTGACTTCTTTCAGAAACTCCTGAAGAAGCTTACATAGGCGCTGGTGGTCGGCGCGGTCGCCGGCGCTGGGCTTCATCTTGCAGATCCGGCCCTGATAGTCCCCGATGAGAAACTCGTACTGCTCAGCGATATCGAAGACCTCCGAAAAGTGCTCCCTGCGGGTGCAGACCTCCTCGTCCTGGCAATCGAGATCGACCCGAATTCCCTTAAGCATAAAGGCAAGTCCGGGATCGAGCCCTCCTTGCCCTTGCAGGACTTCTATGACGTCCGCTCGATACGCTTCAGACGAAGGTGTGCTGGCTTGCCACGCCCACCAGATCCCTACACCTCCGCCAACCAACACCCCACTTATCACAAGCCATATCCATTTTTTCATAGAATCAGTGTGCATAAAATTTGCGAGCACGTCAAGCCATATCATCGCCCGCGCCAATTCTCAATTTTGATGGACAAAAAAAAAGGGCCCTGGCTCTTGACAATCCCTCGGCCCTAGGTGTAACATAAGTTACAGCCGAAAAAGCCCATATAAGGGTGGCTTAAAAGGAGGTGGTTGTCGAGTCCAAAGATCTAACGCTTTTCCATCACCCACACCATTACCAAAAAAGGAGGTAGCGCCATGAAGGCAGTTTGGAGATGGGGAGCTTTAGCCCTAAGTCTGGTGTTGGTTCTCGGGGTGACGAGCGGTCTCGCACAGCAAGTGAAGAACCCGGATACATATATTGAGGCAGTCATTGGCGATTTGGAGACCCTCGATCCAGCCTGGCACTATGACACAGCGAGCGCGACGGCGATCTTCAACATCTACGAGACCCTGGTCTTCTACGACGGCGAGGCAATTGATAAGTTCGTGCCGATGCTCGCGGAGAGCTGGACGGTCTCTCCCGATGGCAGCACTTACACGTTCAAGATTCGCAAGGGCGTCAAATTCCATCAAGGTGGCGACCTCACCCCTGAGGACGTGGCCTACAGCTTCCAGCGAGCGCTCTTGCAAGATCGTTCCGGCGGCCCCATCCACATGATCATCGAGCACGTCCTTGACGTCGCCTCGATCGATGAGCTGGCTAAGAAGGTGGGTGATGCTCAAGCCTGTCAGCAAGTGCTTAACGCGATCCGGGTCACCGGCCCTGATACGGTCGAGATCAAGCTGGCTTCGCCCTTCGGGCCGTTCCTGCAGATTCTCGCCGGGAGCTGGACGTCCATTATTGACAAGGAGTGGGCCATCGCCCGCGGCGACTGGGACGGCAAGTGCGACAACTGGCGCAAGTGGTGGGACCCCAAGGCGGAAGATTCCAAGCTCTTTGACGTTGCCAACGGCACCGGCCCGTATAAGCTGGTGAAGTGGGACAAGGGCAAAGAGCTTATTCTGGAGCGCAACGACGCCTACTGGGGCGGCCTAGCGAAGCGCCCAGCTATCATCAAGAACTACATCAGGAAGGTCGTGCCGGAGTGGGGCACGCGGCTGGCGATGTTCGAGGCCGGCGATGCCGACTCTATCGATGTGCCGCGCCCGTTCGTAGCGGCTATGGAGCCCTTGGTCAAGGCTGGCAAGGCCCGCATGCATGGCCCACTGCCGGGGTCGGTCATGCAGAGCGCCTTCATCAATTTCAAGGTGAAGGAGGGCAGCGCCTACATGCCTAAGCTCGGCGGCGCCGATAAGCCCGATCTCCTGCTTGACCTCAACCTGCGCCGGGCTCTCAACTACTGCTTCGACACGGCAACATACATCAAGGAGTCCTGGCTGGGTGAAGCCAAGCCCATCAATGGCGTGATCATTGAGGGCCGCTTGGGCTACAACCCCGAGCAGAAGGGCTATGAGTTCAGCCTGGCCAAGTGCGAAGAGGAGCTGAAAGCTGCCTGGGGCGGCAAGCTCTGGTCGGACGGCATGCGCCTGGTCTTGACGTTCAATCAGGGCAACATAGCGCGCCGCTTCGCCGCGGAGATGCTCGAGCGTAACCTTGAAGAGATGAACAAGAAGCGCGCCGGGCGACCGATCTTCTCCGTGGACGTGCTCGACCTGCCCTGGCCGACATATTTGAAGGCTATGGACGCAGGGGAGCTGGCGGTCTTCTGGGTCGGCTGGCTTGAAGACTATGCGCACCCGCACAACTGGGTCCATCCGTATATGTTCCGCACCGGGTCCTTCGCCATCGGCCAGAACTTCGATGCCCTCAAGGACGTAGAGTTCAAGCCGGTCTATGCTACCTTCCTTGAGGCTAAGAAGTATCCCACGCTCCAGGATCTCTTCGATGACCTGGTCGTGAAGGCCAAGAAGGAGCCGGATCAGAAGAAGGGCGGGCGCGCCGAGAAGATCTACTTCGAGCTCAACCGCCTGGCCGTGGAGTACGCGATCAACATCCAGAACATCCAGCTCCAGGTGCGGCGCTACGAGCAGGTCTGGGTCAAGGGCTGGTTCTACAATCCGGCCTATCCTGGCACGTATGTCTACTGGCTCAGTAAGGGCTAAGACGCTACGATCAGCGTGAGACGAGGGCCGGGGGCGAGGTGCCTCCGGCCCTCGCGTTTTTTCGCGCTTGACGGAGTCCGGCCAAGTATAGTATACTCTTGACGCTAAGGCGATCATGCTTGCGTATATTATTCGGCGATTGCTCTTGCTCCCCTTCTTACTGTTAGGAGTGACGATCTTTGTCTTCGCGATCTTCTCGTTGCTCTCCCCGGAGATGCGCGCCAGCCTCTACTTGACTGATGTCCCCAAGAGCCCCGACGCGATGCAACGCATCATCCATAAATATGGGCTTGACCAGCCCATCTACATCCAGTACTGGCAATGGCTCAACCAAATCATCCGGGGGGATCTCGGCTGGTCGAAGACCGCCCAGCGCCCCGTCTTCGAAGCCTTGCTCTACTATCTCCCCGCAACTGTGGAGCTCTCTCTCTGGGCGATGCTCCCTGTTATTCTTGTGGGCATCTGGCTGGGAATACTCTCGGCCGTCCACCAAGACAAACTCATCGACCACACAATGCGCGTCTTCGCCCTTGTCGGATGGTCGCTGCCCACCTTTGTCTTTGGGCTGCTGATGCTCATGTATTTCTACGCGAAGTTGCAATGGTTCCCCCCAGGGCAGATCTCCGACTGGGTCACCCGCGAGGTCATCAACGGCACATTCATCCGCTACACTCAAATGTACACCATCGATGCTTTGCTCAACGGCAGGCTCGATGTCTTCTGGGATTCCCTGCGCCATCTCATCATGCCCGTGATCACGCTCTCCTATGTGCAATGGGCGCTACTCTTGCGCGTGACGCGCAGCTCGATGCTCGAGACGCTACGCCAGGAGTACGTCATGACCGCACGCGCTAAAGGGCTCAAAGAGAGTGTCGTCATTAACAAGCACGCCGCGCGCAACGCCATGATCCCCGTAGCGACTATGGGGGGGTTGCTTCTGATCGGCTTGCTCAACGGGGTAGTCATCACCGAGACGATCTTTAACTATCCGGGGATCGGCCGGTGGGCCGCCGATGCTGCGATCCGGCTTGATATCCTAAGCGTCGTGGGATTTACGCTATTTAACGGGGTGTTGCTCGTCGTAGGTAACTTGGTCGTCGACCTGCTTTATGCGTTCATTGATCCGCGGGTGAGGTTGGAGTAAATATGCCGACGTGGCTGCGTCATCCTCTCTTCTGGATCTATCTCGTGCTTGGGGGACTCTTTGTTTTCATCGTGTTTGTGGCACGCTATGAGCTGGGGTTGGCTGAGGAGCCCCTCTTTCTCGTCAGCACGATTCTTGTCTTTGGCGTGGTCACGGCGATTCTCACCGCGGCGTATCGGGTGCGCAAGCTCTTGCGGAATCGCTTGTCCCTCATAGGGATCATTATAGTACTCTTCTTTTCGGCCATTGCGATTGCTGCGCCGTGGCTGGCTCCCCCGGAGAATCCACGCGAGCCCTATCGTATTGTCCGGTGCGGCTATACCCATATGCCTCAGCCTCCTAACGGCGAAAACCCCTTGGAACAAATTTGGAAGGTCATCACCAAGCAGGCGACGATCTGTGAGGCCCGGCCCTTCGGGCTCATCCAAAGTTATGATATCTATTACGGGATCGTGTGGGGGACGTCCATGGCCTTCTTCGTGGGCTTGGTTATCACCGGGCTCAACGTCTTGATCGGCTTGGTGATTGGCTCGATCGGGGCATACTTTGGCCGATGGATTGATGAGATTCTCATGCGCATCACCGATGTTTTTCTGGCTTTCCCTTTCCTTGTGGCAGCTATAACGATGGCCGCTGTGCTCCAGCCGTCGCTGGGGCGTGGGCTCTTAACAGCCATGATCGCCTTGATCTTCTTCGGCTGGATGGGCTATGCTCGCCTGATCCGCGGGGATATTCTCGCGATTAAGGAGCGCGACTATGTCTACGCCGCTCAAGCCCTAGGGGTGCCGCACCATCGTATTCTGATGCGCCATATCATCCCCAACGCGATCTATCCAACGTTGGTCGTGGGCTCAATGGACATCGGGTCGTATGTCTTGAGCTTTGCTGCGCTGAGCTTCTTAGGCTTAGGGGCCGAGGTGGGATTTGCTGACTGGGGCCAGATGATCAGCTTTGCTCGCGACTGGATCCCTAGGTTGAGCGATCATTGGTATATTGTAGTCTACCCGGGCATGGCTATTCTGCTCTTTGTATTGGGGTGGAATCTGATCGGCGACGCGTTCAGAGATATCCTGGACCCGCGCCTGAAGGGCGCCCGATAGCTATTGTTCTTCCTCCTCTAGCGCGATAATCTCCATCCCCCTGTAATACCCACAATTAAGACAGACGCGATGGGGCAGCTTCGGCTCATGACAGCGCGGGCATTCCCCAATCGTCACCGGGGTGAAGCGATAGCTTGCCGCACGATGCATGCGCCTCTGCGAACGAGATCTTCTGTATTTGGGTACGCCCTGACCCATAGTCCCAACTCCTTAAATAGATAATGGAGGACGGCTTTCTGCTCTGCGGGAATTGCCGTGCCTACCGTGAGTCACATTCTATCAGAGAGAACGCTCTTGTGCAACCGGCTCGCTCTCCAAGATAAACGTGACCGGGCCATCGTTGACGAGCGAGACCTTCATGCGCGCGCCAAAGACCCCAGACTCTATTTTGAGCCCGCTGCGACGCAGCTCTTGCAGAAAGAGCTCATAGAGCACGCGGGCGTGCTCAGGCGGCGCCGCCGCGTCGAAGCTGGGGCGTCGCCCCTTCTGCGTGTTCCCATAGAGCGTAAACTGCGAGACGACTAAGAGCTCGCCCTGCACGTCCTTGACCGAGAGATTCATCTTGCCCGCTGCGTCTTCAAAGATTCTCAAGCCCAGGACTCGATCTGCGAGAAAGATCGCGTCGTGCTCAGTGTCCCCCTTGCCCACGCCCACGAAGACTAAAAGCCCTGGGCCGATCCGGCCCACGATCTGGCCGTCAATCTCAACTGACGCCTCTTTGACCCGCTGGAGCACAAGCCGCATAGCCATGCTCATTGTAATTATTTAAAGCTTTGTTAGCAAGCACACACAAGGACAGTGTATAATAAGCCATGCCCAAGCGCCCGTATGTGCTAGTGATTTTAGACGGCTGGGGGATGCGCCAGGAAACAGATTGGAACGCTATCGCACTCGCGAAGACCCCAAACTTCGATCGCTATTGGGAAAGCTGCCCCCATACGCTCGTGCGCACCGATGGCCGCTTCGTCGGCCTGCCCCACGGACAATTTGGAAATTCTGAAGTCGGACACCAAAATCTAGGAGCTGGGCGCGTCGTCGTGCAGACTTCGACGCGCATCTCCGATGCCATCGCCGACGGGAGCTTCTTCAAAAATAGAGCTTTGTTGCGCGCCATCGCGCATGTACAAATGCGTAACAGCCGCCTCCATCTCATGGGGCTAGTCAGCGACGGCGGCGTGCATAGTGCGTTGGAACATCTCTTTGCACTCATAGAGCTTGCTGAGCGCGAGCACGTCTACGATCTCTACATTCACGCGTTTTTAGACGGGCGCGACACCCCACCAACTTCTGGGGCTGGTTATGTCAAGCAGGTGCGCGAGTTCTGCGCCAGGCGGGGCTTCGGACAGATTGCAACGCTCATGGGGCGCTACTGGGCGATGGACCGTGATAATCGCTGGGAGCGCACGGAGAAAGCGTATCGTGCGCTGCGCTTTGCCGAAGGCTTCAGAGATGACGGACCCCCAGAAGCTGCCGTCGCAAGAGCTTATCAGCGCGGCGAGACCGATGAATTTATTAAGCCCATCATTCTCGATCCTGAGGGAGCGATTCGCGATGGCGACGCTGTCATATTTTTCAACTTTCGTCCTGATCGCGCCCGCCAGCTCACTCGCGCCTTTACCGAAAAAGACTTCGCTCAGTTTGAGCGCGGGCCACGCCCACAGATCGAGTTCGTCACGCTCACCCAGTATGATCAAAGCTTTTCAGTTCCAGCAGCCTTCCCCAGCGATGAAGCGCTGAAAAATATCTTCGGGGAGGTGCTAAGCACAGCGGGGCTGACCCAGTTTCGTCTCGCAGAAACCGAAAAATACGCACACGTCACGTACTTTTTCAATAACGGGCGCGAGACCCCCTTCCCCGGGGAAGACAGAAAGCTCATCCCGTCCCCTAAAGTTGCCACATATGATCTCAAGCCGGAGATGTCCGCGTATGAAGTGACCGACGAAGCTATAGAGAGAATCACGAGTCGTCATTATGACTTTGTCTTGATAAACTACGCTAACCCTGATATGGTGGGACACACGGGGGTCTTTGACGCTGCCGTCAGAGCTGTCGAGGCTGTCGACGAATGTCTGGGGCGCGTCGTTGAAGCAACACGTTCTGTGAACGGAGAAATTTTAATCACAGCCGATCACGGCAACGCCGATATTATGCGAGATGAGCACGGGCAGCCCCACACAGCGCACACGCACAGCCCCGGCCCTTTCATCTACATTGGGCCGCGGAAGATCACGCTCGCTGACGGCGGGGCGCTCTGCGACATCGCGCCGACGTTGCTAGAATTGATGGGACTAAAGCAGCCGAAGGAGATGACAGGGCGAAGTTTAATAGCCTAAGAGTATGGCTGAGCTGAAGAGAATCAGCAGTGAACTTGGTGATATTTACATCTCTGAGCGAGCTATTGTCCAGCTCTGCGCCAAAGTTATTAGCGAGCAGGAGGGCTTGCGTACCCCACGCCAGGCCCGCGAAAGCTCTAGTTTTTTTAGCATGATCACTCAGGCAATCAAGGGCGACGGCATCGAGGTCCTCAAGGAGAACGGGCGTCTGATTATTAAAATGGCGCTCTTTGCCGTCTACGGGACGCGCATCCACGAGGCCGCCCAAAAAGCCATCACAGAAGTGAAGGCCCGGTTACGCGAGCTCGCTGGCCTGGAAGTCGACGATATTATCATAGAGATCAGTGGCGTCATCAAAGAGTGAGCGATGCGCCCTCATGAAATCGCTCAAATGTTCTCCGAGGTCGCACACCGATATGATCGCGCTAATCATATTTTAAGTCTCAATCGCGACCGCGCCTGGCGGCGCGAGCTTGTCCGACACGCTGCTCCTCAGCCTGGAGAGCGTCTCTTGGATCTGTGCACCGGCACCGGTGATGTCGTTATAGAGTTCGCTCGAGCGTGCCCAGATATTCAAATTGTGGGGCTGGATCTCTCTGAAGAGATGCTTCGTATCGCTCGCGATAAGTTCACTCAGCTTGGCCTCAATCAGCGAGTGCAGCTTGTGCACGGGAATGCGCTGGAGCTACCCTTCGCCGAAAGTTCTTTTGAGATCGCGACAATAGCGTTTGGGTTGCGCAATCTCCCAGATCGCGCTCAGGGACTGAGAGAGATCTATCGTGTGCTCTCCCAAGGAGGGCGGGTGTTCATCTTAGAGTTTTCCGTCCCTCGAAGTTTTCTCGTGCGCTTGGCCTACCTCCCCTATCTGCGATATATCGTGCCTTGGGTTGGAGGGATGCTCACGGGAGCACGCGCGCCCTATCAATATCTGCGCGATTCGATTCTGAGCTTCCCAGACCGTGCTCAGATTCTCGAAGAACTCTATGAAGCGGGGTTTCGCCCTGTGGGGTATCGCGATCTCACCTTAGGGATAGCGACACTTTACTGGGGCGGCAAAGCTATCTGCTGAGCGAGCGAGTGCAAGGCGCGCCGAACAAGCCAGACGATCACGATCACAGCGATCAGTAGCGCGATCACAAGCTGCCAGAACGAGAGCGCAGGCCGTTTACTGACAGTTTGTACTTCTGTTTCTATCCCCGAGAGCTGAGCCTTCATCGCGCTCATATCAGCCAGGAGCGCACCAATATCTTGAGCAAGCTTAGTCAATTGTTGATCTGTGCGATTCGCTATTTCAAGGCTCTGCGTCTGCGCAGCGTCTAGCTTTTCAGAGAGAGCCATTATAGCTCCTGGTAGTGCAGCAACAGCATCGTTCAGGGCTGTGAGCTGGCGCTCCACTCGCTCAAGGGATTTCTCATAGACTTTTGCCTCTTGGCTCAACTGCACAAGATGGCTTTGCACAGCCAAGAGCATACTGAGATTGCGCTCCTCGTTAGTGTTGAGATTTCTTACCCAGATCTCACCACGGAGTGCTTGGGGGGTTCTTACGCGCAAGAACCCTATCTCTTCGCGAGAGAGCCAGAACCCAAAGCCCGACTGCCCGTCATCGGTCACCTTCCGGGCGGGTGCTGCTGAGGTAAGATCAAGCACATAGAGATCGGCCTTCAAGGGTTCTTCGGGAGAGATGACCGTGAAGAGCAGGCGCTCCCCATCGGGGGAGAGTGCCGGAGCGAGCGCGATCCCACCCCCGTCATAGAGCACCGCTTGTTCGCCGGTCTCAACCCTGATCTCGTAGAGATTAACGCGCTCACGGGCACTCACAGAGAACGTCTGGTCATAGCCATTGACATAGAGTTTTTGGCCATCGGGAGATGCTACTAAAAAGAGTGGAACAGGCAAGAGCGGGAAGAATCCCTTGGCAATGCTGTGCTCGCATCCACAATCAATGCTGAGCACAGCGAGTCGCCCCGCGAAGATCCGTACTGTTTCTGCAGTGATCTCCTCTGGGCTGAGCAAAGTTTCTTCAGGGAAGATCTTTTCAATACGGAAAGCGAACACCCCCCGACTATCAGGAGCCCACAGGGGCCCCGGCCCGTAGGGCGCGTAATAGATACCCTCTTTATCCTGTACGGATTTGAGCAGCCTCTCCTGACGGCTGTCCCTGTCAAAGATATGCAGATTGAGATAGTCGCCCGTATGATTGTGATAAAATTTATAGAACGCGATCTTGCGCCCGTCAGGAGAAAACGTTGGTGCCCAGATAAAGCCGTGATCCCCCGATAAGAGCTCCGTTTGAGTGTTGCTCCGACGGTCGAAGAGCATTAACCGCCAGGGATGTGAGAGTTTTCCCATTAGAATCTGAGGTAGCTCGACGCTGGGGCTTTCAACGTAGAGCAACTCGTTCCCGTCAGGAGAGAACGTCACCCACGAGAGATTCTCACCCTCAGTGAGCACAGTCTGCACGCGCCCTGTTTGAGAATCTATAAGCCACACGTGTCCTGCTTGAGGGAGGGCTTCGTAGGACCCATCAGTCTCTCTTGAAGAGACGGAAAGAGCAAGCAGCCCATCAGCGCTGACGCTGATTCTATTGGGCATAGGCCAGCAGCCCGTCACTACAAAGAGAATCCCACAAACGAGAAGACACCCTTTGAGATACCCACCCATGACAAAGTCCCCCTTGCCCGAAGACTGAAGCTTGAGCCTTTACGTCTTGTCTTTCTGGGCCTCCTCGTAGAGCCGATTCACAAATTCTAAGACCCGTCTTTGATCGATCTCATCGAGGAGTTCAACCTTCCTGCGGATGCGCTCCGGCAAGCCCACTTCAGCCTCTTTGGCAACTCTCTCTAAGAGCGCCTTTTGCGCGAGACGGTGCGCCTTCCAATTGGCGTCGCGCTCGACATAGTTGACCTGCCAGTTGGGGAGTTTTGCCAACAGCTCATGGACTTGACGGTTGAGGGGCTCCAGATGGGGCCGCCGAATACGATAGAGCCCGTTGACTTGATTAGCTAGGAGTTGACTATCTGTGAAGAAGATGACGCGCTTGGGCGTGTAAGGTATCACAGCTTTGATCGCCTCGATGAGAGCGCGATACTCTGCAACGTTATTGGTCGTGCGCCCGATGTGCTCAGAGATCTCTTTAATAACGTTCCCATCAGCGTCAGCAATAACAATGCCAATAGCAGCCTCGCCGGGATTGCCTTGCGAGGCTCCGTCTACGTTCACGAAGAGTTTCTCCATAAACTGAAAAACTGGAAACTTCCTAACTGTCTGTGGTGGGCCCGGCAGGATTCGAACCTGCGACCGATCGGTTATGAGCCGACTGCTCTGACCCCTGAGCTACGGGCCCGCTCTTTTACTATACTCAAGAAGGGCTGGGATCGTCAACTGCAAAGAGAAGCGGCCCCGGAAGCCCCCGAGGCCGCTTCTCTTCTCGCTTTCGATTTTTCTATTACGGACAGCTCTGGACAGCCTCCGGCGCAGGGTAGATTAAGATCTCTCCGCGAGCTCCGATGTTCAATACCCACACCTCTTTAGCGCCCTCTTTGACGAGGACCTGCACCTGAGTTGGCACAATCGGATCTCCTGGCTCCTTTGCTGTGATGGAGAGCGTGAGAGACTTGCTCAAATCCGCGCTCAAGAAGGAGAGGCTAGGGCGGCCACCCTCGGGGTTATCTACCCCCGTATTGGTCACCACAACCCAGCACTGATTGTCTGTGGCGATCCCCCGCGGAGCATCGCCGACGGGGACTTCTGCTTTGCTCTCCAACGGCTCCAAGGAGAGCTGACTGACGCTGTCCCCAAGACTGTTGATCACATACGCCGTGTTCCCAAGCATGGCCATAGCACGTGGATATGCCCCGGTATCGACGCACGCGCCAAGTTCAATCTTCTCCTCGCCCTTCTTCACCTTCTCGCTGTCCGCGTTGATGTTCTTAAGTTCGCAGACCTTCCATGTGTCGGTGTTGACGACGAAGGCTCTATCGCCCACAATGGCAATATCTGCCGGGCTAGGATATGTGGGGTTCTCTTCGTCGGGGTCGAGCTTGATCGTCGCGATCACTTCGCCCTTGTCGGGGGCGTTATCCTTATACAAAATATCCACGACGCTGACGGTGTGCTCGCGTTCGTTCACCGTGAAGGCCCGGGTGCCAGCGGCGTTGACAGCGACTGCTCGCGGGCCAGCCCCTACAGCGACTTTCTTGGCTGCCTTGGCTTCGGTGGGGTTGCCGTCTTTGTCAAAGGCCACCTGCGAGATATAGAGTGTGTCATCGTCATAGCCTGGTATGAAGAGCACTTTCTTCTCCTCGTTATACGCCAAGTCTTGGGGGTTGATATTCCCGCGAACTTGGGCTAGGCAGACTTCTCCGGCAATGGGGCAGCCGCGCACTTTCTTGCCGTAAAACTTTGTGGTATCCGTTGTGCTGGCCGCTACAAGAAAGACTGAGCTCTCGCGCCCGACACTGACAGAGACGAAGGCAAATTTCCCATCTGCCGTGAAGACGAAGCCGTTGACCTTGGACCCGCCAAGATCGAGCTTGCTCACCGGATTGAGCTCTTGCTGCTCTTGCGCGCTCACCAAGGGCAGAAAGAGCAACGCAGCCAAGCTGACAACGATTGCCAAAACTTTATATGTGGAAGACATATGAGAGAACCTCCTTTTGCATAGAGATGTAAACTACGCCTACTCCCCCGCAACGACCCACGTGAGCTATCTCTTTAAACGCTCCCACCATCACCTCCTCCGACGACCCGAAGATTGTCCTTCAGAAAGATTAGCACGAAAAAGCGATACTTGTCAAGCAGCCCCTCCCTCTCGGTGGACATCCGCCCTGGAAGATGGTACAATTTCTCACGATGCGCAGAGATACCCGAACACGGCAGCTAATACTCATAGGCAGCTTTGTGCTCTTGCTAGGGATAGAAGCCTTCAGCAACCCTACTGTGAAGTTCCAACAGAGTCAATCTATTCTAATAGGCTCAGGCACGACGGCCATTGCCTTGGGCGATGTCAACCGCGATGGACTTCTTGATATCATCACTTCAACCCTACTCGTTACAGACGAAGAGAAAGATATTAAGAGACTTTATGTCGCCATTGCTCTTGGGAGCCCACAACAGATCTTTCGTGCCCCACAATTAGTAGAATTTAACTCAGTCAAGGCCGACGATACAGTCAAGGTCCCCCGTGGTAAGGTCTTAGCACTTGGTGATCTCAATAGAGATGGGTTTCTTGACGTTGTGCTCGCTTATCCTACAGGGGGCAACTTCTGGGTTTTATGGGGGGACGAGAAGGAGTTGCTCCGGCCCGCTTCCAGCCGCGATCTTCCCCGCGGCCTACGCGACGTCAGTTCCGTCGCTATCGCGGACTTCACCAACGACGGTCGTCTTGATATTATCTGTGCTAATCTTCAAGGGAGCGTCTACGTCTTTATCAATAATGGGACAGACCAGATAGATCGCTGGAGCGTGCGCGAGACGTTTGTCGGCGGGAGCTTGCAATCCCTCGCTGTCTATGATCTCAATCGTGACGGGAAGCTAGACGCCGTCGTCAGCAGCATTGGCCGAGCTGCTACGTTGCTTGGGGATAACGCGGGAAGTTTTGTCATAGCGCAGCGCCTGGCAGCTGGGCTCTATAGTGGGGATTCGCCAGCGTGGATCGAAATCGCCGATATCAACAACGATACGTTCGGGGATTTAGTGACGGCCAATCCCGAGAGTGACCGTCTCCTAGTCTTTGCTGGAGACGGCCAAGGAAAGTTTGACGAGCCTCAAGGGCTGCCCACAGGGGGTCTAGACCCACGAGCCGTGATCGTGGGCGATTTCAACGGGGATGGTTGGCTTGATCTGGCTGCAGCGAATTCGGCAAGCAACACGGTGACCGTGCATTTCAACGATGGCTTTGGAGGGTTTGGCGCAAAGTTCTTGGTCGATCCCTCGCGAGGAAAGTTCGTGCAGCCGAATAAAGCGATCACTATTCCTGTTGGGTCGCTGCCGGTGAGCATTGTCGCTGGAGATTTCGATAGAGACGGTGATCCCGACTTAGCTGTCGTCAATCAAGGGGATGGTTCTGTCTCAGTGCTCATGAACGAACGCCGCTAGGGAATGGGGAAAAGACGAGTCAAGGTCAAAGGAATCTTGATAGAATAAGGCTTTTCGTGTGCTTACAGTCCGAAGCTGTCAGGATTTCGCGAGGGGTGAATATAATTAATGGAGATCCGGATTGAGTTGGCGCGCTTAGCGTATGCTGAGAACATCTTACGGTGCACCAACGAACCTCCGGAGATGGTGGAAGACTTGCTCTCGTTAGACGGTGAGCTGGAGAAGGCGCGTCGGTGGTTCGTCTTCGCTGAGGCGAAGCGACGCTTCGATCCCAACGTCGTGCGCGGGTTATTAGTCTATCTATTCAGCCACTATGCGAGTTCGGAGTTCGACCCGCATAAGCGCGAGCAGCTCGTGCGCGAGATCACGGAAGGGCGCGTCCGTATGCGCGATCTGACTATAGAGCGTCTCGCGGGCACTCGGCTCAGTTGGGAGCATGTCTTTCGTCTGGTGGGGCGTCAGTTCAATCCCACCCGCGAGAAAGAGAAGATTAAAGAGTTGTATAATCAGCTCTACGCCTCAGCATCCCTTATCCCCCGCACGGAGGTCTCATATGGACACTAAGTACTCTCCGCACCCGCCTTACGAGGACGAGCTGGACACGGAGAAGCTCGCTGAGTTTGCCGAGCTTTTTGCAGGTCTCCGGGGCCTTGAGTACCCTGATCACCCAAGCGAAGAAGTTCTGCGAGCATACGTGGCGAATAGGCTGCTGGACAGTCCTGGGGCGGGGCGCGTTGGGGCGACCTTCCGCGATGAGCAAGCGTTCCAGAAATTCTTGAGCGGACGTGTCCCACGCTGGACGCGCTCCGACGTCGCCATGCACGTCTTGACGTGTGCCCGTTGTCAAGAGCGCGTGGCATACCTACAGGCACGCCGCTGGAGTTTGCTCAGTTCTGCGCGCCAGCATCCCAGAGAAGAACAGAGCTGGTGGCGGCGTTTTGCGTGGGGAGCTGTAGGGGCTGCGGCCGCAGCAGCGATCCTTGCTGCTCTCTGGCTCTGGTCTGCTAGCCCACCGTCACCAACGTGCTGGATCGAACAACCGTGTTGGACACAGGTCGTGCAAGACAGCCCCATGAAAGGCAGCATCATGGTGGTGTATCGTGTATCACCAGGAAGATTTTAAAGGAGGTGATGTCAACTCACTGGGGAGAGCGTCTAAGCCTTTTTCTTCAGCAAGCAAGACACCACTAAATCAGCAAAGGAGGTTGTGATATGTTTAAACATATCAAGCTCATTACCATTGTTGCTTTGTTGGCGCTTTGCATCGGGGCTGTGCTGTCCAGTCAGTCTCAGTCGGTCGTCCAGGCTCAGGCCCAGAAGATCTACAAGCTCGCGATCTTCGAAGATCTGTCGAGCTTAAATACGTTGGCTATCTTAGGGCCGAAGGCGACGGTGTGGAACTTCTACGTCCGGCTCAACGGGTGGGGTCCGAGCTTATTTGGGCTCTCGGATAAGTTCTTCGATTACGTCCCCGGGATTGCTGATGCCAGCACCGAAGAAGAAGCCAAGAAGATGATCACCATCGGGCCGGACAAGACCGCGACCATCAAGATCAAGAAGGGCATCAAGTGGTTCGATCCCAAGACCGGCAAGGAAGTCGGCGAGCTCACCGCTGAAGATGTGGCGTTCACGTTCAACGCCATTGGCGGCAAGCTCTACAAGGGCATTGACCCCATCAAGATGGGCGGTAACTGGCCAGGGACGATCAATCCCGACTTCTTCGATCGCGCTGAGGTCGTAGATAAGTATACGGTGAAGTTCTATCTGAAGGCCCAGTGCAGCTACGATGATTGGGACCAGGGGTTGCTCTTCGCCCCGATCATCAGCAAGGCGTACTGGGAGCCGAAGTTTAAGGCCGCTGCCGAAGCTAAGGATCCCATCAAGGCCCTCTATGAGCACAAGGGCGACGATGAACCCGTGATCGGTGGGTGGCTCTTCCAGAAGTGGGAGCCTGGGGCATTTGCCGAGTCTAGCGCAAACAAGAATCACTACTTCTATGGTGCCAAGAGCGTCCGGCCCTACTCTGGCGGCTACACCGAAGAGAAGCCCGGCGTCTATAAGTACACCCATACAACCAAAGATCCTCAGCCCTATGATGGCGACCCCGGCACGGCTATTCTCGACAAAGATAAGCCCACGGTGCGCCTGGAGCTGACCTCCGGTCCGTTTGTCGACGCCACGCAGTGGCGCATCTACGGCGACCAGGCGACTGCCGTCGCGGCGCTCATCAAGGGCGACATTCACTTCTTGCTCAACCCCTTGGGCGTGCAGGCGGGCTTCCGCAAGCAGCTGCGCGAGGCCAAGGGCGTGGGCATCGCGGAGAACCCCGGCAACGGCCTGTACTACATGAGCTTCAACCTGCGCCGCGAGCCCTTCAACGTGAAGGAGTTCCGCCAGGCAGTCTCTATTATGATCGACCGCGAGTTCGTCACCCAGCAGCTCCTGGCTGGCCTGGCCATCCCTACCTACAGCATCGTGCCGACGGTCAACACCGCCTGGTACAACCCCAACGTGAAGACCTACGGCAAGGGTCTCAAGGAAGCGGAGAAGGCCGATTTAGCTATTAAGCTGCTCAAGCAGGCCGGCTTCAGCTGGGACGTCGAGCCCAAGGTCGATATCCCCGGCAACAAGGTCACCCCAGGACGCGGCCTCAAGTACAAGGGCAAGGCCGTCGCGCCGTTTGAGCTGTTGGCGCCGCACCAGGGCTATGACCCGCTGCGCGCTACGTTCGCCCTGCACATCGAGGAGCGGCTTAACAAGATCGGCATCCCCGTGAAGGTCAACCTGACCGGGTTCAATACGATCTCCAACCGCGTCTTCGATGAGCAGAAGTTCGACGCGTGGATCCTGGGCTGGGGCTTGGGCGGCTTGTTCCCCAGCTACCTGGTCGATTTCTTCCACAGCCGCAACTCGGGCCTGGGCGGCTTCAACCCGCAAGGGTACAATAACCCTGAGTACGACAAGCTCGCCGAGGAGTTCGAGAAGGCCTGCGAGCAACCCAAGCTCAAAGAGCTGGCGTTTAAGATGCAGGAGATGCTCTCCGAGGAGCTGCCCTATGTGCCGCTCTTCAACGCCCCACTCTATGAGGCCTTCCGCGCCGATGTCTTGGTGGGCGATCACATGCCCTACGAGAAGGTCTTCGACGGTATCCAGGGCACGAACGGCATGATGAGCTACGTCCAGCTTAAGTAACAGAGTCCCTCTGGAGGTGAGGGCTCCTAGGCCCTCACCTCCAGAGTCCCCTCTCTAGAATTGCCAAAAAGGGGCGAGCACCTTATGAAACGGATTTGGCAGACTCTGACCAGCGGCATGAGCAAGTACATCATCATGCGTCTTTTGCAAGTCATTCTTGTGCTTTACCTCTACATGACGCTGGTCTTTATCATCCTCGAGGCTCAGCCGGGAGACATCACAGATATCTACGTGGGCAACCCCAAGATCACTCCTGAGGCACGTGATGCCATCGTGAAGCAGCTCGGCTTGGATAAGCCGATCCATGAGCGATATTTCGAATATCTGAAAAACTTTGTGACGGGACACCTCGGGTGCTCCTTCAAGTGGGGCAATATCAGCCCGACCCCCGATCCCGTCTGCCGCGAGCAACGCCCGACATGGGACCTCATCAAAGAGCGCTTACCGCGAACGATTGTGCTCTTCTTAACGTATACCATCGTCTCGTTCTATATTGGTTTCTTCTTGGGAAAGCTGATCGCCTGGCGTCGCGGTGCGATCATCGAATACTTCTCGACAGTTGTGGGCGTCACGCTCTTTACCGTGTTCACCCCATGGTTTGCTTTGCTGTTAGTCTGGCTCTTTGCTGTCAATCTTGGCGTCGTTCCCATTGGAGGATTTATCAATCCTGATAGCTGGACGAACATCCGTCAGATTGGCTCAGTGGACTGCAGCGTTGGGATTAGCTGCTCCAATATCGTCTTCAATCAGATGCTATTGTGGCTCGGTGGCTTATCGCTCTTCTGGGGCATTGTCTATCTGTGGAGCCGGCGCTTCTCTTATGTATGGCAGAGGAACGTCATACGATGGGGAGCCGTCGCGTTGGGAATAGTCTTGGCAGGACTCTTCTTTGGCGGCAGCTGGTTCGGCGAGGTCAATCGTGTTGTGTTAGCGCGCAACACTAAGTTTCAATTCTTCGTTTGGTACTTTGAGTTTCCCGCTGGGACGATCCCGCTCTTCCCATTGGCTCTTGACTTCGTGCAGCACATGGTCCTGCCCATCTTGACGCTGACGCTAATCTCCTTTGCAGGCACGATGTTGTTAATGAGAAATACGATGCTGGAGACGATGCGCGAAGACTACGTGATGGCAGCCAAGGCTAAGGGCCTGCCTGATAACGTCGTGCGCGATAAGCACGCCGCGCGCAATGCCTTGCTCCCGGTCGTGACAAGCTTGATCTTCGCTATCGCGTTCTCTGTCGACGGGGGCGTCTTCACCGAGACGATCTTCTCCTGGCCGGGGATGGGACAGCTCTTGCTGCTGAGCGCCCTAGAGCAAGATTACCCTGTAGCCATCGGCTCGCTCGTCTTCACGGGTATTTTCGCTTTGGTCGCTCACGTTATCGCTGATATCCTCTATGCGTTCTTGGATCCACGCATTCGATATGACTAACGAGCACGAAGGGAGAACCTATGCAAGCCGCTCCAACATTTAAGCCGGCAGAAGCGATCTGGCGCGTGCGCCTCCAGCTCTTCTGGAGGGGGCTCAAGAGCAGCTGGGCCATGTTCGCCGAGAGCAAGATCGGCCTGACCGGCTTAGGGATTATCATATTCTTTGCAATCTTTGGGGCACTATGGCCGGCCTACCCATGGCTGATGGAACGGCTAGCCTGGACCCCTGAAGAGCTTGAAGCTGCCCGTAACGTCCCCTACGGGGCTATCAGTAGTATCTATCAAGTCTATGATCCAGTGACGGGGTATGATCCGCTCATTCCAGGGATAGAGAATCCCACGCCCCCCTCACGCCGCCATCCCTTAGGGACAAATCAATTTGGCCGTGATATATTAGCGCAACTGATGGCGAGCACCAGTTCAGAGTTCATGCTGGGCGTCCTGGCCGCGCTCATCACGGTCTTCATTGGCACGTTCATCGGCGCGATCACGGCGTACTATGGGGGCTTTGTCGACACGTTCTTCATGCGCGTGGCCGACGTCTTCATTCTCTTCCCGTTGGTCTCGTTCTTGATTGTTCTGGGCTCAATGATCGAGCTGACGCTCATTAAGCTCGCGTTTGTCTTAGGAATTCTCTACGGCTTTGGCCAGATCACGGTCATCTTGAAGTCCCAAGCTCTCGCGGTGAAGGTCAAGCCCTATATTGAAGCAGCTAAAGTCGCTGGAGGCAGCCACTTCCACGTGATCTTCCGCCATATCATTCCCAATCTGTTGCCGTTGTCGTTTCTCTATATGATGTTCAACGTCACCGGGGCGATCTTCTCCGAAGCAGCTCTGTCGTTCTTTGGGCTGCTGCCGGGGATTAAAGTGAGCTGGGGCATCATGATCGATTCTGCCCATAGCGGGGGCTACATTCTCGGGGGACGTTCCTTCCAGAACTGGTGGCTGTGGATGCCGCCAGGGATCGCGATTACTCTGCTCTGTTCGGCGTTCTATCTTGTAGGCCGCGGCCTCGATGAGGTCGTGAACCCGCGCCTGCGCAAGAGGTGAGAGCGTGGCATATCCCGTGCTACAAGTCGAAAATCTCACGATGCACTATACCACCCGCAAGGGGGCTGTCAAAGCCGTCGAGGACGTGAGCTTTTCGCTAGAAAAGGGCGAAGCGCTAGGGCTTGTGGGCGAGTCCGGCTGCGGCAAGACTTCTGTGGCGTTGACGCTGCTGCGCCTGCTCCCAGAGAACGCCCAGTTCTTAGGAGGGCATGTCTATTTCTTCCGTGATGGTTCTGATGAAGCCCACGCCCGCCGCGCTGTGGGGAAGCCCGTCAAAGTCTTATTAGATGGGCAAGAGCATCAAGGCCGACTTGTAGGAGTCGACAGATCGCAGCTCGTGCTCGATGCGCGCCTTAACGGGCGGACGCAGCAAATCAAGCTCGCGCGAGATGGCATCGCCCGCATCGGAGTCGACTTGACGGCTCTCAGCGATGAAGAGATGCGCCCTATTCGATGGAAGGGCATCTCGATGATCTTCCAAGCTGCCATGAACTCGCTCAACCCCGTCTACAAAGTCGGGGATCAGATCATCGAAGCGATTCAGACCCACATGCCCATGCCCATCCCTGAGGCCCGGGAGCGAGTAGCCCAGCTCTTCCAGCTCGTCGGCTTGGACCGCCAATTGATGGACCGCTACCCCCACGAATATTCAGGGGGCATGAAGCAGCGCGCCGTGATCGCCATGGCGCTCGCGTGTGATCCCGATATTATCATTGCGGACGAGCCGACGACGGCTCTCGATGTCATCGTCCAAGACAAGATTTTGCGCGAGATGCGTCAGATCCAAAAGAAGCTCAATATGAGTATGATCTACATCTCGCACGATATCGCGGTCATCGCTGAGGTCGCCGATAAAGTCGGGGTCATGTACGCAGGGGGCTTGGTCGAATTTGGCCCCGCAGAAGCAATCTTTAAGAACCCTATTCATCCCTATACGAAAGCGTTGATGTCGGCGTTTCCGTCTATCAAGGGCGAGAAAGTGAAACTCGCGGCGCTTCCTGGCGAACCCCCGGATCTGATTAAGCCGCCCTCAGGCTGCCGGTTCCACCCAAGGTGCCCTTATGCGACCGAGATCTGTGAGCGCGAAGTGCCCAAATTTATCGAGCACAAGCCCAAACAACATGCGGCTTGCTGGAATCCCTTAACTTAATTAAGCTTATAATAGTAGGTGATCACGGTGGCATTACAAACACAGACAAAGACAGAGACCCTAGTCCGCGTGGAGAACTTGCGCATGCTCTACCCCGTATCGACGGGGATCTTCGCGCGAGCGCGGAGCTTCATTCACGCCGTGGATGACGTCAGCTTTGACATCAAGCGTGGGGAGATCTTCGGGCTGATCGGCGAATCTGGCTGCGGCAAGACCACGACGGGGAAGTTGCTCGTCCGACTCATCACCCCGACGTCGGGGCATATCTATCTCCGTGTCACTCAGGACCCCTCAACAGATTCCCAAGGGGAGCAATTTGTGGACATCGCTACGCTCGAAGGGCGTGCCCTCAAAGAGTTCCGTCGCAACGTCCAAATGATCTTCCAAGACCCGTATGAGTCGCTCAACCCGCGCATGACGATCTTCGACATCGTCTCCGAGCCGCTGAGCATCCACGGGATCGGCAGCGTCTACGAGCGGGAAGAGCGTGTGGCGGAACTCCTGAGCTTAGTAGGGCTCACTCCCCCAGAGAGCTTTCTCTTTCGCTATCCCCATGAGCTGTCGGGTGGACAGCGCCAGCGCGTGGCCATCGCCCGCGCGATGATTCTCAACCCCAGCTTCATCGTCGCTGACGAGCCGACGTCCATGCTCGACGTCTCCATCCGCACTGGCGTGATGAACTTAATGTTAGATCTGCGTGAAGAGTTCGGGATCAGCTATCTGTATATTACACACGACCTAGCTGTCGCCCGCTATATGTGTGATCGCATCGCCGTGATGTATCTGGGCAAGATCGTCGAGCTAGGCCCCACGGAAGAAGTCATTCAGAACCCGCTCCATCCCTATACGCGCGCACTCATTTCCGCCGTGCCCATACCCGATCCGACGGTCGAGCGTCAGCCCATCGAGATCAAGGGCGGCGTGAGCAAGCCCATCGATCCTCCCCCGCGATGTCGGTTCTATGAGCGCTGCCCCATCGCAACGGAGCGCTGCGCTCAGAGTGACCATCCTCCTCTGGAAGACAAGGGCCATGGTCACTTTGCCGCCTGCTATGAGATCTGAAGAGCGCCCATGGCGATATCCCTTAGGAGTTGGCCTACTCATAGTATTACTCATCGTTGCCTTAGTCTTGCTCGTCCTAACTGAGCAAAACTACACGGCGTTCCGTGAGGCGCTCCAAGGGATACAGTTTACCGTGAGCCTCACGCACTTTGAGCAGCTTGCTTCTCAAGAAGCACGCCTACAATGGACGGTAACAGTGACGATGCCTGCCCAAAAGATTCCAGCGTCGCTAGAGCTCTTAGATTGGCATCTGTACAGCGCCGATAGAAGCACGTATTTGGGGTACTATACGAGCGGAGATGTCCAGATTGCGCTGGGGCCTAATACAGAGATCCCTCTTGAAGCTGCTATTAGAGGGCCCAACTTTGAGAAATTACAGCGTCTTCAAGAGGAGTCTCCCCAAGAGACGGCTCTGCTCTTTCAAGGGGTGGCGTTGGTCATGTTCCAATTGCCCCAAAGGGAAGAGCGCAAGAAATTCCCTGTGGCGAGCGTCTTCATGCTTCCGAAGGAGGGCGAATGAAGCTCCTCCGGTGGCTCATTCTTGCTCTTGCTGCTGGGATAGCTGCGGGGGCAAGCTCTGCCCTGCAAACTCAAGAGCTGCTCGACTTCTCTTTTGTGCCGGGGAACATCGCCTATGTGCTAGTAGCTCTTGTAGGGGTGAGCGTGGGCTTGCTTGTCCGAGGGGTGCAGGAGGGGCTCCTCATGGCCCTAGCTATTACTCTTGTAGGTACTGTTACGCTCTTCTTAGCGATCTATCTCCCTAACGTCGAGATCGCGGCAACGGCCCCAGAATTCATTCTACGCTCTGTGTGGTGGGGCGCTCTCTCCATATTTTTCTTAACGATCATCGGTATGGTCGTGGGGCGGATCCTCTCTGGAGAGTAACTTCAGAACAAGACGTTCCAAGGGGCGTCTGAGCTTCGCAGGAAGCGAATCCGACGCCGGACTGACCGGAGCTACCAAGATCGCATACAACCCCGTCCGCTTCGCCCCCCAGATATCTGTGAAGAGCTGATCCCCGATCATGACTGTCTCTGTCGTTTGGGTCTTGAGAAGCGCGAGCATCTTTTTATAGCTGTGCGTGCGAGGCTTGCCCGCGTGCCAGAGCACGGGCCAAGAACTAAGCTGCTCTTTCAGATGAGTGCGGTTCTTTCCCCCGTCGTTACTGAGAAATCCTACAACAAAACCCCGAGCGCTCAGCTCCTGCAAGAAGGCTTGGGCTGACTCCGGCAGAGCACGGCAGCCCCATTCCCCTAAAGTGTTATCTATGTCGAAGATCAGCGCTCGGTACCCCGCACCCCATAAACGCTTGTAGTCAATCGCATAGATTGAAGGGCATATCTCATCAGGGCGAAGGGAACAGAGCAGGCGCTTCACGGCTCAAGTACGATATCCCCAATTGCTACGTATCTCCGGAGTGTCTCCAGCAGGCTCTGAACCTCTGGCCAAAAGTCGGGTGCGACGTAGTTTTTATAATACAGCTTGCCGTTAATGAGCTTCACGTCGCGGCGCGGATTGACTTTATGATCAAATGCCTTGAGGGCACTATCAAAGAAATGCACGTCTTGTTCGGGCAGCTCTACGTAGACCGTGAGCGCTTCTTGAGGTGGCGGAGGCAAATCACTCAGATCGAGCATGGTCGTGCGTGAGTTTCTCTTCGATCTCTTGGGCAAACTGAGCGTTGACGCGCTTGAGCGCCAGCTCTGGATCAAGGCCGAGCTGGCGCGCTCGCGCCACGATCTCAAAGAGTAGCATACCCAAATACTGCTCATCGGGTTCGCTCAACAGTGCTCCAATCGCGGGCGAGGGCTGAACAGAGAGTTCTTTGTTCGATTGGGCAGCGCGCTCTTGAAGCTTGCGCGCCTCGATCAGGGCCGGCAAAGCTGCCTTGACTGACAGTCGCCGTCCCTCTTGGCGCTTGATCTCCTCCCAGCGCCCTTTGATCTGCTCCACATCTTGAGTGGGTTCCGCCCCAAAGACGTGAGGATGGCGCCGGAGTACTTTCGTATAGAT
The DNA here is from genome assembly GCA_030550495.1 of Candidatus Bipolaricaulota bacterium. Taxonomy (GTDB): domain Bacteria; phylum Bipolaricaulota; class Bipolaricaulia; order RBG-16-55-9; family DRXL01; genus JANXCC01. Next base: position 39,575 of record JAUQPG010000005.1, on the reverse strand, counting down.
CCCCCGCAGTACGTCTTGAAGTGTGAACTTTTTCTGCTCTTGTGCAATCTGGACGTGGAATGCCACGTGTAAAAGCAGATCACCGAGTTCGTCTTGGAGCTCGCGACTGTCGCCGGATTCGATAGCTGCGACAGTCTCGTAAGCTTCCTCGATCAAAAGATTTTTCAGGGACTCATGGGTTTGGGCGCGATCCCAAGGGCAGCCACGCTCCGAGCGCAAGTGCGCCACAAGCTCTACCAACGAACGCAGTTCCAGCTCCGAGTGCGGCTCCATGGTCTTATTGCCGGGAGCAGGGGATCTGTTCCGGCCCCTTGTTGATCCATTCGTCGATAAAGCTCTCGATGCGATTCTCATCATACGACGAGAGCTTATCGATACGCCCCCACGCCGTGAGCACAAGCTGCTTGGGTTCGAGCTTCTCATACGGGGCGACGATCAGACGACAATACTTCTCAGCGTGCTCGTTTTGTAAGCGCTTCACTAGATCCCCCAACTGAGTTATAGTCGTAGCGTCCGTCTCTGGCCCATATTGGATGAGCACAGCACCGCCGCGCAGTGCCCATACCTGAAGCTCTTCAGCGATCGATTCTTGATGCACCCCGAAGGCGATCTCTCCTTCAGCATAAGCTCCTGAAGTGGGCGGCGTCGAATTATACGGCTCATGTTCTTGCCCTACAGAGATGGGCCCGAAGACTTCTTGGATGGGTATGGGCATACCGGGTTTGTCGTCGCTCCATTTGCCCGTGACTTCGTAGAGCATCTGGGCGACTTCGTTCGCTTTGTAATTCGGATTTTGTTCTTTGAGTTTCTCGAGTTGCTCGCGCATGTCGGCGATCTTTTGCTGATTGCGCGCGATAACTGCAAGTTGGTACATCGCCTCTAAGCCATCTTCTCCGAGCTTGCCCTCTGCACCGACCAGCGAGCGCTCTGCGTCAAGAATCTTTTGATAGAGATTCTTCTTCTGGTCGTCGGTCGTCGCTACGGCCAGCCCGGATTTATAGTGACTCTTTGCTTGTTCATACTCGGCGCGGCCCACAGCAACGTCCCCCAGTCCAATGTACGCGTTGAGCGCCTGCTCGGGAGTTGGCCCTTGCTCTAAGATCGCTGTATAGTGTCGCACAGCAGACTCGAAGATATGCTGCTTCTGGTATTGCTTCGCTAACTGGAAGCGCGTTTCGAAATCTTTGGGGTCGAGCTCGACGATGCGCTCCCCTAACTGCTCACGCAGCTCTGCCGCCGCTGTGCGCTTAAAGCCTTCACGATAATTTTTGAGAGCCTCGTCGGTCTGGCCTTGCTTGCGCTGCAAGTCCCCCAGTGCCATATACGCCTCAGCAAGATAGGGGGATTCCTTGATCACTTGAGTGTACTGTTTCGCAGCGTTCTCGAGATCGCCGAGCTCTTCGTAAGCTCGCCCAAGCTTCAAGCGCACGTTGGGGTTGTTCTGGAGCTTGAGCGACTCCAGATAGAGAGTGACCGCGCGTTCGGGGTCGCCCTTCTTGACAGCAATATCGGCCAAGGCTGTTACGATGCGCGGGTCGTCATAGCCGCGCTCGGTGCGCTCCTGCTCGCGCAGTTCCGTATAGAGGGCTTCAGCCTTGTCCCACTCCTCTAAGCCAAAGTATGCCTCGGCCATCTTCTGCTTCACTGTCTTGATCGCTCCCTTGTCCTTCTCCGGATTGAGCTTTTCTAGGGCTTTCTGATAGTATTCGAGAGCGATAGCGTAGTTCTTAAGCGACATCATCAAGTGCCCGTAGAGCCGGAGCGGTCCAGGATCGGTCGGGGCAAGCTCCGTGGCGCGCTTGGTCATCTTGATCGCATTTTGAATGCTCTCCTGGTCCCCAGCGGTGAACAAGAAGAGCCCATATTGATAGTACGCTTGAGGATTATCGGGATCGAGCGCCAACAGCTGATCATAAAAGCTGCGATCCCCCTCGGCAGTCTTGGCTATTTCTAATAAGTGCTGCACGGCCTTCTGTCGATATTCTTTGATCTTCTGCTCAAGCTCTTTGAGCCTTGCTTCTTTGTTTTCGACGTTCTCTTGCTTTTCAAGCTCAGCTTTCTCTTGCTCGGCTTGGCGCAGCTTCGCTTGATAGAGCCGAGCAATATAATAGTCTAAATATCTCCCCAGCTCATCATCGGCCAAGGATCCCTCTTGCAAGAGTCGCTCGTAGGCAGCGATAGCCTCGTCGATCTTCTCTTGTTCCTCTAACTGATATGCTGCGATCAACGGTAACCGCAGCTCAATTCGTGCTGACTCCTTCGCTTGCTTGAGCCACTGGTCGAATCTCTCTACGCGCTGGCGCACTCGGTAATCGCTTGCAATGCTCTCTTTGACTTTCTCCCAGCTCTTGCGGTCCTCGAGCCGAATGAGCCAGAGCCCCTGGGCCGTCTGAATGAGATCGCTGATCTTGCCCACCTGGAGAGTAGCGATTGCGTCTTGCAGCTCCTTGGGCAGATCCATGAGCGTGAGGTAGCCCATATCGCCGTTGCGGTCCTTGAAGTCTGGATCTTGGGAGTACTCTCGGACCACTTGGGAGAAGCTGGCGCCTTCGACTCTGAGTTTGTCTTTGGCTTCCTGCAGGCGCTTGCGTGCCGCGATCAGCTCGTCTTCAGGGGCATCCGGCGCTATGGGGATGAAGATTCGGCTCACCCGCACGCGCTCTAAAAAGTTGCCCTGCTTAGCCGCTTCGAGCCATTGAGTGAAGAGCGCGTCTTCTTTTTCTCTCATCCAATCGCGGCGCATGTCTGATTGGGCTTGCTCGAACGTGCGCACCCGTTTGTCCTCGACTTTGATGAGATGGAACCCGTAGCGAGTGCGCACGGGGTCGCTGATCTTCCCGATATCAAGAGCAAACGCCGCGTCTTCAAATTCCTTTACCATGACGCCCCTGCCAAACCATCCTAGATCGCCGCCATTCTCGGCGTTGCTCTTATCGTCAGAATATTTCTTGGCAAGCTCAGCGAAGTCCGCGCCCTGCTCGAGTTCTCGCGTAATATTCTCGATCTTCTTCCTCGCTTCAGCGACTTGCTCTTCGGGGGCGTTCTCGTCCACTTTCACTAAGATATGTCGGGCCTTGACCTCAGGAGTCGCATATTTCTCTCGGTTGGCTTCGAAGTACGCTTGGAGCTCGGCCGTCGTCGGCTGGAGATACCCCAAAATATCAGTGATATAACGCGTCTTGTTCTGCTCGATAAACTCTAGCAATTGGGCATCGGAGACGTCGATTGGGCCGACAACAGCCTCCTCCAGAAGCTCTTCTTTGAGTTGCGCTTCCACCCATTCGCGAATCCGGCGTTGATAGGCTTGGATGGAGCTGCCCTGCTCACGCAGCATGCGGGCAAACTCCTTCTCGTCAATACCGTAGCGTTGGCGCAGCATGACTAAGAAATTCTCATACTCTTTCTTGTAGCGCTCATCGAGCTTCTTGGCAGGGACGCTGATCCCGCGCTTGCGACTCTCTTGGTCTTTTATAGTTCTCTCAATGAGACGATCAATCGCTTGGGCACGCCATTGTAATTGTCTATAAGCCCCGTCTGGCCCTTGGAGGGCCTTCTCAATCTCTGGATTGAACTGGCGTTGCTCATTGAGGATCTCCTGATAAGCTTGCTCGTACTGGTCCTTCCCAATCTTCTCCCCGTTCACGACAAGAACGACGTCTTCTTCCTTAGGGGCATTGCGTGCGCCGGGGTTGAACGCCACTGGTGAAAAGATCACCAGCGCCCCAGCCACGAAACTGATGACCACAGCCCAAATCACGTACTTTCCGTATTTCTCAACAAGTTTGCGTATCGTGTGCATGTTTGTTCACCTCAGAGTGATGAAAAGAGATCCCACCGATTTCCTTGAGCCTTCGGTATCCCTGTATAATAAACATTAAGAGATGATCTGTCAAGCGATGCGTGCGGTTGGTCTAGGGCTTCTGATACTCAGTCTGCTTGGGGTGTGGGGCACAAGCCAGACCACACCGATTACAATAGTCGCTATAGACGCCGGACACGGCGGCGACGATACCGGCAGCATCGGCATAGACAATCTCTTTGAAAAAGATATAGTGCTCAAGATCGCACATCTGATCGCTCTGGAAGCCGTGAGCTTCCCCCATATAAAAATCACGCTGACGCGCCACGAGGATCGCTATCTGTCACCCAAAGAGCGCATACAAAACGCTCAAGGCGCACAGCTCTGTATTAGTCTCCATTTAGATTTCTCGTACGATCCCTGGATGCACGGGATCACCATACTTATGCCAACCAAGGCTTCTCAGGCTACGCAAGCTCTCGCTGAAGCGCTCCGTCATAGCATACTAGCGACAACTAAAGGGCTGAGTTGGAAGACCAAGACAGCTCACCTTTGGCTGCGACGCCTGAATATACCCGCAGTGCAGATCAATCTGGGATTTATCACGAACCCTGAAGAGGCGCGAAAACTCAATCAGCTCCCCTATCAAAAACGCTTGGCCCACGCGATCCTTCAGGGCATCGACGACTTTCTTCGCTCTCAGTTTTAACTGACCCACATCAGCCGAGCCAAGTCTGCGCCGTCTCCCTGGCGCGGGGGGAGCTTCAGCACGCGGGTGTAGCCCCCAGCACGCCCTGCGAATTTCGGAGCTACTTCGGTGAAGAGCTTCTCGGTGAGATCAGGGTCTTGCAGCACGGAGAAGGCCAAGCGCCGCGCATGGAGATCGTTGCGCTTCGCCCACGTGATGAGTCGTTCGGCTAACCGCGCACTCTCCTTGGCACGAGCTACGGTCGTGTCGACCTTGCCGTGCTCAATCAGTTCTTTCACGATATTCGCTAAGAGCGCCTTCCGATGAGCAGGAGCTCGATTAAGCTTGCGAAATTTCTTCCGATGCCACATAGCACCTCAACTCCGTTTCACAGACTCCTTCAAATGATACCCAAGCTCTTCGACACGCTCAATGACTTTCTGAAGAGTCTTTTCGCCAAACCCGTGAATATCTCGCAACTCCTCTTTGGATTTCTGTAATAAGTCTTTCAGCGTGATGACCCCTTTGGTCTCAAGGAGATTGCACGCGCGCTTGTCAAACGCGAGCTCTTCTAAGCGCTTGTTGAGTTCATCCGGCTCAGCAGGCACTGGCTCTGCTGCCCCCAAGGGCAACGTGAATAACTCGAAGTGACTGATAAGAATTTGCGAAGCCTGCTGCACCGCTTCGTCGGGGCGGACACCCCCATTCGTCTCAACTTCTAAGAGCAGACGATCGTAGTCGGTACGCTCGCCCACGCGCGTCGGCTCCACTTTGAAATTGACGCGCTTAACTGGGGAAAAGTCCGAATCTACCGCGATAATCCCCAGGGGCATATCCCCTTTCTTGTTGCGCTCCGCCGGACGATACCCCACTCCCGGCTCCACTTCCATGTCGATAACTAATCGTCCATTGCTAGCGACCGTCGCGATCACATGGTCGGGGTTCATCACTTCCAGGCCCCGGGGCAACTCTAAATCCCCAGCTCGGACTACTCCCTCACCTTCGTGTTGCACGTAGACGTGCTTGGGCTCCCCGTCAGTGATCCGAAACGCGATCTCTTTCAGATTGAGAATAATCTCTAGAACGCTCTCTTTGACGCCCTCAATCGTATCGTATTCGTGATATTTGCCCTCAAAGCGCACGCGCGTGACCGCCGCCCCGGGAATAGACGAGAGCAGAACTCGCCGCAAGGCATTCCCCACCGTTGTGCCATAGCCGCGCTCCAACGGCTCCACCACAAAGACCCCCCGATATGGGGTCAAGCCCTCAACTTTAATCTTCGGCTTTACGAGCTCTGCACGCATAGTCCCCTTTCTCCACACTTAGCGGGAGTAGAACTCAACAATGAGCTGCATCTGCAGCTTGTGCTCCAGCTGATCGACCTTGGGACGATCTAGCACGTGGATACGCCCGTCCACACGCTCCAGCCACGCCGGGACAGTTCCGCGCCCCTTGGTCTCTAGTAGAGCTTTAATCCCAGGCTTCTGCGCGGCATTGGGCTTGAGCGTAATAACGTCCCCTGGACGGACTAGAAATGACGGGATATTGACACTACGATCGTTGACCATAAAATGCCCATGAGTGACTAACTGTCGCGCTTGATCCCGCGAAGCCGCCAAGCCCGCTCGATAGATCACGTTATCTAAGCGCCTCTCTAACAACTCGAGCAAGAAATCGCCGGTGACGCCCTTGACGCGCTTGGCTCGCTCCACGTATCTTCTAAATTGCTCCTCGCGCAACCCATAGATGCGCTTCGCTTTCTGTTTTTCGCGCAAACGAATCCCGTACTGACTGAGCTTGCCAAACTTGCGCTGGTGCATCCCAGGCGCGTAGGGCCGTCGCTCTACGGGGCATTTTTCTGTGTAACACTTCTCGCCCTTGAGAAAGAGCTTTTCCCCTTCACGCCGACACAAACGACACTTCGGTCCTGTATAGCGTCCCATAGCCATTCACCGTTTGCGTTCAGAACTGTGTGACACTGGGGTCACATTCTTGACGTCCTCCACGCGAATACCAGAGCTCTTGAGCGTATTGACGACAGAATTGCGTCCCTGACCGGTGCCGTTAATAGTCACGATCAGGGAACGCACGCCAAGTTCGCGCATCTTCACCAGCAGCGACTCACACGCCAGCTGCGCCGCGTAGGGGGTACCCTTCTTGCTCCCCGTGAAGCCGCGCGTGCCCGGGCTGGCCCACGCCAAGACGTTCCCATCTAAATCCGTCAAGGTCAAGATAGTATTATTAAAAGTCGAGTGGACATGGAGCCGCGCACGATCTACCTTGCGGGCCATCGTTTCACCTCACCCTTACTTGCGCTTGCCGGCCTTGGCCGGGCGCGGACCCTTCCACGTGCGCGCGTTGCTGCGCGTCTTTTGCCCACGCACCGGCAACCCCACCGTATGGCGCACCCCTCGATAACACTTAATGAGTTTCAGGCGAGCGATATCGTTCTGCACTTTGCGGCGCAGATCGCCTTCGACTTGATACTTGGTCTCGATCTCCTTGCGCAGAGCCGTGATCTCTTGTTCTGTGAGATCGCGGACCTTCTTACCCATATCGACCTGTGTCGCTTGGAGGATACGCTGCGCCAAGGGGCGCCCGATCCCATAAATATACGTGAGCGCAATATCGATGCGCTTATTGTTTGGCAAATCGACCCCCGCAATACGAGCCATCTAATTCCTCCTTTAGCATCCCTGCCGCTGCTTGTGCTTGGGGTTCTTACAGATCACCATCACACGCCCGTGGCGCCGCACAATCTTACACGCATCACAGATCTTCCTGACAGAGCTCCGCACTTTCATAGGATCACCTTCACTCGCGATAGATAATCCTTCCATGGCTGAGGTCATAGGGCGAAAACTCCACAAGCACCTTATCTCCGGGGAGGATCTTGATATAATTCTTGCGAATCCGCCCGGAGATGTGACAGAATGCTTCCGTGCCGTCTTCGAATCGCACACGGAACATCGAACCCGGGTAGGCCTCAATCACCTCACCACGACGCTTGATAAACTCTCCCTTGCCAATAAGCCAATCACCTCGAGGGCACGCGCTCCAAGGCCCCACATCCTAAGAGCTCCGGCAACTCCTCTGACGCGCGAATCCTCACCATCGCTTCAAAGTGAGCCGCCGCAGTCGCTCCTGGGGCCACTGCTGTCCAATTATCGTCTTGGACTTCGACTTCAATGAGATCTCTCCCGCTGTTAGCGACCATGGGCTCAATACAAATCACTAATCCATCGCGGAGCAAGGGCCCTTGCCCCGGAGAACCGTAATTGGGCACTTGGGGCTCCTCATGCATCTGGCGCCCGATCCCATGGCCCACAAAATTCGTGACAATCGACAGCCCACGACTATTCACATAGTGCTGAATAGCATAGGCGATATCACCCACGCGCGCAAGATGGCGTGCAGCACGGATACCCTCCCACAGGGCTTCCTGAGCCGTCTGCACCACCAAGAGATCCTCACTCGATCGCGGGGCATCTTCTATTATAACCGTTGTTGCCAGGTCTGCACAAAACCCTTGCCGGATCATGCCAATATCGATAGAGAGCACATCTCCGGGCTGGAGGATCCGATCAGCACGGGGGATGCCATGGACTACCTCGGCGTTGAGCGACGTGCAAATATTTGCAGGATAAACATATCTTCCTACACGATAGCCCTTAAAAGCCGGGCGACCCCCAACTTCAGCGATGAGGCGCCCAGCAAGAGTGTCCAAGGAGAGAGTAGAGACGCCCGCCCGCGCTTCTTCTACTAAGCGCTGCAAGATCTCTTGCAAAAGCTGGGCGTTCTCCCGTAAGATCTCGATCTCTGCTGGGCTCTTGAGCTTCATCGCCATAGATTACTCCAACGCTTGTTGAGCTGCTCGATAGACGGATTCTATATCGCCCTGAGCGTCGATCTCCCGCAACACATTGCGCTTTCTGTAGAACTCGAGTATCGGCCTGATCTCACGTGCATACTGCACATCAATCCGTCTTTGAATGACTTCTGGAGTATCATCCGAGCGCTGCACTAACGCTATCTTGCACTTATCACACAAACTATTGTGCTGAGGCGGGCTCGAGATCAGATTATACACAGCCCCGCATTGCGGACAGACTCTGCGAGCGCTGAGCCGCCGAATGATCTCCTCCCGATTGAGCTGAAAGTGCAAGGCCCGCTCGACGGTCGTCACGGTCTCTAAAATCTCAGCTTGCTTGATATTTCGAGGGAAGCCGTCCAGTACAAAGCCCGTCGCACCTTTGATGCGCTGGCGGATCATCTCCGCGACGAGCTGATCTGGAACGAGCTCACCACGATCCATAAAGCTCTGCGCTTGTAGCCCTAATTCTGTACGATTCTGGACTTCGTTGCGCAACAGATCGCCCGTAGAGATATGGGGGACACCCAACCACGCTGCCAGCCGCACAGCTTGGGTGCCCTTTCCTGATCCTGGGGGTCCCAAAAGTACGATCCGTCGTGCAGTCATAGCTCAGATCCGCCGCCCCAGGCCGCCCTTGGCGATCAAGCTCTCGTAGCGGCGCTCCACCAAGTGCGCCTCAATCTGCTTGATCGTGTCGACGCCGACGCCCACGACGATGAGCAACGACGTGCCTCCCAAGAAGAACGTCGTGAGCCCGCTCGCATTAGTTATGATCATAGGAAGCAGGGCAATGACAATCAAGAAGAGCGCCCCAATGAAGAGCAGGCGGCTCTGCACAGATTCAATGAAATCTGCCGTGGGCTTGCCCGGACGAATCCCAGGCACGAAGCCGCCCCACTTCCGTAAGTTCTCCGCCAGATCGCGCGGATTAAAGACAATCGCGCTGTAAAAGTACGTAAAGAAGAAGATCAGCAACGCGCTCAAGATCATATAGAGCGCGTGCCCGCGCGATAGATCCGTAGAGAGCCAGTTCAAAAAATCGCCGACAACGTTCATCCAATCGCGAGCCGAAGCCCGCACAAACGTAATGCCGCGCACCATAGCGCTCTGACCGATTCCATTGAGTGCTATGAGATTGTCAGGGGTCTCCCCAATCGATATCGTCTTGGGGTTATCAGGGGCTCTGTCGGGTTCAACGGGGATAATAACACGGCTGCTGTGTGTCTCAGCAGAACCGGCTTGACGGCGATTGAGCACCTCAGCGATAGCCTGAGCGACTTGTTCACTGGTCTGTTTTTCAGCGAGAGAGATCTGCACGAGGTGGCCGTCAACTTTGACGAAGAGATCCCCTGGTTGGCTCTCCCCGGAGATCTCCAACACGATGCGCCGCTCGGCCATCATATTCGTAATCACGTTGTTCTGATCAAGAAACTGAAAGATCGTCTGGGGGATAGCAAGCAGCGCAACCGCGAAGATAATGGGGATGACGCCGCCCTGATTTACTTGGAGGGGCAAGAAAGTACTATGCCCTCCATAGACGCGCCCTTTGACCATGCGCTTAGCGTACTGAATATCAATGCGCCGTGCCCCAAGCTGGACCATCACGATGACTGCTGTGACTATGACATAGATCGCAAGGAGCAACGGCAACCAGAGAGCGTTCATGGGGTTGGGATTGCTTGTCACTTCGCCCCAGATCGTGGCAAAGTAGCGCGGATAATCTGCTAAGATCCCGATCATGATCAACATTGAGATTCCACGGCCAATGCCGTTTTCCGTGAGGCGCTCCCCTAGCCACATCAAAAACATCGTCCCTGTGGTGAGCGTGACGATCGCGATGAACATGAAGCCCACAAAGCTCTGAGTGGGCTGAACTAACCCTTGATTATAGATGAGATAGCTCGTCCCAGCGGCTTGAATGAACGCAAGACCTACTGTCGCGTAGCGCGTGATCTTGTTAATAACGCGTCGCCCCTCTTCCCCTTGGTCCTGGAGCTCTTTCAGTTTAGGAATGACCGCGACTAATAAGCTTAAGATAATCGACGCGTTAATGTACGGGATAACCCCCAAAGCGAAGATCGAGAAGCGCTCAAGCGCCCCTCCTGTGAACGCGCTCAAGAACTGCCCTAGCTGCCCTAACTGCTGAATGAAGAGCTTGATCTGATTGGGATCGACGCCGGGCACGGGGATCCATGCCCCCAACCGAAAGACTATAATGACCCCAAGCGTAAAGAGAATGCGCTTCCGGACTTCTGGGATCCGAAATGCCTCAAATAACCCTTCAGTCATAGCTTACTGGTCACTTCCCTGACGCCTTCTTTGGGGTCTCTGTGGGAGCTTCTTCGGACTGCTCCTGGGGGAGCAAAGCGATCGCCTGGCCCCCAGCAGCCGTGATCTTCTCTTTAGCGCTCTTGCTGAATTTATGAGCTTTTACGATCAGTCTCTTGGAAAGCGGGCCATCGCCGAGAATCTTCACGCCGTTTCTATATTTTTTAATGAGCCCATGCTCTTTGAGAACCTTCGGGGTGATCTCTGCGCCATCGGGGAAGATCTCATTCAGTTGGCCGACGTTCACGTAAGCGTAGCTCTTTCGCAAAATATTCTTGAACCCGCGCTTGGGCACGCGCTTCCACAACGGAGTTTGACCGCCTTCGAACGCCGGCGGCATCCGGTACCCCGACCGAGCCGTCTGCCCCTTGCCCCCACGAGTCGAGTACGTCCCATGACCTGAAGCGTTTCCCCGGCCGACACGCTTGGGCTTCTTCATGCTCCCCGGTGTAGGACGCAGATCACTGAGCTTCATTGCAAGACCTCCTCGGGCTTCTTATCGCGGAGTCGCGCTACTTCCTCAAGCGTCTTGAGGCGTCGCAGCCCGTCAAGAGTCGCCTTTGCCAACGTTAACGGGTTCGTAGACCCTTGAGCTTTCGTCAGAATATCTTTGATACCGGCAAGCCGACAGATCGCCCCGACCGTCCCGCCCGCGATGACCCCAGTACCGGGGAAGGCCGGCTTGAGCAGGACCCGCGACGCTTTAAACTCTCCCCAGATCTCATGAGGGATCGTGCGGTCCTCCACAAGCGGGATCTGAATGATATTGCGCTTGGCGTCGCGGATCGCTTGCTGGATCGCCGAGGGGACCTCACGGGTGTTCCCCTTGCCTAAGCCGATCTGCCCCTTCCCATCGCCGATGACCACCACAGCGCGAAAGCTCAAGTTCTTTCCGCCCTTGGTCACCTTGGCTACGCGTCGCAGATCGATCACTTCGTTCTCGAACTCTTCAGCTCGACGCTCACCACCACGCGCTCGCGCCATATCTCTTCCTCCCTTAGAAGTTCAGTCCGGCTTTGCGACTGGCTTCTGCAAACGCTTTGATGACCCCATGGTACGGATAGCCAGCACGGTCGAAGACCACAGTCGTGATGCCTTTTGCTAACGCACGTTCAGCTAATATCTTCCCTAAGGCCTCGGCAGACTTGATCGTCCCGCCTTTGAGATTTAATTCTCTCTCGAGAGTGCTTGCCGCGACTAGAGTCCGCCCGACCGTATCATCGATCACTTGAGCGTAGAGATGCTTTAAGCTCTTATAGACGCACAAGCGCGGACGCTGCGGCGTCCCAAAGATCTTCTTACGGATCCGTTGATGCCGCCGCTGCCGTCGCTCATTACGACTGACTACCCTAATCATAGAATGTGTCACCCGGCCTTCGCCCCGCCCGCGCCGCCACCAGCAAGCTTCCCTTCCTTGCGCCGGATTTGTTCATCTTTGTAGCGAATACCCGTGCCCTTGTACGGCTCGGGCTTGCGCAGGCTGCGAATCTCCGCCGCAACTTGTCCTACTAACTGTTTATCCGGGCTAGTGAGGATGATCTCAGTCTGGTCTTTCACTTCAGCCTTGACGTTGTCCGGGAGTTTATAGATTACTGGATCGTGAAAGCCGATCTCCAAGACTAACTCCTTCCCTTGGAGCTTGGCACGATACCCCAACCCCACCAGCTGCAGGACCTTCGTATAGGGCTGCTGGACCCCTTTCACCATGTTCGCAAAAAGTGCCCGATACAAGCCGTGCCGCGCCTTGAATTCTTTCTCGTCGCCCTTACGCGTGACAACAAGAGTGCCATCGGTCATCTGCACGCTCACATACTCAGGCTCATAGCGCTGCACGAGCTTGCCCGCCTTGCCCTCGACAATGACGCGATCGGCCTCGATCGTCACCTTGACGTCTTTGGGAACGGGAATGGGCTGCTTACCAATTCTAGACATAGCCTACCACACCTTGCACAGAAGTTCTCCACCCACGCGCTTTTGGCGCGCTTGTTTGCCGGTCAAGACCCCAAGAGGGGTACTCAGGATAGCTATCCCCAAGCCGCTGCGCACCCGGGGGATTTCATCAACCCCTACATAAATGCGCCGACCCGGCTTGGACACCCGCTCAAGCCCCTCGATGACAGGGTCTTTGCCGCGCTTCCCTTTGTATTTCATTATGATGACTAGATCGCGCTTCTTCTCGCCCTCAACACGATAATCTTCGATGAATCCCTCTTCTTTTAAGATTCGGGCAATCTCCGCCTTGATATTCGAATGCGGCACGCGCACTTCACGCAACGCGCGTGCATTCGCGTTCCGAATAGCTGTCAGCATATCAGCAATCGTATCCATAGGATCCCCTCACCATGTAGCCTTGCGGACTCCGGGCAGCTCGCCCCGATGCGCCTTGGCGCGGAAACACAAGCGACAGAGCCCAAAATCCCGAATAAACCCGCGACGACGCCCACAGATGCTGCAGCGCCGCACCAAGCGCGCCGAGAACTTCGGGGGTCGCGCTACCTTCGCTATCCACGCAGTCTTTCCCATGTAATAGCCTCCTTACTAATCTCTAAAGGGCATTCCTAAGGCTTTCAGGAGATAGTATCCTTCTCGGTCGGTCTTCGCTGTCGTCACGATACAGATATCCATACCCTGGACCTTGGCGATCTGATCGTACTTGATCTCGGGGAAGACCAGTTGATCGCTCAGGCCAAGTGAGAAATTCCCGCGCCCGTCGAACGAGTCCGCGCTCACCCCGCGGAAATCACGGATCGCCGGGAGCACAACTCTCACGAGCTTCTCAAAGAACGCATAGGCTCGCTTCCCCCGCAACGTCACCATACACCCCACTGGGTCGCCCTTGGTGATCCCAAAGTCGGAGATGCTCTTCTTCGCCCGGGTGACGACAGGACGCTGCCCCGTGATCATCATCAGATCACGCACACACCCCTCAAGCTTCTTAGGGTCATCCTTGGCTTCTTTGATACCCATGTTAATCACGATCTTCTCGATCTTGGGCACTTGCATAATATTCTTATAATTCAGTTCCTTCATTAGGTGAGGCACGATCTCCGTGCGATAGCGTTCGTATAACATCATACTCCAGTCACCATACTAATCGAAGGTCTTCTTACACTGCTTGCACTGACGGAGTTTCTCCCCAGTTTCTGTGATGACGAACCCAACACGAGTTGGGCGATCACATTCTGGGCAGATCAATAAGACATTGCTGAGATCGATCGGGCCCTCTTGCTGCACGATCCCGCCCTCTCGATGCTTCGCTGAGGGCCGGAGGTGGCGCGTGATCATGCGCACACCCTTCACAATGATTCTACGCTCTTTGGGGAGGACCTGCAAGACCTCGCCCTCCTTGCCGCGGTCGTTGCCCGCGATCACCCTCACCATGTCACCCTTGCGAATCTTCTGCATCAGAGCACCTCCGGCGCCAAGGAGAGAATCCGTACCATGCCCTTCTCGCGCAGCTCACGGGGCACCGGGCCAAAGATGCGCGTTCCCAACGGCTCCTTCGACGCATTGATCAGCACGACGGCGTTATCATCAAAGCGAATATAGCTGCCGTCCTTGCGCCGATAGGGCTGGCGCGTGCGCACAATCACGCCCTTGACGACAGCGCCCTTGTCGATCTCACTTGTGGGGATGCGCTTCTGCACCGAAGCCACGACGATATCCCCGATCTGGCCCCAGGCCCCACTAGGCTGCCCTAATACATTAATCACTCGGACCTCTTTGACCCCTGAGTTGTCCGCAACCTTCAAGATACTCCGAACTTGGATCATCGCCATCGCCTCCTGTTTAGCGTTGTCCGGGGCGGGCGCGCTCCAACACCTCGACTAAGCGCCACCGCTTCAGCCGCGATAGCGGCCGCGATTCCACTATCCGCACAAGATCGCCCTCATGAGCCTCTTCGTGCTCATCGTGCGCGTAGAACTTCTTGCGCTTTATATAATATTTCTTATACAGCGGGTGCTGTTCCAACGTCTCCACCAGCACGGTAATAGTCTTGGCCATCTTGTCGCTCACGACCCGTCCGATCTTCTCTCGCTTCGGCATAGTCTCTGCCCTCACTGTGCTCGCCCTCTTTGGAGCTGACGCTCCCGTAATATCGTCTTAACTCGGGCAATCTGACGCTTGAGCTGCCCGATTAATGCCGTATTGTCTTGCTGCCCTGTGGCCACACCAAAGCGTACATTGAAGAGCTGACGCTTGAGCTCCCGCTCTTTTTGCTTGAGCTCTTCATCAGTCAGCTCTCGCAATTTCTCTGGCTTCTCCATAGTCTAACGCTCCCCACCTAGTTTGAAACGCTCCCGCAGACGTGTCTTGATGGGCAACTTGTGGTCCACTAAACGCCAAATCTCTTCAGCTTTAGTGCGGTCTACACCACTCATCTCAAAGAGAATCCTTCCCGGAAGCACAACGGCGCACCAGCCCACCGGGTCGCCCTTGCCCTTGCCCATGCGCGTCTCCGCGGGCTTTTTGGTGATAGGCTTATCGGGGAAGATCCGCACCCAGATCTTCGAGTTCTTCTCGAGCTCGCGCACCATGACCGTGCGGCACGCTTCGATCTGCTGCGCCGTGATCCACGCTGGTTCTAGGGCTTGAATGCCGTACTCTCCAAAAGCGACTTCTGAGCCGGCAACAGCTTTGCCCGTCATCCGGCCACGATGGTCTTTTCTAAACTTGCGCTGCTTGGGCGCTAGTAACGCCACGGACCTCACCTCCACGCGCAGGATAGATATCCCCGCGATAGAGCCAGACTTTAATCCCGATCATCCCGTACTTCGTGAGCGCTTCGGCAAAGCCATAATCGATATCCGCCCGGATCGTCTGCAACGGGACTCGACCCGCTTTGCTCTCGATAGAGCGTGCAATCTCTGCCCCACCTAACCGGCCCCCACAGCGGATCTTGACCCCCTTAGCCCCATGGTCCATCACTCGTTGAATGACTTCTTTCATAGCGCGGGGCACCGGAATACGATTCTGAATCCGTGACGCGACATCCTCCGCAATCAGGGTCGCTTCCAGATCGGGATGATCGACTTCTTTAATATAGATCTTTACTTTACGCTTGATGAGCTCTTCGAGTTCTTTCTGGAACTGATCGATCTCCTGACCCCCTTTGCCGATGATGATCCCTGGCCGGGCCGTGTAAATCACGATAGAGACCCACTCTTCCGTGGGCCGCTCAATAGCAATGCGCGCGATCCCCGCCCCGTAATAACGCCGTTTAATCGTCGTTCGGATCGTATGGTCCTCTTTGACGTAGCGCGGGGCATCTTTTTCAAAGAACCAATTGGAGAGCCATTTCTTGTTGATGCCCAGGCGCAATCCGTACGGGTGCGTTTTGTGTCCCATAGCTATCCTTCCTGGCTCTTGACGGCCCCCGGCCGCGGCTCATCGCTCACCACGATCGTAATATGACTCGTCCGCCGTTTCCGAATAGAGACCTTACCTCGAGAACCAGGGCGTAATCGCTTCCAGAAAGGCCCCTTGTCCACACGAACCTCCTTCACCCAGAGAGCGTCTACGTTCATATCGTAATTATGCTCTGCGTTGGCAATAGCCGACTCCAAACACTTGCGCACGATAGGGGCGGCCTTGACGCGGGCAAAGCGCGTCAGGCGCAACGCCTCGTCGACCGGCTTGCCCTGAATCTGTGAGGTCAGCAGCCGGGCCTTTATCGGCGATATGCGAATCCATCTGGCAATAGCCTTCGCTTCCATAGAGCCTCCCCTACTTGGGCGTGGGGACCTTCTTCTTCTTGATGCCCCCATGCGCCTTAAACGTGCGCGTCAGAGCAAACTCCCCAAGACGATGACCGACCATCGTCTCGGTGATGAAGACCGGCACATGCATCCGCCCATTATGAACCTTAATAGTTAGCCCGACCATCTGCGGGGTGATCATGCTTGCGCGAGACCACGTCTTGATCTCTGAGATCTCCCCGCGCTTCAGCTTCTCGATCTTTTTCAGCAATTTGGGATGGACATAGGGCCCCTTCTTCAGCGAGCGCGCCATATCAGACCGTCCCCCCTTTGCGCCGCGAGACGATAAGTCGATCGCTGGGCTTATTGGGCTTGCGCGTGCGCACACCCTTCGCAGGCTTCCCGGAGAAGGTGCGCGGTGGCCCGCCGACATAGTGACGCCCCTCACCGCCCCCATGCGGGTGATCGACGGGGTTCATGGCTGTTCCGCGCACAGTCGGGCGGATCCCCAGATGGCGCACCCGCCCTGCCTTCCCATGGACGACATTCTTATGATCGATATTCCCTACTTGGCCTATCGTGGCCATGCAGTCTTCGGGGAAGAGTCGGATCTCTCCGGAGGGCAGGCGCAGCCGGGCATATCCCCCTTCTAGAGCCAGCACTTGACAAGCCGTCCCCGCAGCCCGTGCTACCTTGCCCCCGCCCCCAGGATAGAACTCAACACAGTGTACCATCGCTCCCACGGGAATTCTCTTCAATGGGAGCGCATTGCCCACACGCGCCTCGACATTCTCCCCAGCCTCGACTATCGAGCCGATCTCCAGATCCAATGGGGAGAGAATATAGCGCTTTTCGCCATCGGCATACTGTAACAGAGTGATCCACGCCGAACGATTCGGATCGTACTCTTTGGAGACGACCTTCGCCGGCACGCCCCATTTATCTCGATAAAAATCGATGATTCGATAGAGGCGCTTATGCCCGCCCCCACGATGCCGGACAGTAATGCGCCCTTGGTTGTTCCGCCCGCCCGTCTTATGGAGCGGTTCTACCAGACTCTTCTCCGGCTCTTTCTTTGTAAGCTCACTGAAGTCTGGGAGCTCCATGTGCCTGCGGCCGGGCGTGATCGGCTTAAACTTTCGTGTTGGCATCTCTCAGATCACCCTTTGCCGTAGACTTCGATCCGCTGCCCTGGAGCAACTTGAACGATAGCCTTCTTCCAGCCAGGGACTTCCCCCTGCTGATAGAACTTCTTGGTGCGCGGCTTGCTCGGCATATTCAATGTCCACACGTTGAGCACCTTCACTTTGAAGATGCTCTCGACAGCTCGCTTGATCTGATTCTTATTGGCCTTGGGATGGACCTCAAAGACGTACTTGTTCTCTTCCTGCAGGCGCCAGCCCTTCTCGCTGATCACGGGCTCGCGTATAATATCTTCGAGAAATTCCATATCAGTTCACCGCCTCCAGGGCACAGCGTGCTTCCAGCTCCTTGAGGGCCTGCTGCGTGATGAGCAGATATCCGTGCTTTAAAACATCATACACTGTGAGTCTATTCGATTCCACACAGGTCGCCCACGGCAGATTCGAAAACGTCTTCTTTACAGGAAGGCCCCATTCTTGCTGAGAGACGACGAGCAAGAATTGATTCTGAGCCCTCTGGATCTCTCGAGGGTCCTTTACCAACCCAAGGCGCGTAAACATCTGAACGCCCTCTTTGGTCTTGGGCCTCTCAAACGCTACTCGGTCTAAGACCCCTAACTGCGCCTCTTGCAGTTTAGCGATCAACGCCGACTGCAGGGCACGGCGCCGCATCTTCTTGGGAAGCTCGTAGTCGTACTCTTTGGGCTTTGGCCCAAAGACGACACCACCGCCTCGCCACAGGGGCGAGCGGCGCATGCCGTGCCGCGCACGGCCCGTGTGCTTCTGCGGCCAGGGCTTCCTCCCTGACCCCACTACTTCGCCGCGCGTCTTGGTCGAGTGCGTCCCCTGACGCAAGTTCAACAGATATATACGCACAGCCCGGTAGAGCAGATCGCGATTGACTTTATACCCAAAGAGCTTCTCGCTCAGCTTGATCTGCCCCACAGGCCCGCCGTCAAACTTGTACAATGGGGCTACAAGCTCGCCTGGAATAGCTGTCGCTTCGGTCATGGTCTTCACCTACTCTGTGGCTTTGCGGATCTCTACGATCCCGTGGCGCGGGCCAGGGACAGCCCCCTGCACGACGAGGACGTTCTTCTCCGGATAGACCTTCAAGACCTTTAGATTTCTCACGGTCACGCGCTCATGGCCCATATGCCCTGGCATGCGCCAGCCCTTGAACGTCCGCCCTGTCGCACGGATTGACCCGATCGATCCTGGGCGGCGATGCCATTTGCTCATACCATGGGAGTCTGGGCCCCCAAGGAAATCATGGCGCTTCATCACCCCGGCAAAGCCCTTGCCCTTGGAGATCCCGCTGATATGAACAAGCTCCCCTTCGTGGAAGAGCGTCACGCCTAGCTCTTGGCCAACTTTAAACTCGTGAGGGCTCTCCACACGAAACTCGCGCAGGACGCGCTTGGGAGCGACACCGGCTTTATTAAAGTGCCCTTTTAACGGCTTGGTGACGTTCTTCTCCTTGACCTTGCCATACCCAAGCTGAATCGCATTATAGCCGTCGGTCTCTATCGATTTAATCTGAGTGACGACCGACGGCTCGGCATAGAGCACAGTCGCTGCGAGGGCCTTGCCCTCAGCGTCGAACCACGTGATCATGCCGAGCTTCTCACCCAAAATCCCCACAGCCATATCACAGCTTCACCTCGATGTCGATCCCCGCGGGCAACTCGATATCCATCAGCGCGTTGATCGTCTCGGAGGTCGGCTCTTTAATGTCTATTAATCTCTTATGGACACGGCGCTCGAAGTGCTCCCGCGAGTTCTTGTTCACATGAGGCGAGCGCAGCACCGTATAGCGATGGACCTCCGTGGGCAACGGCACCGGACCGATGATCTTTGCCCGCGTCTCCAAGGCGGTCTTGACGATCCGCCGGGTGGCATCGTCGACCAATTCGTGATCGTATCCCTTTAAGCGAATGCGAATCTTTTCGCGAGCCATTACCGTCTCCCTTTCAAGATCTCTTCAGCTAAGCTAGTGGGTACAACGTCGTAGTGCGAAAAGCGCAAGTTATACGTTGCTCGGCCCTGGGAGATCGAGCGCAACCGCGTCGCATATCCGAAGGTCTCTGCCAGGGGGATGAGGGCGTGGATGATCTGGGCATTGTGCCGGACCTCCATGGCAGTGATCTGCGCGCGGCGCGCCTGCAGATCGGTGATGATCTCCCCCACGTACTCCTCGGGGGTGACGATCTCCCCGACCATGATGGGCTCAAGGAGGAGAGCTTTCGCCTTCTCAAACGCTTGAGTGAGGGCGCGAGCCGCAGCCGTCTTGAACGCGATCTCGTTGGAATCTACCGGGTGATGCGACCCATAGAAGAGCACCGCACGGATATCTACGATGGGAAAGCCCCCCAATGGACCACTGGCTAACGCTTCTTCGAGGCCCTTTTGCACCGCAGGGATGAACTCCTTGGGGATGACTCCCCCTTTAGTCTCGTCGACAAACTCAAAGCCCTTCCCCCGTAGCAGCGGCTCAAACCGAATACAGACGTGCGCGTATTGGCCCCGTCCACCCGTCTGCTTGACGAATTTCTCCTCGACCTCGACGGGCTCGGCCAACGTCTCCCGGTAGGCTACCTGGGGCCGTCCCATGTTCGCTTCGACCTTGAATTCGCGCTTCAAACGATCAAAGAGAATCTCTAAATGGAGCTCACCCATCCCCGCGATGATCATCTGATTGGTCTCCGGGTCAACCCTATAGCGGAAGGTCGGGTCCTCTTGGGCGAGCTTATAGAGGGCCTCACTGAGTTTATCCTCTTCGGCGTCGGTCTTGGGCTCGACTGCCGCAGTGACGACGGGTTCGGGGAACTCTATCTTCTCCAGGACGATCGGGGCATTGGGATCGCAGATCGTGTCGCCTGTGATGAGCTCTTTGGGGCCGACGACCGCGGCGATATTGCCGGCGAGGACCTCGTCGACCTCAGTGCGCTTGTTCGCGTGCATATGAAAGATTCGGGATATTCTCTCGGTCTTGCCCGTGGTGCTGTTGAGCACATAGGAGCCCTTGACGAGCTTGCCGGAGTAGACGCGCACGTAGACGAGCCGCCCTGTGTACTCATCAGTTTGGACTTTGAAGGCCAAGGCAGCCAAGGGATCATCAGGGGTAGGACGTCGTTGGATCTTTGCGCCGTCGGCGCTCGCACCGTTGACGCTCATGCCCTCTATAACCCCACGATCGAGCGGGCTGGGCAGATAGTCTACGATGGCATCGAGGAGGGGTTGAATCCCAATATTGTTCAGCGAAGACCCAAGCAGGACGGGGATGAAATCGTCAGAAGAGATACACACCTTGCGTATGACGCTCTTGATCTCATCCTCGCCGATAGGCTGGCCTTCTAAGAATTTGGTCAGCATGGCGTCATCGACTTCCGCGAGGGTCTCCACGAGCTTCTCCCGATAGTGCGCGGCTTGCTCGCGATACTCTTCAGGGATATCTCTATATTCGTAGCGGGCTCCTTTGGACTCCGGATCCCACACGATTAATTTCTGTTTAATCAGATCGATGACCCCAGCGAACTGATCCCCTTGGCCGTAGGGGATCTGCAGGGGTATGGGAGTGATCGCGAGCTTCTGGACCATGGACTCGACCGCGGCGTAGAAGTCCGCCCCGATCCGGTCCATCTTATTTATATAGGCGATGCGTGGTGTGCGATACTTATCGGCTTGGCGCCAGACCTGTTCCGACTGGGGTTCGACACCGTCGACAGCAGAGAAGATCGTGATTGCGCCATCGAGGACTCTCAAGGAGCGCTCGACTTCTGCCGTGAAGTCCACGTGCCCTGGGGTATCAATAATATTGATCTGATGATCTCTCCAGAAGCAGGTCGTCGCGGCAGCGGTAATAGTGATACCCCGTTCGCGCTCCTGGGGCATCCAGTCCATCTCGGTATCGCCCTCATCGACGTCACCGATATCGTGAATGCGCCCGGTGTAGAAGAGCAATCGCTCGGTAGTGGTCGTCTTGCCCGCATCGATGTGGGCAATGATCCCGATGTTTCTGATCTTTTGAATATCGTATCCGAGCGATTTCATAGGGGATCACGCAGATCTCTCATGACTATTTACCAGCGATAGTGGGCGAAGGCGCGGTTGGCCTCGGCCATGCGATGGGTCTCATTCTTCTTCTCTACAGCCTGACCTTGGCCTTTGGAGGCATCTAAGATCTCAGCGGCGAGCCGCTCCGCCATGCTGTGCTCGCCGCGCTCGCGGGCCGCATTGACGATCCAGCGCAGCGCTAATGTCCTTTGGCGGTCTTCTTCGACCTCGTAGGGGACCTGATAGGCCGCCCCGCCGACGCGGCGCGAGCGTGTCTCCAATTTGGGCATACAGTTGGCCATCGCCTTGAAGAAGACTTCTAGAGGGTTCTCACCCGTCTTCTCTTGAATAATATCGAACGCTCTATAGACGATGCGGCGCGCGAGCGACTTCTTGCCCTCGCGCATCACGTAATTGATGAGCTTTTCGACGATAGGGCTCCCGTAGCGTATATCTGGGGGGACGGGCCGCCCTGGGATCACGCGATCTAGCACGTGTTGAGTCATAAAGGATCCGCTCCGTTAGCTGGCGGCAGCTCTGGCGCTGGCTGCGCTCCGCTTGACGCCGTACTTGGAGCGCCCTTGCTTGCGGCCTTCGACGCCCGCGGCATCGAGGGCCCCGCGGATGATATGGTAGTTGACGCCGGGCAAGTCTTTCACGCGGCCCCCGCGCACGAGCACCATCGAGTGCTCTTGTAAGTTATGGCCCTCGCCGCCGATATAGGCGGTGACCATCTGCTTATTGCTCAAGCGCACGCGGGCGACCTTACGTAGCGCCGAGTTGGGCTTTTTGGGCGTCTTAGTGAAGACGCGCACGCAGACCCCGCGCTTCTGCGGGCAGTGCTCCAGCGCCAGCGAGCGCCGGTTGATCTTCTTGATCCGTGTGCGCCCATAGCGCACCAGCTGATTGAGTGTCGGCATAGTAAACTCCTTACCTAACTAGGTTGCTTGGCAACGCTGGGAAAAGGCAATGAACCTCTAGGGCAAACCTAATCCCTAGTGTGGGCTATTATAAAATATAGGCCCTTTCCTGTCAAGGGATAGTAACGCTCTTTGCAATTTGCCCTGTAGTGCGTTATGATAGCACATTCGACAGCTCCCTGCAAGTGGGCAGGGCAGCCCCAGCAAGCAACAATGCTCTTGAAGGAGGAGCGTATGCAACATTCGACTCTGATGAAACGAGAAGACTTAGGCAAGAGATTTCAGCGCCGCTGGGTGCTCATCGACGCCAAGGGGAAGACCCTAGGACGCCTAGCGTCGCAGATCGCTAAGATCTTAATGGGCAAGCATAAACCCGAATACACCCCGCACGTCGATACCGGGGACTATGTCGTTGTCGTTAACGCCAAAGAGATCAAGGTGACGGGGAAGAAGCGTGAGCAGAAACAATACTTTCACTATTCGGGCTATCCTGGGGGCATTCGGGAGTGGACCTTTGAGCAGCTTATAGAAAAACATCCGACCAAGCCCATCGAAGAAGCTGTCAAGAACATGCTCCCCAAGTCGGTGCTTGGTCGGCGGATGCTGAAGAAGCTCAAGGTCTATCCCGGGCCGGAGCATCCTCATCAAGCCCAGAATCCTCAGCCCATAGAGGTGTAGACGCCCACTCACCCAGGGTGTACCGGACGTTCACATCTTGTTGATGAGCCGGCGACTTTAGTCGCCGGTTTCTTCGATATTTGGTACACTCGATGTGTCATGTGGGTTTTCTTCAAGCTTGCTGCGCGCAATCTCCTGCGCAACAAGCGCCGCAGTACGATTACGTTCGTCGCTATCGGGCTGGGATTGGTATTGGTGCTCTTCTTCTACGGCTTCATCCAAGGGGTAGATAAGCAGTTCACAGATAATTTTATCAAAGCACAGACTGGACACATTCAAATTCACGCGCGCGGCTACCAAGAGAAATCACGGCTCATGCCCGTGGATATCGCTATCAAAGACTATCAGAGCGTCATCCAGAAGCTCGCTGAGCTTCCCAGAGTAAAAGGCGTCTTCCCCAGGCTGCGCTTCCCTGTGATTATCAGTACTGGCAGCGAGAGCTTAGGGGTATTGGGATTGGGCTTCGATCCCCAAGCAGAACGCGATGGCATCATTGCCACGAAGATCGTCCAAGGGGAGTATCTGTCAGACAAGCCCGGCTATGCGCTGATCGGGACACAACTCGCCAAGGATTTGCACATTGGTGTCGGCGATCTCTTGACATTGGTCGCTACGACCCCTAAGGGGGCGCTCAACTCCATTGACGTCGAGATCAAGGGGATCTTCGCCACGGGCTACAGCCAGATAGATAACTCTGTCTTAGCGTTGGCGCTACCCGATGCGCAGAGGCTTTTGCGCATGTCTGGGCAAGTCACAGAGATCACGCTGATGCTCGACGACGCGGACCAAGCTGATTCAGTCGCCCAGATTATTCGGGCGAGATTGAGCGACGACGACTTTGAGGTGCAGACGTGGCGTGAGCTGGGCGCAGCGATCTTTGAGCTTCTAGCAGCGCGGCGCCAACTCATCGCGATCATTTCGTTTGTCGTGATACTGATCGCGACGCTGGGGATCGTCAACACGATGTTAATGTCAGTCTTTGAACGAGTGCGCGAGATCGGGACATTGATGGCACTGGGGATGACGCCTGGGGAGGTTCGCTTGCTCTTTCTCTTAGAGAGCGCGATCTTGGGGGCAGCTGGCGGGCTGATGGGGGTTGGGATCGGCGGCGCGCTGCTCAAATATTTCTCGGTCGCAGGGATCACGATCACGCAAGCGTCGCAGCTTGTCAACGTCCCTATAGAGACGACGTTCTATGCGGAGTTCTCGTGGAGAACGTTGGGGGTGTTCTTTGCGCTGGCGCAAGTTGTCGCAGTGCTCGCGGCGCTCTATCCGGCGTATATCGCGTCCAAGCAAGAGCCAGTGCAGGCTCTCCGGCATGTGTAGACTCACGGAAAGCACAGAGATGGACACGGAAGGCACGGAAATTGAGTAAGTAAGAGAGAAGGAGGCGTACTATGAACGCAATGCGCGTTGTTGGGGTCGTTCTCGCAGTGGGACTTATAGCCCTCAGTGTAAGTTTGGCCCAGCAGCCTTCGGCCGAAGAGATTTTAAAGAAGTCTGTCGAGTCGAGCTATCCAGAGCAGGTTGTCTCGGTCAATAAATTGGAGAACTTTGAGAAGGGTAAGTTAGAGAGTGCCTATGAGCTGCGGGTCTTTAAGAAGGGTAGCGATAAAGCACTCTTGGAAGTGCTCGCTCCTGAAGAGGCCAAAGAGCAGAAGATTTTAAGAGTCGGCGATGAGGTCGTCATTCTCTTCCCAGAAAATTGTCGAATCGTTCCGGTGAGTGCGCGCCAGAACGTGCTTGGCACGAGCTTCACCGTCGCTGATGTCTTAAGAGTAGATTTGGTCAAGGACTACAACGCCAAGCTTGTGGGCACAGAGAGAGTCCAAGATCGCACTGCGTATAAATTAGAACTGACGGCCAAGGACG
>JAUQPG010000005.1:0-14419 GCA_030550495.1 Candidatus Bipolaricaulota bacterium | reverse complement strand
GGCACGAGCTTCACCGTCGCTGATGTCTTAAGAGTAGATTTGGTCAAGGACTACAACGCCAAGCTTGTGGGCACAGAGAGAGTCCAAGATCGCACTGCGTATAAATTAGAACTGACGGCCAAGGACGAGACCGTGCCCTTCGCGCGGATTCTCTACTGGGTAGATACTGAAAATTTCTTGCCCTTGAAGGCTGAGTTCTACACTGAGACGGGGAAGCTCTTGCGGCGTGCTCTTTATGAGGAGCGCAAGCAGCTTGGCGGCGCCCTGCGTCCCAGCAAAATTACAATAGAAAACGCGCTCGAGGCCGGCACCAAGACCGTGATGACAATTCTAGAGATGGAGATTAGGGATCTTCCGGACTCGATGTTCACCAAAGAAGCGCTCTTAGAATCGTGCAAGAAGCCATGAGCGACGTTGTCGTTCAAGTTGAGAACGTCACAAAAGAGTACGCGCTGGGGCGCACGGTGGTCAAAGCTCTGCGCGGCGTTTCGTTGGAGATTGCACGCGGGGAGTTTTTATGTATTGCTGGCCCGTCAGGGTCGGGCAAGACAACCCTGCTGAATTTAATCGGGTGTCTGGACAAGCCCACGTTGGGGCGGATCGTCCTTGAGGGACAGGACGTCTCGAAGCTCTCGCCCAAGGAGCTAGCCTGGGTGCGGCGGCGGCGCTTGGGGTTTGTCTTTCAGACGTTCAATCTCGTCCCGGTGCTCACAGCGTATGAGAACGTCGAGCTGCCTTTGCTTTTATTGGGTGTTGGAGCAGCGGAGCGCCGCCGCCGCGTGCGCGAGCTCTTGGAAGTTCTAGGGATCGGCGATCTTGCGCATCATCGTCCTGATGAGATGTCCGGCGGACAACAACAGAGAGTTTCGATAGCTCGGGCGCTGGTCACCAATCCCGCCTTGGTGCTCGCTGACGAACCGACGGCCAACCTCGACTCCGAGACAGGGAAAGCGATTATCGAGTTGATGCATAAACTCAACAGAGAGCGCGGGACGACGTTCGTCTTCTCGACCCATGATCCTAAAGTGATGGAGCGCGCCTCGCGAGTAGTGCCGATCAGAGATGGGCGGATTGACCATATTTGATAATCAACGCCTTTATAACTGAGAGAGATCATACTCTCCCTGGCTGAACTACGTTAAGCTATGGGTACGAAGAAGCGAACACCACACTATGGAGGTAGAGTCATGTCGCGGTTCTTACTCTGCACACTCATCACGGCTTTGGTAGCTTTTGAGAGCACCACAAATGTTGGTCTTGCTGGTCCGTTTTGGGAGAGACTGCCCAGCGAGAGCGAGATTCAGCAAGCAGTAGCACAATTCACGGTACCTAATAGATCGATTGTGGGCTTGCGAGTCTTTAAATTTCATGACCCAGCGTACTTGGATGACCCGATCCGAGCCAATGGCGTTGGGCTAGTCTATCAGGTGCCCAACCCAGACTATGACCCGGCCAACGAGAATCAGCCGGATCGTGAATGTGGTTTAGCAACTCTCAACTGGTGGCCTGAACGCGGTTGGATTTTCGTTGATGCTAGCGGTGGCCGGGTGCTATGCTTTTCGTCAACTGATACGTTAGATGCTTTAGTCAATCGATTTGTTGGCACGCGATACCGGCTCGGTTGGGTGGGAGAGACTCCAGGGGAGAACCGTCCCCCTCGAGTGCGATTGAGTTACTCCCCTGCCAATCCTACGCCCACCGATACGATCTACTTCCATGCCGATGCTTCCGATCCCGATGGAGACTCGCTGACATACCGATGGTTCCTCAATGACGTCGAGCAGAAACGCGCGACTGCTCCCAGCGTCCAATGGGCTAACCCAAGCCCAGGGACGTATACGATGCGCGTGGTCGTCTCCGACGGTAAGGGCGGTATGGCCGAAGACAGCGTAGAGTTCACCGTGCAAGCTGTGCAGCCACGCTATGTCCTCATGCCCGGGATAGGAGATCTTGAGGGAGAGGAACCCATAGCATTTGTAAAAAGGGTCGAGATGGACGGCAAGGTCACATACGAATCGATGCCCGGAACTCCCCTGTACAGAGGGGCTTTCGTCAAGACCGGCCCTGGTGTCGAGATAAGGATCGTGTTCCGTACCGGCGCCTGGACGCGAGTGAAGGAGAACACCTATTTCGAGATCCGGGAGGAGAGGTTTGTACAAGCTGACATGGTCGCGGTGTTCACTCGGCTGGTTGAGGGCATTATAGATTTCTATACAAAGCCGACACGCAACGAGAAGTTCGAGATCGAGACGAACATGGTCGTTGTCGGGATCAAGGGCACGGAGGTGACCATTGAGCATATATCCGGCGTCACAACAGTGACGGTTACAGAGGGCGAGGTTGAGGTAACAAATAAAGCAACTGGTGCGGTTTCAACAGTTCATGCTGGTGAGACAGCCCGCTTTAGCAGCACGACACCACCCCCACCTGGCGCCAAGACCATCGAGCAAGCTCTGGACCAAAATAACAATAAGATCATAGACGACTTTGAGATGCTCCAAGCGTTACAGTATTGGATCAAGCAACAGATAGTGCCTGGCACGAACAGGACCATTGACGACCTAACGATGTTGGCACTCTTGCAGAAATGGATCAAGGGGACGCCGATTCAGTAGGTGAGATGTAGATCCAAACAATCTCACCTTGAAGGCGTGGCCGCCAAGGGCTGTTCTCCCATTCAGCAAGCGTATAGATCAGCAGGTCCGCAGGGACGGGCAGCTCGCTCGTGTCCCAGCAGGCTGCCCGCCTTTCAAAAGACTCTGAGGAGGACTCAACAATCACGATAATGTCGAGATCGCTTCCCACGCCCCAGTCCCCACGCGCATAGGAACCGAAGTAGCCAATGCGTCGCACTTCAGGATGCTTGCAAGCTGCGTGCTCAGCCCAGCGACGCACAGCCCGAGCAACCGTGTGAGCATCAGGCCATCTGAGCACGGACGAATTCAAGGATCTCACGGGCATATCGGATTGCCTCCTCGCTCTGAAGGGGGCCATAGTGCTCGAAGGGCGCTCCCTCAGGATGGCTGTTGGGATAGCGCGGCGGGATATAGAATGTGTCAAGGACACGAGCCTTCTCGATCAGCGTATCGGGCACATGAACGCTTTGAGGTAGCTCTTGAAGCAAGCGCGCGACGACATGCCCCCAAGCCTCTTGGCCATGAGAGAGATGGAGCGCCTTGACGGCCTTCTCCGCAGCTTGCTGAGCGATAAAACACGCCCACTCATGCCAGCCCCCTCGGTGAGAATCTTCTGCCTGGAGGAGATCACGTTCAGCTTGTTTGAGCCAGTCTTGCGCACGGCTGGGCATAGTGTTATTATTATAACACTGTGAAACGTTCAAAGCGAACGAACAGGAGGAATCCATCATGATTGTCGTGGCCAATCGCATCCCCGTTGCTAAGGGCTATGAAAAGCAGTTCGAAGAGCGCTTCAAGAACCGTCAAAGGCTCGTTGAGCAGATGCCAGGGTTCATTAAATTTCAACTGCTCAAGCCCATCCAGGGAGATTATTATATTTCAATGACGTACTGGGAAAGCTACGAAGCATTTGAAAACTGGACGAAGAGCCCAGAATTTGAAAGAGCCCACTCGGCCAACCCGCCCCCACCCAAAGAGATGTTCACCGGCAAGAATATCTTGGAGATTCACGAAGTGATCTTACACTCAGAGGATCGCTGAAAGCGCTCGCGATAGAGCGCCACGGCGCGCTCGATCTCGATCTGGGCAGCCTGAGCATCTTCCCAGCCGACGGGCTTCACGCGCACCCCTTCCAAGTCTTTATAAACTTGAAAGAAGTGCTCGACTTCTTTGAGGAAGTGCTGGGGAATGTCTCCAAGGGCGTGATAGTCTGCAAAGATCGGGTCGCGTGCGGGCACAGCTAAGATTTTCGCATCGGGCACGTCGCGGTCGAGCATCCGAAAGACCCCGATGGGGCGGGCTTCAATAAGACACCCGGAAAACGTCGGCTCGTTGAGCATTACTAAAATATCTAACGGATCGCCGTCGTCGCAGAAAGTCTGGGGAATGAACCCGTAGTCCCCCGGATAGTGCAGCGACGAGTAGAGCACGCGGTCGACTTTGAGCACGCCCAGTTCTTTGCTAAACTCGTACTTATTGCGACTCCCTTTGGGGATCTCTATGAACGCATGGACGACGTGCGGGACGTGCGGGCCAGCGGGTAAATCATGCCACGGGTTCATAAGTGTTATTGTATAGACTAGTGAGCTTTGGCGCTAGGTGCGGGTATTTCGTGTGGCCCAGAAAGCCCCTACACCAAGCACTCCAAGGATAAACAGCGAAAATGCAGTCTTGTCAAGATGCAACGCCCACTCTGGTTTAGAAAGCACTTGCTCTGCACATTTATCCCATCCCTCCGCTATGAGCTTCATCCCGGCAAGGGCCACGATCACATACGCGACAGTTTTGAATCGAGGGTAGCGTTCTAAGAGACTGACAAAGAAGCTCGCGATCAACCGCAACGCCGCGATGCCTAAAAAGACCCCGGTGAAGATCACCCACAGCTGATTAGATAGAGCTACTGCGACCAAGACCGAGTCCACAGCAAAAGCAAGATCCATCAGCTCGACTTGGGCGACTGTGCCCCAGAATTGGTGGGAAGAGGGCGTAGTGTGTGCATGAGGCGTCTCTGTGCGCCCCTTGAAAAAGTATTTGAGGGCCACATAGAGCAAATACGCCCCTCCAAGAGCTTGGGCCCACCAGAACTTTATAAAAAACGCGGCAAACGTCAGCGCCAGCCCGCGGAACACATAAGCCCCCACAATCCCATAGAAGAGAGCCTTGCGGCGCAACGATACGGGCAGCCCCTGCACCATGATCCCCAATATCAACGCATTATCTACGGAGAGGATGACCTCAAGCATTACTAAGATAGCGATGACGACGATGATCTCCATATCGTGTATCTACCTTTCTTTTCTTTCTCCAAAAAGAAAAGACCACGGAGCGTGGTCTCGCCTAGGTTTTGCACCTTTGGCCGGCCGGGAGAAACTCTCCGTGCTGACGACCGGCCAACTTACTTATGTGAGGCTACTCCCCACTAAAGTAAAGCTTACTATGATTTCAGAGCCTTGACAAGTTGCTCGTTGCAAGCTTTGGTATATAATTCTAAGTCACTCATATGAACGCTTCCGTGCCCAGATCGGGGTTGCCGACTTCTCCTGCTCGTATTCTCGTGCTCGGGTTTGGAAGCCTCATCAGCGAGGAACACTGCTGTTACTCCTTCCGCTTGCGAGCGCACCAGGCCGATCAGTGAGCTTCATGGACGCGCTCTTTATCGCTACTTCGGCTGTTTGCGTCGCAGGGTTGGTCATTAAAGATATATCAACGGACTTTTCGCTGTTCGGTCAGCTAGTCATCTTGCTCTTGATTCAGATTGGTGGGTTCGGGTACATGACCGTAGCCACTATGCCTGCCCTGCTGCTGGGACGCAAGATCGGTCTGAAAGAACAATGGATCCTGCAAGAGGCGCTCAATCTCTTGAACTTGGGGGGCATCATGGAGTTTCTCTGGGGTCTCATAAAGATCACGCTGCTCTTCGAGGGTAAATGCCGGGTTCTCGCTCTTCTCTACGAACTTGGTTGCGTATCGCGACGATCTTGCGGTCAATCTGATCATCACAACGTTGATTATTCTCGGAGGGCTGGGGTTCGTCGTGTATCGCGATCTCTCTTGTAGACAGCTCTCTCTTCACACAAAGCTCGCCTTGATCATGACGGCGAGCCTCATCATTGGCGGCCCCCTGCTGTTCTTTGTGGCGGAAGTACAAAACCATCAAGCTTTTGCATCGCTGTCCTGGCCTCAGCGAGTGTTGGTCTCGTACTTTCATGCAGTCAACGCGCGCACCGCGGGATTTAATACAGTTGATCTCGCACAGCTTTCTAGCGTAGCGCTGTATATTTTGATAGTCTTGATGTTCATAGGGGCATGCCCGGTGGCACCGGCGGCGGCATCAAGACGACGACGTTTGGCACCATCGTGCTCGACTTGTGGACCTCGCTGCGCAGCCAGGTCGAGGTCACGGTTTCCATCGGAGGCTACCGGCTGAGACCGTAGCCAAAGCCTACTTGATCGCAGCGCTGGCCTTCTTTTGGCTGTCCGGGGTAACGGTCCTATTGCTCGCTATAGTTTGTAGGACGAGTAGGGCCGGTGAGGCTGGGTGCACAACGCGGACGTCGCGGTCGTGAGCATGGGGGATGATCTCGAAGCCCAGTGTGCTCAGTGATCGCTATCAAGAAGGGCTCTAGCAGTATCAACCTTAATCCTGCACTGCAGGATCGCTGCGCAATTGGGCTATTCCCTCGCGCAGACGCTTCAAGCCCTCGCGCAGCTGCTCCAGCGACGTCGCGTAGGAGATCCTGATAAACCCTTCAGCGCCGAAGGCCGCGCCGGGGACGACCGCGACGTGCACACTCTCTAGTAGATACCGTGCGAACTCAGCGGAGTTCGTGATCTGCCCATTGAAGCAGCGCTCGACGTTGGGGAAGACGAAGAACGCCCCCTGGGGCACCGTGAACTCCATCCCTTCAATCGTGCGCAGCTCGTGCAGCACGAACTCCCTTCGTCTGCGATACTCCGCGAGCATCTGGGCGATACACGATTGGTCCCCCGTCAAAGCCGCCAATGCAGCCTTCTGCGAGATGGACGACGGATGCGAGGTCGTATGGCTCTGAATAGCCGCCATCGCTTGCGTCAGCTCTGTGGGCGCGACCGACCACCCCACGCGCCAGCCGGTCATCGCGTAGGTCTTCGACGCGGAGCTGACGGCAATAGTACGCTCCGTATCGAACTCGACGGCGCTGACGTGCTCCCCGTCGTAGAGAAACTTTTCGTAGCACTCGTCGTAGATCACCCAGAGCTGATGTCTTTGAGCGAGCTCGATGATCTTGTGGAGCTGCGTTCGGCCGAGCACGGTGCCCGCAGGATTATTGGGGGAGTTGAGAATGAGCGCCTTGGTATGCTGTGTTATGTATTCTTGGATGAGATCGGCGCTGAGGTGGAAATCCCTCTCCGGCTGAATAAGAACGGGCTTGGCTCCGACAAGCTTGATCTGCTCTGGAAAACTCACCCAGTACGGGACAGGGATGAGCACTTCATCACCCGGCTCAAAGAGCGCGACAGCGATGTTATACAGGGCTTGCTTGGCCCCGCTGGTGACGAGTACGTTCTCTGCGGCATAGCGCGTTCCATACGCTCTGTTATATTTTTGAGCGATAGCATCACGCAGCTCCCAGATGCCTGTCTCGGCCGTGTATCTGGTAAAGTTTTGTGCGAGGGCCTCTTCGGCC
The DNA here is from genome assembly GCA_030550495.1 of Candidatus Bipolaricaulota bacterium. GTDB lineage: Bacteria > Bipolaricaulota > Bipolaricaulia > RBG-16-55-9 > DRXL01 > JANXCC01. The sequence goes on along the minus strand of JAUQPG010000005.1, from coordinate 7,116 downwards.
GCACGCTTGATGTGCTCAGGTGTGGGGAAATCCGGCTCGCCTGGTCCCAAATCGATAACGCTTATCCCGCGACGTTTGAGCTCATCGGCCGCGCGCTTGACGGCCAGCGTCGCTGACGGTGTGATCTGAGTCACCCTCTGTGCGAACTTCATGGGAATTCCTCTCTGGTGCGAATTGACCCTTATTCTAGAGCAAAACAGATTGATGAGCAAGGCGCTTCGTAACGCCCATGACTGACAAGCTCACACGTCCCCACTATGGTAAGAAGTACCGGCAGGGGCCAAGGGTCATGCGCCCCTCACAGAAGGAGGTCGATATGAAGAAGTTTTTCATAGTACTTGTCGCAGTGGGAATGAGCGTGACGGCGGCTGCTCAGACAGTAGATGTGACGATCTCAGTCAGTCTTCCGATCACGCCCGCAGGAGCTGCGCTCGATCAAGTCTTCTGCTCGGTGCAAGCTCAGACGGTGATCGAGGGCTGGCAGATGAGTGGACAGCTAGACGTAACTCTGATGCCATTAGCCATGAAGCAGCTTGTCATGATCACGCAAGGGACACTGGCTGGCTTCACTATCGTTGACCAGTCGGTGCTCGATCCCCAAGGCGCTTTTCATGATAGGACTACGGTGAGCACCAAGTATGCCGGGCTTGATCTCTCTGTAGCATTCACATACAACTACACGTTGCTGCCGGAGTTCACCTTCAGCTTTGACAATATAGCCGTAGGGGTCTCGACGAGAACGCCTGAGGGCGTCTTGCTCTCTAGCGTCACGACCATGACCCTGCAGGGGTTCGCCAAGCAAGCCTTCACCATGGGCTTCACGGTCCAAGGGGTCTCGATCACGCGCACGACGGAGCTGACGATGTCTGGCCTCTCCCAAGAGATTTGGCAGATCTCTCTCAGCGTGCAAGAGTGGGCGCTCACGCGCACAACTGTCTACACTGCTGAGGGCTTTGCTTCGGATACTTTGAGCATGAGCAAGCAATTGGGCGACTATCTCTTCGTTGGGACGGCAGCCTTCACCAAGTCAGGCTGGTCCAAGACATTGACCCTGGGACGTGTCTTTAAGGGCCTCTCTGTGGGTAGGTAGTGCTCACGCTCAAAAGCCCAGATGGTAGCCCCATCTGGGCTTTTTTCTTCACAAGTTCTCCACAATTTCAGTATAATTTCTATGCTATGAAGCGCCTTTTCTTTGCTGCGATTTTGGTAACGCTCTACGTCGTGTCAGCCCAGGCGCAGTCCATCTCAGAGATCATTCAGCAGATAGCGCAGCGTGCGCCGGCGATCCTTCAAGCTCAAGACAATGCTGCGGCCGCTGAGCGAGAGCTGAAGCTCGTCCGCCAGAGCGTCTGGATGCCTCAGCTTACTGTTAGTGCTATGCCTATTGGGTTTTCAAGGAGCAGTACCCAAGGCAGCGCTACGCTCTCTCTGGGGCTGAGCTTGCCCACAGGCACAACAGTGCGCTTCAGCTACACCGGAAGCATGAGCTACGCCAACGGCAGTTTCCGAGGTTCCCTCAGCGGCGAAGTGAGTCAGCCCCTGCTTGGCTTTAGTCTCACCGATACAGCGATAGAACTTGATCGCCGACAGGTCGCGCTCGACGAAGCCACACAGACTCTCTCGGAGACGCAGCGCCAAGTTATTCTCAACGCGCTCAGCGATCTCTTAGATCTGACCATAGCTCAAGAGTCTATCGAGATCGCCCAGGCACGAGTCGATCTCAACAGAAAACTGTTGGACGTCGTGCGCAGCAAAGCCCAAAGCGGCCAAGCCGGACAAACAGATCTCTTAGCAGCGCAGATCGAGCTGCGTCAGAGCGAGCTGAATTTGGCAAAGCTCCAGCGCGACTTCGCCCTCGCCCAAGAAAGATTTCTCATGACGTATGGGGTGGAAAAGATGCCCACCTGGCGAGCGCCGACTGTCAAAGAAGAGCTAAAAAGCTTAGCTGAAGTGCTCTTGCATCTAGAAATAACCCCGGAAGTGATTACTAAGGATGCGCGTGTGCGTCGGGCAGCTCAGCAGATCGCAGAAGCCGAGCGCCTTCTTGGGAAAGCCCAGCAAGAAGCACTCCCACAGGTCGGGGTGACACTCACGTACGATGACCAGAGCGCCGGCTGGGGCATCGGGCTGAGTGTGCGCCATAGTTTTCTCACAGATCACGCACTCAAGCTTGAGGAAGCTCAGCGGGCTTTCGATATAGCCCAACAGACGCTCAGAGCTACCAGAGAGACTGTCAGATTGGAGCTGCTCGCACAGCGCAACGCCCTCTACGAAGCGTATAGCCAGCTCGACGTGCTGGCACTGAGGGGTGAGCTCATAGCTCTGCACCAAGCGATGAAAGAGCAGCAGCGGGAGCGCGGGCTGCTCAGCCCTACCGATTGGGAGGAGTTTCTCATCGAGAAGAGGGAATTTGAGAACGAGCGTCGCGCGGCGTTATATAAATTAGCTATAGCGTATCTGAGATATAAGAACTCATGGGGCTTGAGCTTCTCCCTGAAGGAGGTCTTCGATGAGTAGAACTGTTAAATTACTGGGTGGGATCGTGCTGCTCGGCGTGATCGTGACTCTGGGATTTTACGGCTATCAGAGATTTTTCGCAGCCCCGGCGCAGACGAGCAGCGCGCGCAGCAGCGACCGCGCACGAGATTCGAATATCGTGACCGTCACAAAAAAAGACCTCGTGCGCACAGTCGCGGCGTTCGGCGAAGTCTTTCCTAAAGAAGAGATCGTGTTGCGCTTCAAGACCGGTGGCATCGTCCAAGAAATATTAGTTCACGAAGGTGAGCGCGTCCAGAAGAATCAGATACTAGCGCGCTTGAGCAACGCGCAGCAAGAGCTGAAGCTTCTCCAAGCTAAGAACGCCTACGAAGCCGCGAAGATCAGCGCTCCGCCTAGCGAGGTCCAGATCAGAGAGCTTGAATACAAGATCGCTCAAGAAGAGTACGAGTACACGATTCTCAAAGCCCCCTGGGACGGAGAAGTTATCGCTCTTCATGTCCAAGAGGGCGAGAGCGTCACGAACACCACAGATATCGTGACGTTGCTCAACCGCGATGAGATGTTCGTGACTGTAGACATAGACGAGGTCGACATCCGCGAGATCGCGCTGGGGCAGAAAGCACACGTCACCCTTGAAGCCTACCCAGATTTACGGTTCGCTGCTGAAGTGGCGGCTATCAGTTATCGGGCTGTGGCCAAGGGAAGCACGAAAGCCGTCGCGGTGACCCTCAAACTCTTACAGAACGACCCGAAAATTAAGCCCGGCTTTTCTGCCAAGGCGGAGATCATCGTCGCCGAAGTCAAAGATGCCCTGCAAGTCCCGTTGTCGGCGATCCGCACTGTTGGGGGCAAGAGCTTCGTTGCTGTCGTCAAGGGCACAACTGTCGAGCAAGTCGAAGTGCGCGTTGGACTGACGACAACAGAGGTCGCACAAATTCTCTCTGGGCTTCAAGAAGGGGATCGCGTCCTGGCCATCAACGCGACAACGCGACAGAGTCAAACGCAACAGCGTAACGTCCCCGGTATGCCCTTTGGCTTCCCAGGGCGATGAGATTATGGGCGAGCTCTTCCATTTAGAAGACGTCACCAAAGTCTACAAGATGGGCGAGGTCGAAGTCCGTGCCCTCGATGGGGTCAGCTTTGCTATTCAAAGGGGAGAGTTTCTGGCGATCATGGGGCCATCGGGGTCGGGGAAATCTACAGTGATGCATCTATTGGGGTGCTTGGATCGCCCCACATCAGGCCGGATGGTCTTAGACGGCTTAGATTTGCTGAAAGCTTCAGACAATCAGCTCGCGGAGATCCGCAACGCCAAGATCGGCTTTGTCTTTCAGCAGTTTAATCTTCTGCCCAGAGAGAGCGCACTGCGCAACGTCGAGACCCCAGCGATCTATGCCGGGATGAAACGCTCCGAGCGCGTGCGCAGAGCGAGAGAATTGCTCGAGCGAGTGGGCTTAGGGGATCGTCTGTTTCACTTCCCGTCCCAGCTTTCTGGAGGCGAGCGCCAGCGGGTCGCTATCGCGCGGGCGCTCATGAATGATCCTGCTATCGTCTTGGCCGACGAGCCCACGGGCAACCTCGACACCAAGACCGGTGAAGAGATCTTGACTTTGTTCAGAAACTTACATAAAGAAGGGCGCACGGTCGTCTTAGTGACGCACGACCGGCGCGTGGCCGAGTACGCTTCGCGCATTCTGCACATGCAAGACGGGCGCATATTGAAAGAAGAGCGAGTGAACTAAACTATGAGCTTTCTGGAGATGCTGCGCACGACTATAAATAGTCTGAGCGCGCACAAGCTTCGCACGGCGCTCTCGGTCTTGGGGATTTTGATCGGCGTCGCGTCGGTGATCGCGATGATCTCCGTAGGCCAAGGAGCAACGTATGACATTCGCTCGCGCGTCGAGTCGCTCGGCGCAGATCTCGTCACTGTCAGTCCGGCATTTCGCGTCGGACGCGCAGGCGTCGCCAGCGCCCAAATCACAGAGACGTTCACGCTCGAACTCGCTGATGAATTAGCCAAAGCCCCAGCGGTGCGCGACGTCGTGCCCGTCATTCAGACCAACGGGACGATCAAATATCGAGATCGAAATCTTCAAACGACGCTCATGGGCGTGACCCCAGCGTATCCGAGCGTCGTGAATTACCCTGTCGCCCGTGGACGCTTCTTCTCTGCTCAAGATTTAGAGAATTACGCCAAAGTGCTTGTGCTCGGCAGCGAAGTCGCGCAGCAGCTCTTCCCGGATGAAGACCCCTTGGGCAAAGAGGTCGTGCTAGAGCGCGCTGGGACGCGCTTTCTCTTCACTATTATTGGGGTGATGACGAGCAAGGGGCAGCTTGGGTTTGGGCAATACGACAATAGAATTTATCTGCCGGTGACGACTGTTGCCCGGCGCATCACCGGAGATCGTACCGTGAATTTTTATAATTTACGCGTTGCCAGCACCGACCAAGTCGACGAGGCCATCGCTCAAGTCGAGTTTATCCTCTCGCGCAGGATTTCTAACCCTGAAGACTATCGTGTGCGGGCGCAGCAAGATATTATCGAGACAGTCAATCAGAACGCGATCACCATGACGTTCTTGCTAGGCGGGATCGCGGCTATTGCCCTGCTGGTGGGCGGGATTGGAATTATGAATATTCTCCTAGTTTCCGTGGTGGAGCGCACGCGGGAGATCGGGATTCGCAAGGCTCTCGGTGCAAAGCGCCGAGACATTCTCTGGCAGTTTCTGACCGAGTCTGTCTTCGTGAGCGTGCTGGGAGGAGTGATGGGGTTACTTATGGGAGTTGGGGCAGCAGCGTTGATCGCTTCGTTCAGCCGATGGCCGTTGATCGTCCCGTCGTATGCTGTCTTTTTAGCTCTGGGGTTCTCGTTGATAGTGGGGTTGATCTTTGGAGTCTATCCGGCGGCGCGTGCGGCGCGGCTCGATCCCGTCGAGGCGCTGCGATATGAGTAGCTTCTGAAATGCTACTTCCTGAACCCCGGCGGCCAGGGGTAGTCGGGTGGACAGAGGTTGCTCCCTAGATTGTCTTCAATCTCGTTCCCTTTGCCCTTAAGCTGACCTTTGAATATCTCATAAACTTTCCCTTCCCCATACACATACCGAGAGCTTTGAGCTGCAATCCCGCATTCTTCGTTCTGGTTGATCTTGTTGTTCACTAATTCAACCTGAGCAAGGATATCGGCTTCCTCGTGGGGAGTCAACTGAATCCCCGTTTTATTTGCGTAGATCTCATTCTCGATAAGCTGGGCTGCTGCACCTGATATCTCAATCCCGATCCAATTATGGCTCAAGCGATTCTGTTTGAGGATGACCTGAGCCTTCGGATTTATTTGAATCCCTACGCCGTGAGGCATCAGTCCGATCACTGTATTACTCTCCACTGCTGCTTCAGTGGATCCTATCTTTAAACCAGTGCTAAACTCATTTCCCCCACGATAGATTAGCAGATTGTTTCGAATTGATGCTTTTCCTCCAAATATAGAGATGTTATGATGCAAATCGCCAACGATGTGATTGTCCTCCATCACAAGATCGCTGTCAAAGGCTTCTATAGCTCTATCAAAGAAATCTCCGATACGATGGGCTGACATCCCATAAGGGTCGACATGGAAGATAGAGATCCTATTACGGCGGAGAAAAGCCCGCCCTCCTTCAATGAGAACCGCTACCTCAGAACTTTCGGATTCGTAAATATCTTCGTTGTGTATAGAGTTATCTTCCACAGTGGCTGTCCCCCAAATCTGTAAGCCTCTAGTCCAGTTGTGGAGGATGCTGTGGCGTAGAGTGAGCGAAGCTCCGCGCTTGACGACAATCCCGTAGTGGGTATTACGAATGATCACCTGCTCTATCAAGGCTTCTGCGCCTTTCTCAACCAAGACCCCTGCTCGCAGCGGGCGCGGAACAAGAGGAGACTCCCATGGTGGATAATCAACCCGTAAGCCTTGAGGGCGAATTTGCAAGCCGCGAATCTGCACCTGTCTAGCTTGTATCACAATTGCTGGCTGACCAACGGTCTTAGGTATCATGGGGATTTCACCTGATACAGATGGGCCGAGTCTTACAATAATCCTCACACCACTTGGTTGCTCCCCTTCAGCAGGCTCTTCCATGAAGAGTTCAAACTCACTTGGCTCGCCTTCTAAAATTGTATCCGGCCCCGCGCCTTGCAAAGTCAGACTCTTACTGATGACCAAGTGCTCTTGGTAGATGCCCGGTGCGATGAGGATCTTATCACCCTCGTGAGCGGCCTCAACAGCTGCCTGAATTGTAGGAAAGTCACGGGGCACCTGCCACTCCTTCGGAAGTATCTCCGGCATCAGTTCACCTCTCAACAGGAGGAGTATACTGAGGATTAGTACCATATATTCTAGTAACTTCATTATACCATTACCTCATTGTCCATACCATAAGCAGCAATGGCAGAAGGGTAGGATCTCCCCTGAAAGCAAGAATAATAGCCCCATTAGCTTTGACACCTATGACAACAAAGCCAAGCGAAACTAAGATGGCTACAGCTTGACTTTCTGTCATGTTTCTAAACTGAACTTCATAAGAGCTTTTAGCGTTTGCTCCAAACCCATCGCACATCCTGACACAATATATAACCATAGCT
>JAUQPG010000032.1 GCA_030550495.1 Candidatus Bipolaricaulota bacterium | reverse complement strand
TGCCAAGGCCTCTTGGAGCAAGGCCGAGCGCTCTGGCTCAAGGATGGGGCTGGAGCAGTTAGCAGTAGAAGCACTCAAGGGTTGGAAGTTGGCTTCAGGAGCAGAATCAAGCTTCAGCGGGGGGGGGGTGACATTCGAGGACTTAAGTGCAACCGACGAGAACTGAAACAAGACCGATGACGATAGCAAGCTTGGCCAGGCGGGCAATGTACATAATCTCCTCCTTCTGCGCTCTTCCCCTTGCTTCCTCAAATCTCTAGGGGGCATGAGCGGCTTTGTGGGGTATCACCCTGTATATACCACAAACGGGGAGAAAAGTCAAGAGGACGAGACGAAAATCGTGTGTAGATCAGCGTTTGGGTTTGTAGCGCGGGGCCCATACCTTGAGCAATAAGCCCAATTTCTCTATAATCACACTCTATGCCCAGACGTCGCAACTCGCTCGTCGAGCCGATCAGCGAGCTGAATAAAATTACAATCCGCGACAATGGCGAACCCTTGGTCAAGCTCAACGGGCTTGACAAGCGCATCGTCATCTTGCCCAATTGGCACACCGGCGAGCCCCAGCAACTCTTCGCCCGCAAAACAGTTGCCCGAATGCTCCAAAAAGCTGCTCGACTCTTACCCGAGGGCTACAAGCTCGGCGTCTTCAGCGCCTATCGCTCCATCGAAGAGCAAAAGCAAATCTATCAGAGAGTCTATCGACGCATGAGGCGCCGCCACCCCAACGCCCCAAAGAACGTCTTAAGACGCATGACGAATAGATTTGTCCATCCCCCAGATGCTAAAACTCCCCCAGGACACAGCACCGGCGGAGCAATAGATCTCACTATTATTGGTCCCGACGGCAAAGAGTTAGATATGACTTCCCCATACAAGTGGCGCACGCCCAAGGCTCGCGCTGTCGCCGCTACGTATGCTGAAGGTATCTCTGAAGAAGCACGCAAGAACCGAGAGCTCTTGATTCGGGTCATGACCAAAGCAGGGTTCACCAACTATGCCGGCGAGTGGTGGCACTGGTCGTATGGCGATAGCTGCTGGGCCTGGCGCTTAGGGCGTAAGACAGCAATTTATGGCGCAGCTCCCGATCCCCAAAAGCGATAGGAGAGCAACACCGCTCCCCACAACACGACGGGCATCACCCAATCCCCTATCGCTATGATACTATAGAGCAGTGTCATCAGCCCTCCCGCGCGCTTCACTTCTAGGGCTTGAATAAACGCGATCAGCACCCACAAGCCGAGCACATGCCAGAAAAAGAGAATTATCAGCCCCAGCGCTGTCCACAGTATGCGTCTCTTCCACGAGAAACCCGGCGTCATGAGCCAGAGTGCCAGCGTCAACCCCAGCCCGCCAAAACTGAGAAACTCTCGTCGCGTCAGAAATTTCTCATCACGATAGACAGCGATGCCCTCGGAATCTACAGTCGCGCGCAGCTCAGAACCCAGCAAGGGCTGGACACAAAAGACTTGGAGCTGCGCGTAGAGAGGAGCTACCAGCGGCCATACGAGCGCGAACGCTGTAAGAACCAGAGCACAGCCAATCAAAAAGAGAACGATCTTCGTCATGAGCAGTGAGCGCGTCGACGCTCGATCCACATTAACCACAGCGCCAGAGCAAAGAGAATCGTCAGCGGCTGCCAGATCAGTACGTGCACTGTGTCGAAGATCTGGGGGGCGAGACGCCCTATATACACTAAGCTCACAAGCCGCACGAGATTGAAGAGCACCAGTGAGGGCACCCCCCACACAAGAGCCCACAGCTTTGCCTTGGACACCGTAGGCGTTGCCGCTACAGCAGCAACAAAGAGCACAATGGGCAGAACAGCCGTACACCCAAAGATAATCTCGAGCGAGAAGATCTGGGAGCGTACGACAGCACCCTCGACAGAGCTCGAAGTGCCAAGTAATCCCAGCGCGAACGCCAAGAGCTGAGCAGTGAGCTCATTAGCCCAACGCACAAATCCAATGTAGATCAACAATGGTTGGAGCACGACGAACGCCCCGATAACTCCGGCAAGCGTTACCCACGCCCGCACCAGACTGCGATTCCGGTTCATCCAGAGCTATCTACGCCGAGAGCACGCTGAGGCGACGCCGGATCAACAAGAGAAAGAGCCCCACGATCAAGCCAGCCAGGATCAAAGTAGGAAGAGTCATCCCTGGCGCGATGGCTCGCACGGAGATGTGCCCTTGCTGCCTGCTCAAGACGTTGCCCTCGGCATCCATGACCAGGACCTCGTAGCGATGCTCTCCAGCAGTCGTGATCTCACGGCTGATGAGGGGCACGCTCTCCGGCAGCGGCGAGGGCAGCTCCGGCACGACGAGCTCCTTGTCAGCTGGAGTCTCGCCGAAGGGGCTGGTCTTGGCGAAGCGAATCTCGACGCGGGAGACGCTTGGCGGACAGCCAGAAGTCTCGAGCTCCCATTGGACGGTCCGCCCTGTAGCACGCAAGAGCAGCGAGTCAATGCGATCTGGCTCGAGTGTGATTGTCGCACTATCGCGACAGGAGACCTTCACAACCAAGGGTTGCTGAGCGAGAGCTGGCACGGCAACGAGCGCGATCACGATCAGAGTCTTCACGAAGGTGTTCATAGCACACTATATTATATCAATACATCGTTTGCATATCTATAAGTCCCTTCTCTTTGGCGCGGCGCTCACACCAGCGATAGAAGCTCAGGGAAATCAGCCCGACCAAGAGCGTCGAGCTGAAGAGAATTATCAAGATCGTCTCGTTGGAGAAGGGCGCAAGCAACGGACTCGCGCTGGTGCCCAGCATCGCGCGGCGCAGCCCTTCCAGCCAATAGGTCATGGGCAGCCCAAGCCCAATATACTGCAGAAACTTCGGGAGCACGTCGAGCGGGAAGACCGCGCCGCACAGCAAATAGAGCGCTCCGGCAACAGCTTCGCCTATAAAATAATTATGTCGCGCTGTAATGAGCGTCACCCCAGCTAAGAGAATGCCAATGAGCGCAAGCCCCACAAGCCCGATCAGAAAGACCGGCCAGAAGAGCGCATGGTTCATCGCCAAGAAATTTACGGGAAGCTTGAAAACAACCACCCCAAAGGCCAAGGTGATGATCACCGCGATCGTGCCCGTCAGCGTGCGGGCTACTCCGCGCCCCAACAGATAGAAATAGACCTGAATCGGCGAGACATAAATATACTTCAGAACCCCATAGTGCTCGCGGTCGTCAATGATCGCATAGCTGATCCCCATGAGCACCGAGCCCACATAGATATAAAAAGCATTCCCCAGATAGATATACGGAAAGATTGGGTTGCCAGTCTGACCGCCGGAGACAACCAAGTACATTACGACCAGGATCATCGCCCCAGCGATGGGCTTGATCAGCGAGTAGACCGCAAAGAGAAACGGATCAGTCCAGTTCGACTCGATCTGCCAACCGAGCCATGTGGCGACTTTTAAGCTGCGCAGGCTCTCGCGCCAAGTCTCTCGTTGAAGCACTTGGGTAGCCATAGAGTTATTGCCCTCTCACAGTGAGCCGTCCTTCGCGACGTGCTATATTCTCTAACCATAGGAGCATGCGATGGGCAGCAATGAGAAAGACGACACTCAAGATCGCCAAGGTCAGCGTTTCAATGCGAACATCGAGGAAGCCCCAGCCTGCTTGAGGGTAGAGGATCTGTCTCATAGCGTCTAGGCCGAGCGTGATCGGGATGAGTGACGCCACAGCAGAGATCCAAAAGCCTAAGCTTTTAATGGGGAAATAGAACCCCGACAACAAGAACACGGGCTCTTGCAGTAAGTTGGCCATGTGCCAGGCTTCACGCCCATAGAGCAAGAACGCCGAGGCAAACATCATGCCCATCCCATAGAGCGCTACGAGCGTCAAGAAGAAGACGAGCCCCAAACTTCCCCAATCGCTCACGGTAAACGTCACGCGGAAGACGAGCGAGCCCAGGATCAAGACCGCCAGGGCGCGTACCGTCGTCGAGATCATGCCTCCCAGAGCCATCCCTAGCAGAATTGCCATTCTCGACGTGGGCGCAATCAGATAGAGCGCGAGATTCCCGGTCTCTTTCTCCCAATAAAACTGTGTAGCCATACTCCAGAGCACGTTCATCCAATACGCAGTCATGGCTCCGCCGAGCACGACGAAGCCCGTAAATTCAGGCTTGGCCCCCAACGCCCGATAGATATAGACAAACGCAGCTGTGCCCAGCAATGGCAGAAAAATCTCAAAGAAGAGCCAGCTCCGCTCGCGCTGCAGCCCAATCAGCCGGGGATACGCCCGTCCAATCACGGTGCGCACGAAGACTGCTAGCTCGCGCTGAAAGTTCTTCATAGAATTCTTTCTGGCGGACTCTCCTCGTCGCTGAGCCCACGGCCCACTAGGTGAATGAAGACGTCTTCCAAGGTGGGCTCGCGCTTCTCCAACGATAATAAATGCCCACCCTTGGCTTGTACTGCATCTAAGACTTTAACGAGGGCATTCTCGTCTTCGAGAATAAAGTTCAGCTCAGTATGGCCGTTGCGCCGATGCCCCGCAAACTGCGTCACCCCAGGCAGCTGCTTGAAGTGCTCGAGCGTGTCTAACGGCGTTGTCTGGAGCTTGAAGACCGAAGCCCCTTGGAGTCTCTTCTTGAGATTCGCTGGGGTGTCGCACGCTAAGATTCTCCCCTGGTCGATGATCGCAACGCGATCACAGAGCTCGTCGGCTTCGACCATGTAGTGCGTTGTCAACAGAATAGTCTTGCCAGGACGCTCGCGCACCCAGCGCTTCACAAAATCTCTGAGAATTCTCGACGTTTGCACGTCCAGTCCCAACGTCGGCTCGTCCAAGAAGAGAATCTGGGGGTCATTGAGAAACCCTCGGGCGAAGTTCATCTTCTGCTTCATGCCCGTCGACAGGTGATAGACTTTGGTCTTGGCGCGGTCGGCTAGCCCTACGACCTCAAGCATATACTGAATGCGCTCACGAGCGGTCTTAAAATCGAGCCCGTAAAACTGCGTGAACATCCATAAGTTCTCCTCGACGGTGAGCAACCCGTACCCACATGTCTCGCCGCCGGAGACCATGTTGATGCGCCGCCGCACTTCTTGGGGGTTCTCGACAACGTCGATTCCGTCGACGAAGGCACGCCCGCTGGTGGGGGTCAGCAGCGTCGTCAAGATTTTTATGAGGGTTGTCTTCCCAGCGCCGTTGGGGCCGAGTAGCCCAAAGAGTTCGCCCTGGCGGACCTCTAAATTGACGCCTTCCAAAGCGACAAGCGTCGTGGGGCCGGATTCACCACGCTTGCGCTTGATCTGATAGACACGACCAAGGTTCTCCGTCTTGACAGCAAGCATCTGGCTCATCTTGCTTCTCCCTTTCTCATGCACTCAGAGAGCAAAAGGACTTCAAGCTCTGTGAGGCTCTTTAGCTGGTCATCGTTGGTGATAAAACCCGTTGCACCGGCGCTTAAGGCTGCTACCACCTGGAGGGCATCTGGGGTGCGTATCCCGTACTTGGCGCGCAAGTCCGAAGCCCGATCTGCTAGAGCAAGATCTATATCTATGATGCGTAAATTGGGGAAGGTAGTGAGCAACTCCCAATACTCGCGAGCTATGGCCAGCTTGCCCTCTCGTTTGGGTTTTATCAAGATCTCCATCACGGTGATGGCTGAAGTCACGCCGACGTTGCGCCCAGTCTCCCATGCCTCAAAGATCGAGTGAGTCAAAGCAGCGTAGGTGGGATGGTCCTCAAGATGATAGATGAAGACCATCGTATCGGCGCCGAAGCACTTATGCCGCTTGAGAAATCGTTCTAAGGCCCCCATGATGCTCGCTCATGTTGGACATACTCTGTGGCGTCGAGATCGTGCCATATCTCTTTGTGGAGTCCTCTCAGATATTGGGTGTAGCTATGGGGGCGCACTCGCAGGACCATCTGCTTGTCCTCAAGGTGCACCAAGAGTTGGTCACCCGGGCGCACGTTGAGCTTCTTTCGAGCTTCCTTCGGAATGACTATCTGATACTTGCTGCTGACGGTGACAGTGATCATAGTTCTCGTACACCTCACTTTACGTTATCACTATTCACTTAGTAATATAGCAACTTGTAAGACATGATTCAAGAATGCTTTGCTCTAGGTTGTCCTAAGGCTCTTTCTAGAGAGAGCAGGGCGCGTTTGCGCGCTCGCCCGCCGCTGTAGCCCCCAAGAGAGCCATCTGATCGAATGACCCGATGGCATGGGATCACTATGGGGACAGGGTTGGCCGCGCAGGCGCGGGCCACAGCGCGTGCAGCCTTCGGATGCCCAATCGCACGAGCGATTTCACTATAAGAGCGCGTCTGGCCGTAGGGGATCTTTTGCAGCTCCTTCCAGACTCGTCTCTGAAACGTCGTCGCTTGGACGTCTAGAGGTAGGTGAGGGGCAATCTCGTGCCCTTGGAAATACCCTCGCAGAGCCTTGACCCACGCCGTAAGATGCGCTTTGTCTCTTTGAAGCTGAACGGCAGTGTATTGGTGGCGCAGGGCTCGTTCGAGCGCTCTTGCGGAGTCTCCAAACTGCACCGTGCACAGGCCGCGCTCGGTCGCCCCGACGAGCAAGACCCCCAAGGGATAGCGCATAACTGTGTAAAAAATCTTCATGGCTCTATCTTACACCATCCGAGTCGTGCGCTGCTATCGATTAATTATACGCCAAAAAAGATACGAATGTTTATGTAAAGCCGTCATCAAGAAGCAAATTTTTATATTGCGACGCATTTCTTGACAAGACGAAAACTTTCGAGTATCGTATACCCATCTTGTACTCAGGGAGGAGCCAACGATGAGCAAGCAGGTCGAGCACGTCTTGAAGGCCGTTAAAGAAAACGGTATTAGTTTTGTGCGGCTGCAGTTTACGGATATCTTTGGGATTCCCAAGAACGTTGAGATCCCCGCGGGCAAGCTCCAAGCTGTGTTGGAGAAGGGCATCGCGTTCGATGGCTCGTCTATCGAAGGGTTCATGCGCATCTCCGAGTCCGATATGTACCTGCAGCCAGATCCGACGACATTTGCGATCTACCCCTGGACGATGGACTCGTCTCGCACCGCTCGGCTCATCTGTGATGTTCTGCTTCCCGATGGACGCCCCTTCCCAGGAGATCCCCGCTATGTACTCAAGCGCGCCATCGCCGAAGCGGAAAAGCTCGGCTACACGATGTATGCCGGCGCCGAAGCCGAATTCTTCCTCTTCCGCCGCACCCCTGACGGACGTGCCTCGCTCGAGCTGCACGACCGCGGCAGCTACTTCGATCTCAACCCCCTCGATTTAGGCGAAGAGGCTCGCGCAGACATCGTCGTCGCGTTAGAGAAGATGGGCTTTGAAGTCGAGGCGGCCCACCATGAAGTTGCCCCAAGCCAGCACGAGATCGACTTTCGCTACGCCGACGTGCTGCGCACCGCTGATAATATTGTGACATTTCGCTTTGTCGTCAAGACAATCGCGAAGCGCCATGGCTTGCACGCGACATTTATGCCTAAGCCCATCGCGGGCATCAACGGCAGCGGGATGCACACGCATATCTCGCTGTGGCGGGGCTCTGAGAACGCTTTTTACGACCCCAAAGATCCCTACGGACTGAGCCAAATCGCGCGGCAGTTCCTCGCGGGGATTATTGAGCACATCGGGGCGATCACCGCGCTCGCCAACCCATTAGTAAACTCGTATAAGCGTCTGGTGCCGGGCTATGAAGCCCCGGTGAATATCAGCTGGGCCAGGATCAATCGCTCAGCGCTCATTCGCGTTCCAGCGAGCAACACCCCGGAGACGTCGACGCGCATCGAGCTGCGCAGCCCCGATCCCTCGTGCAATCCATACTTAGCCTACGCAGCGATCTTGGTGAGCGGGCTAGATGGGATCAAGCGCAAGCTCACCCCGCCCGATCCTGTTGAAGAGAACATCTACGAGCTTACGCAAGAGGAGCGCGAGGAGCGGGGCATCGGGGCGCTGCCGGGCAGCTTAGACGAAGCGCTCGCGGCGCTCAAGCGCGACAAAGTCGTCGCGGCTGCGCTCGGCGAGCATATTTTAGAGAAATATCTCGAAGCCAAAGAGCAAGAGCTCAGAGAGTACCGTCTCGTGGTGACCCCCTGGGAGACCGAGCGGTATCTAGAAGATTATTAACATAGCTGCTACAATCAAGGCGTGGCGACAAAGCTTGTGATTTACGACGGTGAGTGCGCGTACTGTCGTAGCTTTGCACGACTAGTGCGCGCACTCGATTGGCACAGGAGATTCGCGTTGCTCCCTTACGAGAGCGCCCAAGCGCAAGAGCTGCTGCGCGCCCAGTTTGGTGAAAATTTCGGGTTTGCGATGTTTCTCTTTGAAGAAGAGTCTGTCAGCTGGGGCTCCGAGGCTGCCAAGAGAGTCGTGCAGGCGCTTTCGTTGCCAGGAGCATCTCTTGCGGTGTGGCTCTATCCCAAGGTTGTTCAGGTGGTCTCGTGGTTGACACGCCGACAGAGAAGGGTTTGCGGGCCGGAGTGCTTTCCCCAGTTACAATACGGCTCTGCACGAGTCCCTCTTAAACCTGAGCTGCGCGAGCTCTTGCTCAATCTATGACGCGAATCTCGATCCCCTGGGGCAACGCTTGGAGCAGTCTTTTCCCGTAGGAGCGCGTCAGCACCCGCCCGTCTAAGATATGCACTTCCCCGGTGTCTGTAGCAGTGCGAATGAGCCGCCCAAAGCCCTGCTTTAATTTTAACGCCGCTCTGGGCAAAATATATTCGTTGAACGGGTCGCGGCCCTCTTCGCGCAGACGCTCGACCCGCGCTTCATGAAGGGGATCATCGGGGACCTCAAACGGGATCTTTGTAATAACGACAGCGCGCAGCGCCGGCCCCGGCACGTCGATCCCCTCCCAGAACGAATCCAACCCCAATAAGACAGCATGGCCGTCGGCCCGGAATCTGGTCAAGAGCTGAGCGCGGGATTCTTCGCCTTGGCAGAGCACCGGACGATCGATACGGTTACGCAGCCTCTGGGCCGTCTCGTCCAAGACCCGTGCGTTGGTGAAGAGCACAAGCACCCCACCGCCGGTACTCTCGATAATTCGGACGATGCGGCGCGCCAGCTCGTCCAAGTATTGCTCTGAAAGATTGCCCCGCTCCGGAGGATGCACTCTGTGAATATAAAGTCGGGCTTGTCGCGCATAATCGAATGACGACTCTAAAGCTAAGGTCTCGCCCTCGAGGCCCAACTGATTCTGAATATAGCTGAAGTCTCCCGCGACCGACAGCGTCGCTGACGTCAGAATAATAGACTGAAAGCGTGTGAGCACCCCCTCTTGCAGCTCTGTCTTGGGGTAGAGCGGGGCGACGCAGAGCGCCGTTCTGTTTGCAGAAGACTCGATCCAGCGCACGAGAGGAGAGCTCGTTGAAGCAGGCTCGAGAAAGCGCAACAGCGTGGTGCCGACTTCAGCGATCCATGCAGCGCACTTGCGGATCTTCGCCAGATGCGTCCGTTGGTCGCTCTGCGCAAAGAGCGTCGGGGCTTCTTTTGCTAAAAAGTCTTCTATAGCTGTACGGAGCTGGACGAGCGCGTGGAGCAGGAGCTCGGCCTCGGCGCGGAGCGCGAACTCTTCAGGGGCGATACGACAACGCTCTGCAGGGTACCGTGCGCGCACCTGCTCAAAGAACGCCGGAGCAAGCGTCTGCAAGCGGGAGAGCACAGCGTGAGCTTTCACAGTTAAGCGGGGATCAAGAGCGAGGACCTCTCGCATGAGATTCTCGAGAGTATATCGGCTCACCCACTGAGTGGACGCATCAGCGAAGGCGCTTTCTAATGAGTGGGCCTCGTCAACGATGAGCACGTCGGCATCGGGTAATAATCCGCGCCCTGTCTGCATCCATAACGCCGCATCAGCGGCGAGCAACGCGTGATTGACGACTAAGAGATCGGCGCCGAACCATCGCTCGCGGGCACGAAAGTAGAAGCACTGATCGTAGTGAGGGCACTCGTGCCTGAGACATCCTGCAGAATCGGCGCAGACTTCGTCCCAGATGGGGCTGGGCGGTGCGAGCGAATCTATTTCGCCGTCTTCGGTTTCATCGGCCCAGCGCAGCAGTCGCGTATGCTCTTGAGCTTCGGTGAGAGTCTTCGGCTGAAACCCCCGCAACGCGAGGAGACAGAGATAGTTGGAGAACCCTTTGGCAACCGCGAAGCGAAAGCCCTTTACTCGTGCGAGCAAGGGCAAGTCCTTCTGAATGAGCTGGTCTTGTAAATTCTTCTTGTTCGTTGAAATGATCGTTTTCTTCCCTGAAAGAATAGCTGGGATCGCATAGGCGAATGTCTTGCCCACGCCGGTGGGAGCCTCGACGAGCAAGATCCCTCCAGAAGTGATAATGCGTTCGCATGCAGTGAGCATGGCGTTCTGGGAGGGGCGGGCCTCAAAACCCGGCAGATACTCCTTGAGCTTATATAAGAATTCGATACTCGTCATCGCTTTTAAGTATAGTCGCTAATGAGCGCGCAGGCGAGTTGGCAGATCCTAGACTTTTTGGTATCCTAAAGGATCACGCTCACACAAAGGGGTTGGTATCCATGCACACCAAGTATGTCTTTCGGGTCTTCGGGCAGTGGCAGGGGGGAATGCACGGCCGGGGTGAGCTCGTCAACGAGGAGCAAACCATCCGGACGCCCTTCTCCGTTGCTGAGGAGTTCGGAGGGATCGGCGGGCCGACAAACCCTGAAGAGCTCTTTCTCTCCGCGGCGTGCTCGTGTTATCTCATCACGTTAGCGTACGTAGCTGAGAAGATGCGTCTGCCCATTAAGAAGATCGAGTGCGAGGCGGAGGGGCGCGTCTCTCCTCATGAGGACGAGGGATTCCATTTCACAGAGATCATTCTTAAGCCCCATATTGAAGTAGAGGGCGATCCCAAGACCCACGAATTTGCGATTGCCCGCGCCGTGCATCTTGCGCAACAGCGGTGCGTCATCTCCCGCGCCGTCAAGGGCACGGTCAAATACGAGATCAAGCCCACGGTGAAAGTCTAGAGTCGCTCGAGCACCGTGGCGATGCCCTGGCCAAAGCCGATGCACATCGTCACAAGGCCAAACTGGGCATCGCGCCGCTCTAATTCATAGAGAATCTTCGTGAAGAGAATTGCGCCGGTAGCTCCCAACGGATGCCCCAGCGCAATCGCCCCACCGTTGACGTTCACCCTCTCCCATGGGATGTCGAGCTCCCGGCCCCACGCAATCGGCACCGAGGCGAACGCCTCATTGCACTCAAAAAGATCTATATCTTTGAGGGTAAGCCCTGCTTTCTGCAAGACTTTCTTCGTCGCGGGGATCGGGCCGGTCAACATAATAGTTGGGTCTACCCCCGCGACAGCCCAGGCGCGAAACCGCGCTCTGGGCTTGTAGCCCAGAGCCTTGGCTTTCTCGCGGGTCATCAGCAAGAGCGCTGCAGCCCCATCGCTGATCTGTGAAGAATTCCCCGCGGTGATCTTCCCGTTGGGGCGGAAGACCGGGGCGAGCTTGGCGAGCTTGGCACGCCCCTCTTCAGGAGAGGCATAGCGCCGCACGCCCTCGTCGCGCGTGATCGTCATCCCATTGAGAGTGACTGGGATGATCTGGCTCGCGCAGTAGCCCGCATCTTGAGCACGAGCAGCTTTTAGATGGCTCTGCAGGGAAAACTCATCGAGCTCTTCGCGCGAGATCTGCCATTGGTCGGCGATGCGCTCCGCTGATTCGCCTTGAGGGACGATCTCGTATTTGGCTAAGAGCTTGGGATTGAGGGGTTTATCTAAGTCCGAGCCCATCGGCTCGCGGGTCATGCTCTCGACCCCACCGGCAATAGCGCAATCGCAGACACCAGCTAAGATCTCTTGAGCAGCAAAGTGAATGGCTTGCTGAGAAGAGCCGCACAGGCGATTGACCGTGACCGCCGCAGACTCGATGGGCAGGCCGGCTTCTAAAGCAATGATGCGCGCGACGTTGAACCCCTGCTCACCGCGCCCGGTGACGCACCCAAAGACGACGTCCTCGATCTCGGCAGGGTCAATCTGTGTCCGCTCCAGCAGCCCTTGGATAGCGATGACCCCAAGCTCATCGGCGCGCGTATCTTTAAAGACCCCATCGCGCTTGCCAATAGGAGTACGAACTGCAGCGATGATGACTGGCTCGCGCTCAGCCGTCATGCTCTGTGTTATAGCTCGCCAAGGGCTGCCAGTCCGTCAAGCAAGTCCTTCACAAGGGATTCCACGTCGTTATAGGGAAAACGCGCGCGGCTGCCGAGCTTCTGGGACAGCTCCATGGCCGTCCACGATTTATTCCCCGCGGTGAACTTGGTCATCGGCCCTTGGGGCAGGACCGGCAGCAAATCGAAGACGCTCTTGACGGGGTATTTGGCCTTCCCGAAGATATTTTTGAGTTGAGCTTCTAACTCCTCGCGTGCGCCCATAATGATACCTCCTCTCTTGGGTATTTTGCCATTCTTTTGCTTGGATGTCAAACGCGGCGGCGCAGCGCGCTGTGGCCGCGATCCACAAGTACATGAATGATATTGGGCAGCCACAGGCCCGCCACGAGAATCCCCACAAGCTTCAGGTCTAGTGGCACGGCTGTTAGAGGGTCGAATGAGATCATCCTAAAAAAGCTCAGCCCGAAGGTGATCAGCAGAGCGAGGATCGCCAAATACCCTAAGCGGGTCAGCGTGCCAAAGAGCAGACTATGGCTGACCCCGCGATGCTTAAAGATCTTTGTATAGGGGATCCAAATAAAACCCAAAAACCCCCAGCGGCGCCGGCTACGATTGTGTCGTAGGTCTAAATCAGGGCTGAGCAAGAGACTCGAGAAGAGATATGTCCCGGCAAAGAGAGCTCCGGTGTGCCATGAAGTATCTATGAAAAGATAGAAGAGCGCAACCCAAACGGGCAGCAAGAGCAGCTCGATGCGCAGATGCGTCTTGCCCGATGGCATACTGAGTGCACTGTACTGAAAGACTCTTCTCTTATCAAGCCCTGCTGTCCCACACAAACAGTGCACAGTTCACCGAAGGAGTTGACAAGAGCAAAGCGAATATTATAATATTTTTTCGGCTTGGGTGAGCAAAAAGAGGGCACCATGGGGGCTATCCCTACGTCCATCGATGAACGTGTCGCGCTGCTCAAAAAACTCCAAAGCCCGTATTATCGAGGGTTGAATGATGACCAGCTGCACATCATAGCCGAACCGGCACGGCTCATCGAAGCCCGCGTGAGGTTCATCAAGCCAGGCATAGCGTTTCGCTTTGCGTATTTGGGCGTAGCCTCAAAATATTGTGTGTCCGCGCAGGCGGCGACCAATGTGCGTGTGCTGCGCTGGGAGATCCACGACACTCTGCGCCTGTTGCAAGAATCCCCTTCTATCGCTCTGAATTCTGTAGCAGTGCTGCAGCAGATGTTGGTGGACCTTATAGAGACGCTGAATTGGTTCACCTGCGGGTCTGCGGAGGAACGGCTCTTTTGGGTCGTGCGGCGTTTAGCTGAGGGATTATGCGAGGGAGATTGTGCTCGCTTGCCTGTCACGCAGGGCGAGCTGGCTGCGTCCACGGGGCTTTCGCTCTATATAGTCAATCGCATCTTAAAGTCCTGGGAACAGCGCGGGATGGTAGAGCGGCACCGACATGCGCTCGTTATCTGGCCCAAGAAATTAGCGAGCATATGCTAATAGAGAGATTGACGAACGAGATCTCTTCTGTACCATGCCCAAGACCGCGCGTTTATAGTCTTATATACGAAAAAACACAAGCGTAGGCTGTGATACCGTTCTTCCGCTCATTGCTCTAGAGCAAAGACAACTTAAGGGGAAGACAGTATAATAGCGAGGGCGCATACAAGAACAGTTAGGGGATGGAAAATAAGAGTCTAGCTTAGAAGAGAGAAGGGGCGTCAGAGATGATAATCCGACCCGTTCCCGCGAGTCAGAGACTTCATGCTTCTGCCGCCCCTCTGTTTACTTTGTATCCCAAACGCGCGCTTCTGTCAAGAACGCATGTCTCTGTGCCAAAGGAGGTGGTGGCCTGAAGTACCCTCACCCTTGGGACGCAACGACTTTGCGCAAAATTACTAAAAAAGGAGGTTCTGAAAAAATGTTTCGAAGAGACCTCTTAGTGCTGAGCCTGCCGGCACTGGTGGGTGCCTTCGGCTGCACAACAGTAGGCCCGTCCATCGTGTTCAGCGGCCTGCCTGCAGCCATCGTCCATGGTGGCACCTACACCCTCACCCTCACGGGCAGCCCAGGGTCTTCTGCAGGGCTGTGGACCTATACGCTCAGCTCCACCTGCGGCGGGACGTTCACTAGCACTACAACCCCCAACAACGGCCCAGCTAACCCTATCACCATCGGCCCGACAAACGCCTCGACTGTCCAAGTAAGCTTCACGGTGACGAATCCAACAGCCGACCTGTCGGTGACTAAGAGCGACACTCCTGATCCAGTAGGCGTAGGGTATGAGTTGACGTACACTCTGACCGTAGGCAACGTCGGGACATGCACGATCACCGCGAAGCTGACTACCGCGTCGGGCAGGCAAGCGACGACTAGCCAGAACACAGGGGTCGGCGCAGCCAACGTCCAGCTCACGGATACGCTGCCTAATCCGGTGACGTTTGGTTCGGCGACACCCAGCCAAGGGACTTGCACGGTGAGCTTCCCCACGGTGACGTGCGATCTGGGGACGATCGCCAACGGGGGCAGTGCGACCGTGACGATCAAGGTGACGCCGCAGGCTGGAGCCGTGCCGTCCATTACGAACACGGCGAGCGTGACTGGGGCGATCACCGACTCCAATGCCGCAAACGACTCTGATAGCGAAGACACAACAGTCACGCCGGTAGCAGACTTGTCCGTGACTAAGGATGACAACCCTGATCCGGTGAACGCGACGCAGAACGTGACGTACACGGTGACGGTGACGAACAACGGGCCATCAGCGGCGACAAACGTTGTGTTGACTGATACGCTGCCCGCAAGCGTGACATTCGTCTCAGTCACACCGGGAGCGCCAACGTGTGCGCATAACACCGGAATCATCACGTGCACCTGGGCGAGCATCCCGGCAGCGGGAAGCCAGACCGTCACCATCGTCGTAACAGCTACGGGAGCATCTGTGCCCTCAGTAACGAACACTGCGAGCGTTAGCGCTGCGGAGTTCGATCCCAACACGGCTAACAACTCCGACACGGAGACTACGACAGTCAACCCTGCGGCTGATCTTGCCGTGACTAAGAGCGACAATCCTGATCCCGTCAACGTTGGGGACAATCTGACGTACACGGTCACGGTGACGAACAACGGGCCCAACAACGCTACCGGGGTCACGGTAACAGATACGCTGCCAGCAAAAGTGACGTTCGTCTCGGCTTCAGCAGGGTGCACGTACAATAATGTGCCCCACACAGTCACGTGCAATATTGGAGCACTCAACGCCAATGCCAACGCGACCGCGACGATCACGGTGACGCCGCAGCCTGATGCAGTGCCGTCGATCACCAATTCCGTGAGCGTAACGGGGAACGAGTTCGATCCCGATGCGAGCAACAACTCCGACACAGAAGACACGACAGTCAATCCCGTGGCCGATCTATCGGTCGCTAAGAGCGGCACTCCTAGTTCGATCGTGTATGGAGGAGGGAACGTGACGTACACGGTCACCGTGACGAACAGCGGGCCTAACGATGCCACGAACGTGACCCTCACCGATACGCTGCCGACGAATATGACATTCCAGAGCGCCACGGGCACAGGCTGGACGTGTAACCATAATGCGGGAGTTGTCACTTGCACCAGGGCGAGCCTGCCCGTAGGACCAGCTCCTGACATTACCATCGTCGTGCAAGCAAAGGCCTCCGGAGTGGATCTGGTTGTCGATGACGACACTAGTACGTGCGACTACACCGGGACTAAGACCGACACAGCGAGCGTGACGGCAGATGAGTATGACCCCAACACAGGGAACAACAGCGCCAGCGCAGACACGACGATCAACAAGAACTATTCGACGATCAGCGCTGCGATTACTGCTGCTGCGCCGGGCGACACGATCTTTGTCTGACCAGGGACGTACAATGAGAACCCGAATGTGAATAAGGCGCTCACGATCACCGGCGCCGGCGCCGCGAGCACGACCATCAACGGCACCGCTGCCGGGAACGTCGTGACGATCTCCAGCAGCAACGTGACCCTCCAAGGGTTCACCATCACCGCTCCGGCAAGCACAGCGAATCTCTCTGGAATCGCGCTCGCTACTTCAGCAATCAGTAACATTACCATCGCTAACAACGTGATCCAGAACTTAGTGACGACAGCGACGTACTCTATCGGTATCTCGATCCATGCGCTCAACACCAACGTCACGGTCACAAACAACCAGATCACGAACATCGTGTCTGGGGTCTTAGCTTACGGTGTGCTCATCTGGGGTTCTGGCGGCTCTGGTGTGAACAATATCACAATACAGGGTAACCAGGTGAGCGCCGTTCAGGGCCAGACGCAGGCCGGAATCGGCATCTCCGTCAATGACAGCGCCGGCGGTGTCATCGTCAGTGGGAACACAGTCTCGAACCTGACCTCTCCGGGAGCTGGGGTTCGAGTTGTGGGGATCGGCACCGGCGGCACTGCGGGGACGCCGAATAACATCACGATTCAAAACAACACCGTCAGCAATCTCTCTTGGACGGGTGCGAACATCCCAGACGCGGTCGGCATCGGCGTGGCCGACACGGCGCAAAACGTGATGATTGACAACAACACCGTCACGAACTGCGGCGTCGGCATCGGCCTCAGCACGTCCGGCACGAACATCCAGATCGTCAACGGCAACGACATCTTGAACAACCAAGTCGGGATTGGCATTGGAGCAACGCCCCAAGCCGGTTGGGCTGCGAACGGGAACAACATTGTGGGGAACGTACAATTTGGCGTGTTCAACACCACTACGACGTTCTTTGATGCTACGAACAACTGGTGGGGCGATGCCAGCGGGCCTCTCGATAATGCCGGCACAACCGAGGTGCCGCCTTGCAACACGAATCCAGCGGACGATCTGAATGTCGACGGCAGTGGAAACCCCGTGAGCAACTACGTGGACTACTGTCCGTGGTCTAACACGTCGTTCTAGCCTAGGGAGTGGGAGTTTGGCGAAGCCCGGTCGGGAGTCCCGGCCGGGCTTTTTTCTCTAGCTCTATTGGCTTTCTCGAGGACTTGACAGCCCTTCCCCGGTCGGGTAGAATTAGGGTGCCTTTAGCAAAGCACTCACGAGAGTGCTAATTCAACGTCTGATCCGTTTCAATCAAGCAAATCTCTCATTAAAGGGGGTAGAGCTATGAAGAAACTGCAGTTGAAGCCTTTAGGCAGCCGTGT